>NZ_QAPC01000004.1:0-140781 GCF_003069505.1 Francisella-like endosymbiont | reverse complement strand
TTGGCATTTATAAACTTATACATATTGCTAATTTTTCTTCCTATGTAACTTTAAGAATTTTGTATCAATATTTTAGGTTATCGATATAATTGGATTATCGAAAGAGTATGAGAGATGTTTTGTCACAAAGAGATGTGATTATATGTTAGAGAATGCTAAGTACTTTGAATATATAAGCTGCGAATATTAAAATGCTGACTATCTTAAGCCCAGTATTTTGTGAATAACCAGCAGCAGACTATTTGTACCTTGAATTTGAGTAGTCGACTTCAAACAAATTATCAAGATACATCTCCAGTATGCTTAGTTAGTTTTATAAACTTAAAAAAATCAATTGTTAGAGCTATCTGCTAATGCTAGCTCACATGTTTTCATAGTTATACAAGGTGTTGAAGAAAGTAGACAAGGAGATACTGTCTTTCAATAGGCAAAATGAGATGTCTTTAATTTTCCTACAGATAAAATAATCGAACATTTATGTACAGAAGATGCTACTTTATATTATGTCAATGATGAACCTTTGTTAAATTATTTAGGAGTTAAGCCATCAACAGCAACTTTTCAGTTGTACATTACCATTATAATACTATACTTGAAAATGTAGTCAATTTTAGGCTTATAACTTGAAGCAACTAAAGGAATCGTAATGGAGTTTTGCTAGCAAATACTGCTCAGTCTAACTGAAATTATTATACCTAAACTATGTTAATGCTGTATTTCCTAAAATAGTGTTCAATTACCTCATAGACACAATTCCGTTGCTTTAGATCTATACTTATCATTTTGTACCAAAATTTGGTTGTTATACATTAATTAGTGAAAAGGTAGATTCTTAAAGCAATTATATAAATCCAGTACGCATGGAACGGGTCTACTAATGGAGCATTTATAACACCTACAGGTTGGTGGCATTTTCACCGTGATGAAACTGATGAAGATGCTATTGTTTTACCAATACAAGATGCTGGATTACAGACTGATTTACGAACTTTATTTATAAAGTTTTTTGGACCGAATGAATAATTTATAATGTTATCAACAGTAATTCAACATTGTTATTTTACTTGTGTTTGCTTAGGGTAATTTGTCATCATGATCACATACTATGTAACTGTAGGTGACAAATACTTAGTATTGATCTTTTTATTAGTTGCTAAATTAATCTTTTGCTTGAAAATATTCACTTAAAGACTATGGATTTAACAAGCAATCTATCTTAACAACTACTTACTTATTAAAATATTTTTAAATTTAACTAAGTTAATATTTCGGCGCTTAGGCAGCTTATTTTATTAGAAATTTTTAAATTAACATACTCTACTAATGCTGAAAAATAGAATTATTTAACTTCCTGATTTTAATTTAAGTTATTGTACTAATATAATTGCAGTTATAGTGTAATTGTTACTTTTAATACTAAAGTGTGATTATTACTAGTATAAATATAAATAGACAAAGTAAAGAAATATTATCAATGTTAGGTAGCTAATTGGAAAAGCGAACCTTGAATAAATATCTAATGTCTTAGCTATTATTTTTTTATCTTTTTGACAAGCCAATATATAATTAGATGAAATCAGAAAAAATCTATCAGTAAATGTCAGATAGTCAATATTTGGCATTTCGCCTTCAACAAGAAATTGATATGCAATAATAGAAAGTATGCCGATGAAGGCAATATTGAGTCGTTTAGATAGTGCTTCACTGTTTATCCAAAACACAGCTCACATTGCTAGAACTAGTAATGACAAAAGCACTAAACTTTAATCGAGATATTTGTTGGCTTTCTATCAAGTGATATGCTGAATTATAAGATTGATATTTTTTCTGGTTTACCATAATAATTGCTTAGTCAGGGTTGTACTCTTTAGATCAAAATTTGTTATATGCCATTCAGCAACATTGACTTTAGATGATCTTTAATATAATACTTTACTGTAATTTTATAGTTTGTATTAACTTCAAGTTGTACTTCGCTAGAATTATATCCAAAAGGTATTATGTAAGCTTTCAGAGTTTTTTATCAATGGGAGTCTCTAAAGTTAATGTCCTCTGTTCGATATAAACAACATTACCATTTGGATAAATTCTTATTTGACGTGACTTTATTTGGGGTGAACCATTTCATTGATAATTGATATTTGTGGTCGACATCCTTCAAATATCTCATCATATTGAAAATTACCTTGGTATAGCTTGTAAATACTTCATTATACTTACTATCAAATGCTAAATGTGGATCATTCCATTCAAATTTGAAAATGGCATCTATTTGTATTTGTTCATTGGCCTCATCGAGACTTTGTATGTCGGTGATAAAAGCAATTACATTTACTAGAGTTGGTTTACGAGGAGGAGTGTCACCATAAGCAAAAATGTTTGAGTAGAATATAATCATTAGAACAGATACTATTACAATTTTGCCAAAATTTTTCATTTAAATTTATAAAAATTAATATTTGATTAACTATAATGTACTACAATCAATGAATATATGCCAAATATGCTAGAAATTGATTTTAAAAGGTGCTTGAAAAATGGTCAAAAATAAGATTTTTAGAAAATTGTAAATTGAATTAAATTTATGACTGCTGTCATGAATGGTTGCATTATAAAAAACAATAAGTTTGATCCATTAAAAGGGATAATTACCAATACTAATACAATAGCAAAGCCATATTTTTCTATACTATTATATCTGTATGCTAGATTCACTGGTAATAAAGAGGAGATTATTCTACTGCCATCTAGTGGTGGAATTGGTAATAAGTTTAATATCATCAGTACTACATTTATCATTATTCCATAAAAAGCCATACCTTGGATATAAGGATGTAGAGTTATGTATTTTGCTACTATTGCCCAAATAAATGCCATTATTAAATTTACTAATGGGCCAGCAATTGCAACTAAAGACATATCTAGCTTAGGATTCTTTAGCTTAGAATAATCAATCGGTACAGGTTTAGCCCAACCAAAAATAAAAGGAAACCCAAACGAAATTGATAAGATAAGCATTAGTCCAGGAAATAAAATAGTGCCAAGAGGATCAATATAAGATACTGGGTTTAATGTTACTCTGCTTAATTTATACGCTGTATCATCACCACGAATTTTAGCTACAAAACCATGGGTAGCTTCATGGATTGTAATTGCAAAAACCAGTGGGATAGCTGCCATTAATGCAGACATCAAAATATGGTTAATATCCATCTATTGAGCTATAAATCTATAACATTTATAATTATCAAATTATAGAGATTTAATGACTAAATATGAAGTTGTAAATAAAATAATTTAAAAATATCTAAAAAATGTAAATAAAAGTTTAAATTATCTTTTTTTTGTATGATATAAGTTTAAGTGACAGTCTAGCTAATTATGAAATAACATAATTAGACTTTAATATAAAACTGTAAGGAGATAATTATGAAAAAAATAATCGCAATTGTTTTAGTTTCATGTGTGTCAACATATGAACCAATACCTGCAAATAATCAATCTCAGCAGTAATATATGTACATGATATAATAGCTATGAAAAAGAACATTTTTAGGATTGTATTAATCGGATTGTTTTCGATGACCTTAATGTCTTGTATAATTAAAAATCAAA
This sequence comes from Francisella-like endosymbiont, assembly GCF_003069505.1. NCBI lineage: Bacteria > Pseudomonadati > Pseudomonadota > Gammaproteobacteria > Thiotrichales > Francisellaceae > Francisella-like endosymbiont. Next base: position 137,166 of record NZ_QAPC01000004.1, on the reverse strand, counting down.
GTCCAACTAAAAAAGATACTAATGGTAACAAATATCTAGATCGAAACGCATGGACATCAACCCCTTATTTAGCAGGTATAATTTCTTTAGCATAATCTAAAAATAAGGTTATTCTTATAGTATGTAAAAAGTTTACAAACAAATTTAAATTCTATGATTTGCATATTATATTTCCAACTAGACGCTTAGAAATTGTATATAAATTATAGTATTAAACTTCTTTTATTTTTTATAGATAAGTAATAAATTTTTGAAAGTTTATTATTACCTCCCCCAACTTTAATAAAGTGGTTAAAATACAATAATTGCTGTAAAAAGGTTGTCACTAATAATAAAAGCTGTAAGATGGATACTTTAGGTGGAGGGTCATTCATATTAAAATTATAAGTTTGAGGAGACTCGTTGTATGGCGAATCAATATTCTGGAAATTTTGAGCAAATTGTTAAAAATAGATTTAAATGTTCAGCTAAAGAGATCTTATTAAAATGCCAAAGAGAAGGTCTAAGTTATCAAGATGCTGGAAAAGTTTTAGGTTTCAAGCATGTTACTATAAGAAAGTGGGCAAAGAGATTTGATATTAAGTTACCACCTAGATTTAGATCTCACGATGAGCATCTTGAACAAAAAAAAGAGATTGCATATGTAAATCAATGTAAAACAAATAAAATCAACAAGACAAATATTTTTAGTCGCTGTTGGATAAATATGAATCTTTATTCTGTGATTAAAGCTAAATCTTGATTGACTTGGATTTTGATGTTAGTTTGACTCTCATCAAATTTGAAATTAACGTTATTTCCAGGAGTTAAAACAATTACAGTTGAACCAAAGTTAAACCATCCAAGTATATCACCTTTGCTGAATTTGATATTAAATTTGTCACAATTGTAGTTCCAAGTTTGTACACCTTTGTAGTAGTTCGGAGCGATTTTACCGTGCCATACAGTTTCTATACCTGCAACTAAAAGAGCACCGACAAAAATTACAGCAACCTCTCCAATTAATGTATCAAAATAACAGATTAGACGTTCATTTTTTGCAAAGAGATTATCAACCCTTCTGGTTGTTGTTTTATTAACAGAGAAAAGTTTACCTGGAACATAAACCATCTTTGTAAGCTTACCATCTATAGGCATATGCACTCTATGATAATCTTTTGGCGAAAGATAGATAGTTGCAAATTTAGTAAAATTAGTTGTTGAGCTTGCAGCAATTAAGGACTCTAATGAAAATAGCTTATCTTTAGCTTGAATTAAACTATTATTGGTTATTGTGCCGAATTGGCTTAATACACCATCTGCTGGTGATGAAATGACATTTTTGTCATTAGAAATAGGTCTTAAATCATCCTTAAGTTCTCTTATGAAAAAATTATTGAAAGATTGATATTTGTTTATATCGGTTTCTTTAGCTTCAGATAAATTAATATTAAATTTTTTGATAGCAAGTTTTATTAGATAGTTTTTAATAATTTTATTTTTTGAATCAGCAAGTTTGCTAACTAAACGCGATGTTATAGCGTGAGGAAGTAGATATTGTAAATATATAAATAAATTGTCTTTCATTGATTTTGCCTATTTTATTATTTAAAGCTTTTATTAATATAAGTATAGCACTGTGCTATACTGATAAGTCAATTTAATTAGTTAGTTCTATTGATAAAAAATGAGAAATACTATCAATGTAGTCATTTTATTGAGTCTTGGGACGTTACTGCAAAATTGTACTACTAGTGATGTTGAAAATGATTTTTCGTATGAGAACTTGACAGATACTATAAGTGATTCACCATTTAGAAATAGAAAGTATGATTATGCAAGAGTAAAAGTTTCCGAAGAACCAGCACTAAAAATTCCAATAGGATTAAATGGTGAAAAAATAAATCCAGCATTAAAACTTCCTGATGGCGATAATAATTATGCCAGATCACAAGTGACAGAAGCACAAAAACAAATGCTGCCACCAAATTATTCGGTTAAATTTGATATGGCTAAGATTATTAATGATCAAATATCAAAAGTTTCAATTAGTGTTGTATATGATGATACAGGTTCATTAAAGCTTGTATTTAGAGAACCTTTGTCGATAACTATTAATCTTTTAGAGAATTATTTCAAAGAGCATCCTGATAATTATATTATTATTGCTGAGAAAGATGAGATACTATCTGGACATTTGATAACTATAAGAGATACTAAAAAGGATTTAATTTTTGTGATATTAGCTCGTAAAGTAGACGAATTATCAAGTTTAGTTAAAGTCAATGCAGTATTTACTAATGATAGTAAAACTTTAGCTCCAAATCATATAGGTGAAGGGGTTAGAATCTTAAGTGGTATTCGTAAGGATTTAAATAATACCGAACTTAAAAATGATAATAATATTCAAATTGCAAGACAAACTGAGGCTAATCTGGCAGATTCAGAGGCAAGTGCTAAAAATGGTAAATCTAGTCTTGGAGGATTGTTAGGCTCAAAGAAAAGTACTTTTGGCTTTGATTCATACGATAGAACTATTGATAACTCTCTAGAACAACAAAAAACTAATACCAACCAAGAACAACAAGATTACACACAAATGACAGTGCCAGCAGATGATAATGTCTATGATAGTCAAACTCAAGCCCACGTATTAAATACATAGGTGAATAGATGTATGATATTTCAGTTTTTATAGGAAGGTTTCAACCTTTTCATAAAGGCCATCTGTATAATATATTAGTAGCACTACAAAGTAGCAAAAAAATTATCATAAATGTAGGTAGTTGTTTTAATGCGCCAAATATAAAAAATCCTTTTTCTTTTGAGCAAAGAAAGGAGATGATAGAAAGTGATTTGCAAATTGCTGGAATTGATTTAGATATTGTAGTCATAGAGCCTTTAACTGACTACTTTTATCAAGAACAAAAGTGGCAGGATGAGTTACGTAAAAATGTTTATAAGCACGCTAAAAATAATAATAGTATTGCTATTGTTGGACATATCAAAGATAGTTCTAGTTATTATATAAAAAGTTTTCCTGAATGGGGTTATATTACTGTTGATAATTACAAAAACTTTAATGCTGCTGAATTTAGACAAAAGTTTTATAAAGGGATTATACTAAAACAATACGTGTGTAGTAATGATTCTAAGCTAGGCACTTATAATTTCTTGATAGAGTTTATGGCTACAAAGGCATATCAAGAACTAGTTGCAGAAAATAAATATGTTATTGAGTATAAAAGATTATGGCAAAATGTTCCTTTTAAGCCAAACTTTGTGATAGTTGATGCCTTAGTTATAGTAAATGATCATATTCTGATGATACAGAGAAAAGCTTTTCCTGGTAAAGGTTTGTGGGCATTGCCAGGAGGATTTCTAGAGTGTGATGAAACTATATCACAAGCTATAATTCGAGAATTATTTGAAGAAACAAATATCAGCTTAACCCAGGAGCAGCTTGCTGTAGCAAAACGCTGTGAAAAAGTTTTTGACTATCCTGATCGTTCAGTAAGAGGTAGAACAATTAGCCATACTGGGCTGTTCGTTTTTGATCAATGGCCAAGCTTACCAGAAATTAATGCTGCTGATGATGCAAAGGCTGTCAAATGGATGACTGTGGATTCTATTATTGAAAATATCTATGATAAAATGCTAGAAGATCATTATCAAATTATCACAGTTTTATTGGAAGAATGTGGTAAGAAACTATAAGGAGTTTTTTATTATGGGTTTATCAGTTGTTATTTTGGCTGCAGGGAAAGGTTCAAGAATGAACTCAAATAAACCAAAAGTTTTACAAACATTAGCAGCAAAACCTCTAATCGAGCATGTTGTTAGTTCTGTTGAGAAGCTAAATCCAGATAATATAGTTGTTGTTACAGGACATCTAAAAGAGCAGGTTGAAGATACATTACAAGGAAGAAATATAACATTTGTTTATCAACAGCAACAACTTGGTACAGGTTATGCTGTGTTACAAACACTACCCTACTTAACAGATCAGAAAGTTTTAATCCTCTATGGAGATGTACCTTTAATTTCGACCGAGGTTTTAGAAAACCTAATTGATACTACCAAAGATGTTGATCTGGGCGTTCTGACAGCATTTGTTGAAAACCCTCAAGGTTTAGGTAGAATTGTTAGAGATAGGTTTGGTGCGGTTACAGAAATTGTTGAAGAAAAAGATGCTAATGATATCCAGCGTCAGATAAAAGAAATTAATACAGGAATTTACTGTGTTCATAAAAATTTGCTACAAAAATGGTTGCCGCAGATAAAAGCAAATAATGTTCAAGAGGAATATTATCTAACAGACATAATTACATTTGCAAAAACTGATCATGTTTCGATAAATGTAACTCATCCAATTAATGAGTTTGAAATTTTAGGTGTAAATGATAGAGCTCAATTGGCTAATCTTGAGCGAGTTTGGCAAAGAAATGTCGCTGAAAAGATTATGGCTAGGGGTGTGAGTATTGCTGATCCAAATAGGTTTGATGTGCGTGGTAACCTTGATGTTGGTAAAGATTGCTGGATAGATATCAATGTAATAATTAAGGGTAATGTAAGACTCGGTAATAATGTTATCGTTGGTGCTAACTGTATACTCAAAAATTGTATTATCGAAGATAATGTTAGAATCAAATCTAATAGTATGATAGATGGTTCTATTATTCGTGAAGGTGCAATAGTTGGTCCTTTTGCGCGTGTTAGACCTAAATGTGATATTAAACAAGGAGCAGTGATAGGTAACTTTGTTGAAGCTAAGAAAACTGTTCTTGGTAAAGGTTCAAAGGCATCGCATTTAACTTATCTTGGTGATAGTGAAATCGGTGCTAATTGTAACATAGGTGCGGGTGTTATAACTTGTAATTATGATGGTGTCAATAAGCATAAAACAGTTATAGGCGATTATGCTTTTATTGGATCTGATTCACAGCTAATAGCTCCAGTTAATATTGGTCAAGGTGCAACTGTTGGTGCTGGATCAACTATTGCAAAAGATGTTCCTGCTGATAATCTTGCAATTTCAAGAGCAAGACAGCGTCATATTGATACTTGGCAGAGACCTGTCAAGAAAACAGATAAATAATAAAAATAAGGTTTGTGTTATGTGTGGAATAGTAGGTGCTAACTCTACAAGAAATGTTACTAATATTTTAATCGAAGGTTTAAAAAAACTAGAGTATAGAGGTTATGATTCTGCTGGTTTGGCAATAATTGATGAAAAAAATCACATAGATATATGTAAAGAAGTTGGTAAAGTTGTTGAGCTAGAAAAATCTGTGTATAATTTAGCTAATTTTAAAGGTGATATAGGTATCGCTCATACTAGATGGGCAACTCATGGTAAACCATCTAAGAGTAATTCTCACCCTCATGTTTCTGAAAGCTTTTGTATAGTTCATAATGGTGTCATAGAGAATTTTGCTGAACTTAGAAAGATTCTTATTAATGATGGTTATAAATTCAAGTCGGATACTGATACCGAGGTTATCGCCCATTTATTGCAAAAAGGGTGGAGTGATAACCTTTGTATAGTTGAGAATATCAAGTATGTCATAGCTATGCTTAAAGGAGCTTATGCACTAGCAATAATCTCACAAAAATTCCCTGATAAAATTGTTGCGGTGCGCTCAGGCTCTCCACTTGTAATTGGCGTGGGTATAGATGAGAATTTTATTTCATCAGATGTGTTATCATTGTTACCGGTTACAAATAAATTTTCTTATCTTGATGAAGGTGATATTGCAATTATTTCAAAAGATGATGTTGAAGTTTTTGATAATAATGGTGTCGCAAAAAATCTTGAAGTTGAAGAGTATAATTATTCATCATCGAGCGTCTCTAAAGATGGTTATAAACATTATATGCTCAAAGAGATATATGAACAGCCAGAAGCTGTTTCAAATACTATCTTAGCATCATTAGCTGATGGCGAAATTAGTTTAGATAGTTTTGATAAAAGAGCTAAAGAATTATTTGCAAAAACTAAACATATTTGTATTGTTGCGTGTGGAACTAGCTATAATGCTGGGATAATAGCAAAGTATTGGATTGAAAAATATGCAAAAGTTCCATGTAGTGTCGAAATAGCAAGTGAGATCAGATACAGAGATAAGGTTGTAGTTGATGGTTCTTTGTTTGTGAGTATTTCTCAATCTGGTGAAACAGCTGATACTTTAGAGTCGCTTAGAAAGAGTAAAAAGCAAAATTATGTTGGTAGTATGTGTATTTGTAATGTACCAAATAGTTCGCTTGTGAGAGAGTCTGATATCATTTTTATGACAAAGGCTGGTATTGAGATTGGTGTAGCTTCCACTAAAGCATTTACAACACAGCTAGTTGCATTAGCGATATTTACACTAGTAATGGCTAAACTCAAAAATAGTTTATCAGACCAGCAGATAGCTAAATATACCGAAGAACTCAAAAATATCCGAGCTTTGGTTATGGGAGCATTAAAGCTAGATGCTGAAATAGATCAGATAAGTGAGTATTTTTCTGATAAAAAGCATGCTATCTTTTTAGGGAGAGGATTATATTATCCTATAGCTATTGAAGGAGCATTAAAACTTAAAGAAATTTCTTATATCTATGCTGAAGCGTATCCATCAGGGGAGTTAAAGCATGGCCCTCTAGCTCTAGTTGATAAGAATATGCCAATAGTTGCAGTTGTGCCAAATGATGAATTATTAGATAAAACTTTATCTAATCTACAAGAGGTGCACGCTCGAGGTGGTAAGCTAATTCTTTTTGTCGATAAAACTATTAAAGAAAGAGTTAACTTTGATAACAGTATTGTATTAGAATTAGATGCAGGGCATGATTTTAGCGCACCTGTAGTATTTACAATACCACTTCAGCTGTTGTCGTATCATGTAGCTATAATCAAAGGTACAGATATTGATCAACCTAGAAACTTAGCTAAATCTGTAACTGTTGAGTAAAGCTTAAACAGTTTTGCTTTCTAATCATTTATTTTTTCGAAGCTGCTAGTCGCCAGTCCACAGTTGGTTTTTAAACAGAAGTAAGGTGAGTTTTATGGACTTTAATAAATCTCTCTGTTATGAGGATGTCAGTCTTCAGATAATGATTCAAAATGATTTTGATGAGCTGTTTGAGATTGTTAAAGATCCTGAAATATGGGCGCAACATAATTATAAAACATGATGTGAGTTAAATGGATTTAGAAAGTATTTTGAAGCTGGTTTAAACAATCCGCAAAATTGTTATCTTATCTTTTATAAAGATAAATTGGTTGGGATATGTTTTTTGATGTCTGGGATAAAAACTTTTGCTCACAAAAAGCAGTAACTAAGTTAGGCGCTAAAATTTATAACAGAAATGTTACAAGAAATAAGTTAATATTTATATTGACTAAAAAAGATTGGTAAAATAGTAATATTTAGATTAAATAAAAGTTCTTCTCTGAGAAATTCTTGCTCTTTTTACAGCTTGACGTTTTGCTATCTTTCTTTTTTCTGTTGGCTTTACATAGTGTTGTCTATCTCTAAGTTCTTGCTTGATACCAGCTTTTCCGCAAGCGCGTTTAAAGTTTCTTAAACTTATATCAAATGGCTTGTGCTCATCTACTCTAATACTTGGCATTATAGTACCTCAATATTGATGGCTTCAGGACCTTTTCTACCTTCTTGAGTTTCAAAAGTAACTTGCTGACCTTCAGCTAGAGTCTCACCATTTAATTTTGATATATGTACAAATACATCTTTTCCACCACTTTCAGGAGTGATGAAACCAAATCCTTTTTGATCATTGAAAAATTTTACTGTACCTTGTGATTTATTATTCATTTTTATTCTCTTTAGTTTTTTTGTTTATTTAGTTTTAACTATAAAAGCTAGTCATTTAGTGTATGGAATTATCAAATGACAATTTAAGAGATTAAGCAAAAACTGAAATTAAATAACGAAAATTTAAATTGAGTAGAAATTTTCTTTATCCTTACAAAATAAATTGTAGTACAAAATAGTACTAAAAGATATATGTAACTGCAAAATGATTTAAAGTAATCTAAAATTGCTACTAAGTATTTGTCGAGACTACTAATTTGTAGGAGCTCAAACTTAATCTAACTTAGCTCTTTTAGCTTTGAGTAAACCTTTAGCTTTATTCCATTGTTGTACTCGAGGTTTTAGAGCTTGGATTTTTTTGTGCAAACTCAGTCTCTAAATCTATGTTATAGACATTCGTTAGTCCAAGTAAACTTACAAATACATATCTGTAAGTTCTGCTTTAATTTTTTGATTATCATTTGCCTCTTCGTAGATTTTATTCTGCATTATTTCATTTGCTAATTCACCAACTTCTTCTAATAAGGCAATAAAGCTAGCAAGCCTTGGTTGAGTTATATCTTTAAAAAGTTTGGAGATGGTTTGTTGTACTTGTTTTATTTGCATACTATTGATCGATTAGATTTATTTTAGTTTTATAATAATTTTAACATCCTTTCGTAACATCTATATATTCATAAACTGATGGTTTATAATATATAACTAGATTTTATTAAAAAATACTGATTGCATATGAGTCAAATAATAATAAAAACTCCACAAGAAATAGAAAAAATGCGCGTTGCTGGTAGGTTAGCAGCAGAGGTTTTAGAGATGATTACTCCTTTTGTTAAAGAGGGGGTGACAACTGCAGAACTTGATAGAATTTGCCATGAATATATAGTCAAAGACCAGGATGCATATCCGGCACCGCTTAATTATCATGGTTTTCCTAAATCTATTTGTACCTCAATAAACCATGTTGTTTGTCATGGAATCCCAGCTAATAAAAAGCTTAAAAATGGTGATATAGTAAATATTGATGTCACAGTTAAAAAAGATGGCTATCATGGTGATACAAGTAAGATGTTTATGATAGGTGAGTCATCAGTTATGGCTAAAAAGCTAGTTGAAGTTACTCATGAATGCTTATGGAAAGGTATAAAGGTTGTCAAACCTGGCAATCATTTTGGAGATATCGGTGCAGCTATAGAAAAGCATGCAAAGAAGTTTGGTTATTCGATAGTTGATGTTTTTTGTGGTCATGGAATTGGTGCTAATTTTCATGAGCTTCCTAATGTTATGCATCATGGCAAGGTTGGTACAGGTGAGATGTTTGAAGAAGGAATGATATTTACAATTGAACCAATGATAAATATCGGTAAAAGAGCAGTGTCAGTGCTAAAAGATGGTTGGACTGCCGTTACAAAAGACCGATCACTTTCAGCACAATGGGAACATACAATTTTGGTTACAAAAGATGGTTATGAAGTCCTAACACTAAGAGAAGAAGAAAAAATTAGTATGTCAAAACAAGTAGCTCAGAGGCTGGTAAATCAAAAGTGTAATCTTTTACGAGCCCAAAATGAAGAGATTACTGTCAATAAAGTTCGAAAACTTATTGGTGGGGGTGTCTCTATTATTGATTTAGTAGAAAAGGTTACTTTGTATAAAGAGGATAAAAAGCAAGCTTTAGCAGTTGCAGAGCAAGAAACACTAGAGATTAATCAGCCAGTGCGTGATGAACTACTTGAAACTGTAAGAAGTACGCTAAAAAATTTTGGTGTTGATAGAGATGATATTGCTTTTAGTTTACGCAACAATATTATGCAATATATTCAACAACAAATATCTAAAAGTACTACTAAGCTCAAGTACAAGCAGGTTGAGCTTTCTAATAAAAATGATAGTTTAGAAATTTCTAATCTTAGCTTAGAACGTTGCTATAAAGAATTACTCGAAAAATATACTCAACTCAAAGAAGAAGCGTATAGTTTAAAACAAAGTTATAATACAAAGTCTATCAAGTTCTTAGAAAAAGAAACAACAGAAAAAATGCTCTTAGCTTGGGAAGATTTTAAGGGTATCAAAGAGCAATTAGCTAGCTTAGCGATGTATTCTAAGATTGCTGCGTATGATAAAAGTGGTGTTATTGTTATTAAGTTTCCAGCAACAGATTTTTTAACTCAAGAATGTAGAACTGGAGTAAGTAGATACTTAAAGGCAAAAACTGTATTTGATTATAATATCCAAGCTTGGGTTCTCTCTGGCTTTAAGGATATTCTAAAAACTTTAGATTTTTTAGAAAGAAATAAGTTTGTTTTTTCAAAAGAACTACAAACTATAGCCTATCTTAGAAGACAGAAGAGTTAACTTACGAAATGTTTTTGAATGCTAGTAGCTAGTTATCTAGTATAGTGGGATTTGCTAATATATAATTTAGCAATAAATTACTTTAATATCTTCTGTATATATGGATTTATTCTCAAGTTTAGAAAGCACTTGCTCTGTAGCTGAATTTTCCGAACAAGCATACCTAAATTACTCAATGTATGTGATTCTTGATAGAGCTTTGCCACATATTTCTGATGGTCTTAAGCCGGTACAAAGGCGTATCATATATGCGATGAGTGAAATTGGTTTAAGTTATTTATCTAAGTATAAAAAATCAGCACGTACAGTTGGTGATGTCTTAGGTAAATACCATCCTCATGGTGATAGTGCTTGTTATGAAGCTATGGTATTGATGGCACAAGACTTTTCCTATCGTTATCCTTTAATTGATGGTCAGGGTAACTGGGGATCTATAGATGATCCAAAGTCATTTGCAGCGATGCGTTATACCGAGTCGCGTTTATCTAAATATGCGGTATTACTTCTAGATGAATTAAAAAAAGGCACCGTAGATTGGGTCAAAAATTTCGATGGGACAATGGATGAGCCTAAACTTTTGCCTGCTCAGGTGCCAAATATTTTACTTAATGGTGCTATGGGTATTGCTGTGGGGATGTCGACATATATTCCACCACACAATATTACAGAGATTATAAATGCTTGTTTACAATTATTGTCTAAGCCTAATAATTCGACTATTGAAGAAATTCTTGAGATTGTCGAGGCTCCTGACTATCCTGGTGGTGCTAATATTATCAGTAGCAAACAAGAAATTGCTGGAGTATATAGGTCAGGTAATGGGTCGATACGCCAGCAAGCAGTTTATGAATATGATAATCATGGTAATGTTGTGATTACAAAATTACCTCATCAGGTTTCAAGTGCCATGGTAATGGAGCAAATTGCTAACGAACTTAAGCAACAAAAAATTACTTGGATAAAAAATATCCAAGATGAATCAGATGATAAAGAGCCTGTGAAAATAGTTTTATATTCGGCAACGACAAAGAAGAATATCAAGAAAATAATGGGACATTTGTTAGCGACCACAGATCTTGAGAAAAGCTTTCGTGTCAATATGAATATGATTGGTTTAGACAATCGGCCACAAGTGAAAAATCTTTTAGATATACTTAATCAATGGCTAGAGTATCGTAAGCATACCTTACGAAGAAGACTTCAGACTAGCTTAGATAAGGTTTTAGACCGTTTACATATATTAGAAGGTTTATTGATAGCGTTTCTAAATATAGATGAAGTGATTGATATCATTAGAAACTACGATGATCCTAGTTTAGAGTTAAAGAATAGATTTGCACTTTCTGAAATCCAAGCTGAAGCAATTTTGAATATTAGATTACGCAAGTTAGCAAAGATTGAAGAAATTGAGATTAAAAAAGAGCAAAGGGAATTGCAAAAGGAAAGAGAATTACTTGAGGGTTATTTAAATAGTGAAGTTAAGTTTAGAAACTTAATGAAGAAAGAATTCAAGCAAATATTAGTAGATTTTAGTGATTCTAGGCGCTCGAAAATTATTGCCGCAGAAAAGGCTCAAGCTCTAGAAGAAAAGGATCTGATGCCTAATGAGAGGGTAACTATTATCTTGTCAAAAGCTGGTTGGATTAGATGTGCTAAAGGTGAAAATATTGATCCGGTAGGTTTAAGTTATAAGCCTGAGGATGAGCCATTTTTGGTAACTTCAGGTAGTAGTAATATTAAGTTGGTATTTTTTAGTAAGCTTGGTAAGGCTTACTCTGTATATGTAGATAAATTACCATCTGCAAGAGGTTATGGTGAGCATATAACTACATATATCCCGCTGGATAAAAAAGATCAAATTATAAATATGGCTTTTGTAAGTGCTGCTGGATATTTCTTAATTGCTAGTGAAAGTGGCAAAGGTTTTGTGATACCAGCTGAAGATCTTATTACAAGTAAAATAACGGGAAAAAATATTTTTGGTGCAGATGATGTCTTTAAGTTTATACCATTTGAGCAAGATCATAAGATGCTAGCTATAAGTTCACAAGGTAGGATGATTGTGCGTGATTTCGCTAGTTTTGCATTACTTAAAAAAGGTAAGGGTAAATCAATCATTAAGCTAGATAAAAAAGACAAACTTAAATTTATCGAACTATTTACAGCAAATCAAGAGTTAACACTAAATGCGGGTAAGAGATTTATTCGTATTGATAGTAAAAATATTGAGACTTATTATAGCGATAAGCCATCTGGTGGTGGAGTGCTCTTACCTCAAGGTTTTAGAAAAATAACCAAAATTGATATAGAAACTATAGAGAGTAAACAATGAAAAAAATTGCAATATTAGGAGCAATGGAGATAGAGATCCAACCAATTTTAGATAAGTTAGATAGCTATGAGACTATAGAGTATGCAAATAACAAATACTACCGGGCAAATTATCAGGATAAAGAGCTTGTAATAGCCTATAGTAAAATTGGTAAAGTATTCTCAAGTTTAACGGCAACGATAATGATTGAGCGATTTGGTGTTGAGGCATTATTGTTTACAGGTGTTGCCGGTGGACTGCAAGATTTAAAAGTAGGTGATATGATTGCCGCAACTGCTACAGTACAACATGATGTTGATGTCACAGCTTTTGGTTACCCATATGGTAAGATTCCCATTTCAGAAGTTGAGATTACAACATCGACTAGGCTTTTAAAACAAGCTCAAAATGTTGCTAAGGAACTTGATCTCAAGCTACACACTGGTATTATTGCTACAGGAGATCAATTTGTCCATTGTGCAGAGAGAAAAGATTTTGTGATCAAAGAGTTTGATGCACAGGCTATAGAAATGGAAGGAGCAAGTGTTAATCTTATCTGTAATGAAATGGGCGTACCAAGTTTAATTCTAAGAAGTATTTCTGATACTGCTGATGGTGATGCGCCTGAAAATTTCGATAAGTTTGCTAAAATGGCTGCTAAAAGGTCAGTAAACTTTATAATGCAAATGCTTAGTAATATATAAATTTATCTTTGTGTTGTTTATTTTTCGCTGTTATTAACAAAGCTCTAGATATCTCAATAATACATACCATTAGCAAAACTGGGTCTAAGAGATAGTTCCATATATTACCCTGTAAAATACCACTAAAGAACACAACTGCAGCAATAACAATAGTAACATTAAATAATATAAATCTATTAGAAATCAAAAGTAGTATTAGTCCATAAGCAAATACGCAAGCTAATACTAAATATGCACTATAGTCAATATCGTAAAGCTTATATGACATTATAAAGAATAAACCATAAAATATAATAAGCATTAACATAAAAGCTGTACTGGTATATGGAAAAATAGTAGTTTTCTTACTTATAAATATACTTACTATAATAAATATCAGTAAGATAAATGAAGAAAAACTAAAATAGTTTATAAATCCAGTGACAAAATAAAATATAGTCTCATTGTCAGAGCTTATATTTATAAAGTTAAAGCAAAGTAGTATTAATATCGCTAGTAGTAATAATTTTTTAGGTAGAAGAGTAAATATTCTCAAAAAAAAGTATATCACAAAGAGGTTGGCTGTCAAAAGGTTATAATAGTTAAGCATTAGAATTTTCTCCTTTAATCTCAACAACTCTTATTGTACCTTTAGCTTTATTAGAAAATGCTAAAATAATATTATCTTGATACAAAGTAAATGTAGGGTATGAAAGTTCTCCTTTAGCTTTATTTGGGAATTTATAAATATTTTGCCACTGTTGACAATTATACGCTTTAAAGGCTAGACTAAGTTCTGAACGACTATTGGTAGAATTGTTGTAGGCTAAGATGATACCATTTTGTATTTTTATTGCTGCAATACCAGAGTCTGGATTATCAAGTTGTGTTGGTTTTACTTTTGACCATGATATACCACTATCAGCTGTTTCGTTTGTATATATTTTTTTTATAGGGCTATACATCTGTCTATATAGAGCCAAAGCATGAGTTTTTGATAGTGGAATTACTGTAGGTTGTAAATTTACGCTATCATTAGTCATTTCTGAAACAAATATAAGCTCACCATCATTATTAAAGACAAACCATCTACCATTGAGATTATTAAATTCTTTGTATACAGGAATCGCAAATCTATTATTATCTAGTTCGATTGCTGATCCTCTTATTAATGTGCTGAAATTAAATACTGGTGAAGAGATTATAGTTTTTGGTGTACTCCAAGTTTTACCTAGATCATTTGAGTACATAATATTTAGAGAAGAAGTTACCCAGCCACCGCTAGATGAAGTAAAAACTAACCACAATTTTTTTTCTTGAGAATATATAATTGGGTTACCTAAATGATGAATATGTTTCTTAAATATAGATTGAAACTTTTGGCGATCCATAACTGATCTGATTTTATCGAAGTGCCACTTTCTAGCTACTTTCTCAGCTATTGCAAGCATTATCTTAGTATTTGGCGCAGTTTCTTGATCGCCACTATACCAAGTGATAAAAAGTTTATTATCAATAGTTGTCATTGATGAAGCATGATTATATTTGAGATATTTTAGATTAGCTATAGTCTTAACATCTAATTTTTTTGCAATACTATTATTTTTAGGTGTAGATATGGCAAAAGAATAATTATGTTGAATACGAGAGTAATAGAAAACTAACAACAAAATTGAGTATATAAAAGCAAATATAAAAACTAGTTTTAGATTATTTTTCACAGTTTTAAAAAATAATTTTATTAGCCACATTGTATTATTTTAATTTAATTAAGCTAAATATACTAACTTTTGCTTATAAATATCTACAAAGTTTTAGAATATTGATTTTAAATTATGGTTATTACGATTGAGGGTTGATAATGATTAGTTTTTAGTGTTAATAATGTTAATATTAGTAAAATTATTTTCTAATAGTCAAATTATTGTGATTAATAAAAAAAATATATTAAGTTGTTTATTGATTTTATCTAGTGCTATTGGCTATAGTCTTACAATACAACAAATTCAATATTCTCAAAAAGCCATAGATGCATTAGCTAAAAAAGACTATAAATCATATTTTTATTATAAATCGAAACTCAAAGATACTAGTATTTACTCATATTTACAATATAAAGAAATAAGTACAGATCCTAATATTTTTCAGCAATCAACAATAGATGAGTATTTCAAGCAAGATAATAATAGCTATTGGCAAAACCGACTTAGTGATGATTTAGCGCAATACTATGCCGAAAAATATGACTGGAAGCTCTTTGGCAAGTATTATAAAGGCGATTTAGGGGTACCTGGCAAATGTTGGAGTATGCAAGCAGAATATGAATTAGGTGAAAAAACTAAAGCATTAAATGAATATGGCCAACTTTGGCAGAACCGAGTGTATATGCCTGCTGCATGTAATAAAATGCAAAAATATTGGGATAATTTTGATTATAAACCAAGAGATTATCTAACAACTAAAGCATATACTCTTGCTTTTGCCAATAAGTTTGATGATAGTTTGTGGTTATTAAATACTTATGTCAAAGATAACAAAGATTATCTAAATTATATAAGTGCATGGAAACAAGCTACTAAAGATTCGCGTAAATTAGACAGTTTTATTAATAGGTTTCACAATTATAATTATTTTGACAAAGTGATTGTTGATATTTCTAGAGATTTAATAAGAAAAGATGCCCAAGGCTATGCAAAAGTATGGGATAACCTAAAAAATAAAAGATATCTAAGCACAAAAGTAAAACAACAGTGTATCTCAGCAATAGCGGTAAGTTTTGCAAGATCTCAATCACCACAAGCAAAACAGTGGCTAACTAGAGTAGATAAAAAATATCTCGATACAACAGCTTGGGAGTGGTTATTAAGGGTTGATTTATACAACAATAACTTTGCAGATTATATAAAAACATATAGTCAACTTCCTGCTAAATTACAACAAAACCAAGTATGGAAATATTGGCTAGCATATAGTTATGATCAACTAGGTGAGAAACAACAAGCGGAGAAAATCTTTGCGGAATTAATACAGCAACCGCTTGATTACTATTCATTTTTAGCGTCTGATAGGCTTGGTAAACCATATAATTTTGGTAATGATGTTGCTACAGCATTAAGTAATAGTGAAACTAAAAAACTACTGGCAGAAGATGCTACTACACAGGCTATTGATTTATATCAGATCGGTCAATACAAAGATTCAACAAGTATTTGGAAATGGGCAATCAGAAATAAGCTTAGAGATAAGCAGATTCATGAGATTAAACAACTTGCAAGTTTAGCTGAAGATAATCATATGTATTATGCGGCTATATTTAATATGTCAGTTATCGGTAATTATAATAATATTGATATGCTCTTTCCAAAAGCTTTCATAACTACAGTTAATCAAAGTGCCCAAAAATTTGGCATTGATAAAGATCTTGTTTTATCAATTATGCGTAAAGAATCATTATTTGATATTGAGGCGGTCTCCTCAGCTGGAGCAAAGGGATTGATGCAGGTTACAGAGCCAACCGCAAAATTTATTGCCCAAAAATATAAATTATCTTTAATTGGTGGTAAATCTCAAGGTATGACTAGTCAGATATTTATCCCTGAGAATAACATTAAACTAGGTATAGCAAATTTATATTTCTTAGAGAAGCTTTTTGATAAAAATACTATACTAGGTATAGCTGCATATAATGCTGGCCCAGGTAATGTTGCTAAGTGGCTAAATGAAAAGGAAGCTCCAGCAGCAATTTGGATAGAAAATGTACCATTTGGTGAGACACGGCACTACATTCGCAATGTACTTGTATACATGATTGTTTATAATAATTTTGTATTTAAAGATAAAAAAAATCATATTAGTAATTTTCTAGATTATAAAATATTTAATAAGCAAAGTTTTAGGAAATAGTACTAGCAACTACTTAAAAGAGTGTTCTAAATCAACATTTTACAGAGATAGTATATAATCATAATAAATATTTTATTGTGTTTAGGAATTAGAGAATTGTGCGTATAATAAAAAATGTCAAAAGAGAAAATTTGCTGGCATGTTTTTTGACATATGTGGGCTATATGACCCTAACAATTTCAATAACTTTAACCACATCATTAGCATCTAATTTAGGTTTGTCTGATTATGTTACTCAAATGGCAATGAGTCTATCGTTTTTTACGTTTAGTATTTCTGCGGTTTTATTTGCATGTGCTGTTATCATACAAAAAAATATCGTGATGAATGAGCCTATTTGTTTAATCATAATTCACACAAGTTTTATTAATTAAAACTTATTAAATCAGATATTATTGTAGGTTTAAAATAATTTTAAAGTAATATTTAATTTATATATTTTTTAATATTACTTTAAATATCTTAATTTTTTAGTTATATTTGTAAAATTCAAAATTATAAATTTTCTGTTCATTCACTACTGATAGTTCGGTTTACGAATTATTCAATGCACATTGAACTTTTAGAAAAAAATCTAAAGTTTGCAAAACCATTAATTTCTTTTTTGTGGACAGAACTTAATAAAATAGATTGTTTTAATTATTGTAAGCTTTTAAGTTTTTTCGTTTATTTTTAGTCTAAATAATACCTTAAGCTCGTAGCTTATATAGTTTTTGAATTTGAGTTAAAGTTAAAATTAAAACGATAAAGTCTAAGTAAACAGATCAATTATTAAATAAGTTTCGAACTTAGGTTACTTTTATAGTAATATTTGTAGCTAAGTTCATAATTTAAAAAATATCTACAATGATTTCTCACCTTAGAGTTCATACCGGATTTTCTGTTGTTGATAGTACAGTGCGTCTAGGAGATCTTTTTGCAAGAGCAAAAGATAAAAATATTGTTGCGATAGCTCTCACTGATGTGTGTAATTTGTTTGCGGCAATTAAGTTTTATAAACAAGCATTAGCTAGTGGGATTAAACCAATCTTTGGGGTGGAACTGAAGATTGATACTGAATTTGGTATTGCTGATTTAGTGTTACTAGCAGAAAATAATTATGGCTATCAAAATATTGTTAATTTGATTTCTAGAGCATATCAACAAACAGATAGATTTGGCTCAATTCCTCTTATACCTAAAGCTTGGCTTAAAGAGTTAAATCTAGAAAATATTATTTGCTTAAATGGTGGACAGCAGGGGGAGTTAGGCAAAGCTATCTTAGCCAAAGATTATATTAAGGCAGATGAGATTATTACTCAAAACATTGCGATATTCGGTTCTAATAATTATATTATCGAAATTCATAAGTTAGGGTATGAAAATGAAGGTTTGTATAATGAAAAAGCTCTAGAATATGCAAGTAAGTACAATCTCATAGCTGTAGCAACAAACTTAACTGTATTTATGGAAGCAGATGATTATGGTATTCATGAAATTAGAGCTTGTATCAATGAGAAAACAACAATCTTAGATGAGTCGCGTAAATCTAAATTTACTAGAGAACAATATCTAAAATCAGCTGATGAAATGTACGAAACTTTCTCTGCACTAACAGTGCTTGTAGATAATACTCTAGCAATTGCAAAGCGCTGTAATGTCACATTTGATCTAGGCAAGCCATGTCTGCCAACCGTAGATATTCCGGTTGGCTTGACAGAAAAAGAATACTTTTCAAAATTATGTTATCAAGGCTTATATAAGCGTTTAGAAAAAATATTAGCTAATAAATCAGCTGATAAGCATGAACATATCACAAAAGTCTATAAAGATAGGTTACAAAGAGAGATTGATATTATTTGTGATATGGGTTTTCCAGGATACTTTCTAATTGTTGAAGATTTTATCCGTTGGTCAAAAGAAAATGATATCCCAGTAGGACCAGGGCGTGGTTCTGGTGCTGGTTCATTAGTAGCGTATTCTTTGTTAATTACGGATATAGATCCATTACTGTATGGGCTACTTTTTGAGAGATTTCTGAATCCTGAAAGGGTATCAATGCCTGATTTTGATATAGATTTTTGTATTGAAGGTAGAGATAGAGTTATCAAGTATGTCGAGCGAAAATATGGTAAAGATAGTGTTGCGCAGATTATAACCTATGGTACTATGGCAGCTAAGGGTGTTGTGCGTGACGTCGTGCGTGTAATGGGACAAAGTTTTGGTTTTGGTGATAGGATTGCCAAGCTTATTCCAGAAACACCTGGTACAACCTTTAAGAAAATCCTAAAAGAGGGTGAGCCATTATATGATGAAATGCAAGTAGATGAAGAAGTTGCCGAGGTTATTGAAAGAGCGCAAAAATTAGAAGGTTTGCCACGTAGTTTAGGCAAGCATGCTGCAGGTATTGTAATTTCGCCAACGAAAATTTCAGATTTTGCACCGATATATTGCGAAGATAAAGGTGGAGATCTTGTTACCCAGTTTGATAAAGGTGATATTGAAGATGTAGGTTTGGTTAAGTTTGATTTTTTAGGGCTAAAAAACTTAACGATTATCAATAACACTGTTAAAAGCATTAAGGCTAAAAAATCAGCTGATCAAAAGCCTTTAGATATTGCTGATATACCTCTAGATGATCAAAAAACATTTAAGCTTTTGCAAGCAGGGAATACCACAGGAATATTTCAGCTTGAATCACAGGGTATGCGCCAGATTGTCAAGGATCTAGGTACTTCTAATTTTGAAGAGATTATCGCTTTAGTGGCATTATATCGTCCTGGGCCGATGGAGAATATTCCTACTTTTATTGATCGTAAGCATGGTAGAAAAAGAATTACATATTTGCATCCTCTACTTGAGGAGGTGCTAAAAGAGACTTATGGTATCCCGGTATACCAAGAGCAGGTAATGCAAATGGCACAAAAACTAGCTGGCTATACACTTGGTGCTGCCGATTTATTACGCCGTGCTATGGGTAAGAAAAAGCCTGAAGAAATGGAGCAACAACGTAAGATTTTTAAAGAAGGTGCTGCTAAATATTATAGTATCAATGCTAAACTTGCTGATGAGATATTTGACCAAATGGAAGCTTTTGCCGGATATGGGTTTAACAAATCTCATGCTGCTGCGTATGCGCTGATTGCTTATCAAACAGCTTGGCTAAAAGCACATTATCCAGATGAGTATATGGCTGCTTTGATGTCTGGGGATATGGGAAATACTGATCAATTCGTTAAATTTATCCTAGATTGTAAAAATATGGGTATTACAGTCTTAGCACCAAATATTAATAAAAGTGTCTATGATTGTATAGCTATCTCAAAAGGTACAATCTTACTTGGCTTAGGCGCCATCAAAGGACTTGGCAGTGAAGCAATCAAAAGCATACTTACAGAAAGACAATCAGGTGAAGAGTTTAGCTCAATATTTGATCTATGCCGTAGAGTTGATTTACGCAAAGTCAATAAAAAAGCGCTAGAGGCTTTGTGCTTTGCTGGTGCAATCAAAGATATTTCTAGAAATAGAGCTACAGCATTTAACTCTATTGAGAAAGCTATCAAAAATGCAGGGTATGTTAATGAGATGAACGCTGCTGGACAAGATGATTTATTTGGTTTTACAGAGCAACAGAGTGATACTGATACAGAGCTTGAAAAAAAATGTATAGTAGAAGAGTGGAACCTCAAAGAGCTACTAATTAATGAGAAAAAAGCTCTAGGAATGTACTTTAGTGGACATATCATTGATGAGGAAAATCATTGGTGCAATCATGTTAGCTTTAGTGATCTTGATAAGATTCAGCAGCCTAATATGGATGGTAATTCTGTGAGAATTATCGCAAGTATGATAACACCAGCTATACGCCGAAAGACTAAAACAGGAAAAGTTTTGTATATTATCAATATTGATGATGAATTTGATAGAGCTGATTGTCTGATTAGTGAAGATGTTTTTGTCGCTGTTAAAGATAGCATTCAAGTTGATGATATCGTTGTCGTTGAGGGTAAAGTTAGTCGTGATGTACAGCGAGAGTGTAATAAACTAAGTGTAGACAAGGTCCAACCAATATCACAATATATTGATGAAAATTTTAGTAAAGTTGAACTAACATTAAGAAGCCAAACTGTAAATCCAATTAATCTCAAGAAACTCCTTAGTAATCTCAAAGAAAATATAGCCTCAACTAATACTCAAAAACAAAATATCTTAGAGATAACAATTTCTCTTGATGATGTTGATGGTAAGTTTGATTTTTTACAAAAGCCATTTTCTATCTACAAATTTGTAAATGATGTTAGCAGGCTAATAGCTGAGGGTAGTACGGTTAGTTTGAGTGAGGTTTAAATTTTACATGTCATCCTAACTTGTTTTACTAATATCACTAAGAGCTTTGAATAGTGACGTGTAAAAGAGGGTTTAGCTATATACTTATTAACCAACAAAATAATGTTTTGTATATAGGTGTTATATCAGATGTTAAGCAAAGGTTTATTAGCATAAAAATATACTAGTTAAATGACTTTACTAAAAAATATCAAACTCATAAACTGGTGTATACGAAATAGCAGAAAATATAGAATATGTAGTATTAAGAGAAAAACAGCTTAATCATTGGCAGAAAGATTGGAAGTTTAATTTGATTAAAAAAATAATCCTAAGTTTAGTAATTTTTTATAGTTTGTAATAAGATCCTGAATACCTAGTTCAGGATGACTACAAACACTATGTTTAAAATGGGGATATATAGATGAACCACCAATTTATACAATACAATGATCCAAATAACGAGATCTTGTATCAAAAATGTAAACCTGTAACGGATATAAAAAGAGCTGAAATACAGAATATCATGACAGAGATGCGTGAGAAAATTACTAGCAAACTTGATTCTGTAGCTGCTGTAATATTCCAGCATGAATTTAATCACCTACTTGTCTCTGTCTATGTTGATTTTGATACTAAATCTATGGTAAGAAGAGCTATAAGTTAAATTTGCTAGTGGTAAGCTTAAAGCTTATCAAGAATGTGGTGAAGAGAGTTCCATTGTTATTAGAAAAATATCAAATAGGTAAAAATATATAAGTTTTTTTGTAGCAATATCAAAACTAATAGTTGACATATAAATTAAGAATAGTAGCATAACTTGAACTGACGATAATAGCAGTCTGGAACCACTTGATCCCATTTCGAACTCAGGAATGAAATGGCCTCACGCCAATGATAATCTGGCAATGCCCAAGTGAAAGTAGGTAATCGTCAAACCTCTTTAAATTTTTTTCACTATTATTTTCATTTACTCAATACTAAAAATATTTAAATAGTTTTGCTTTAAATATGACTAGTTAAGATATATTTTAGAAAGCTTACAGGTTTCGCGATATTAAGGTGTCTGTCCTGTGTGGTGGGAAGAACAGCACTTGGTTTAGCTATCTAAAACTATTAAGCTCAACTAGCCATATTTAGAACATCAGCTTAGCAATTATGATTGCTAATGTTAAGTAAACGATAGTTAATCCAGCAAGATATATGTGGATTTGAGATTTTAGTAATTTTGTCATCTTTATTGCTTACATCAAGTTGTTATCTTGGGCTAATGGTACCCTAAGCTGCTTTAGCAACAATTAGTAAAATTTAACAAGTCTAATCAATTTTTAATAGTTAATTAATTTCTCTATGATACAAAAAACAGTTGCTATTACATAAGTTATGACAATTTGCTTAGATGTTTTTGAAATGTTTTTTATTGGCTTAATATGTTATTCTATAGAATAATTTTTATTGCTAAAAAAGAATTTTAATGTTTAAGAGCTTACCACTATTTATCGGATTAAGATATATTCGTGCAAAAAAGCGTAATCGGTTTATATCTATTATTTCGGCAATATCATTTTTGGGTATTTCTCTAGGGGTTGCTGTACTTATCACAGTGATGTCAGTTATGAATGGTTTCGATCAGCAGATTAAGAACAGAATTCTAATGATGGTGCCACCTTTAAAGGTTTATCAATTAGGTGGAGAGGTTACTGACTGGTCAACATTAGCCAAAGAAATTGAGAAAAATATTCCAAGTGTCACAGCAGCAGCACCGATAGTGGAGTCACAAGGGTTGCTTAGTGCAAATACTGTCGGTAGTACTACGGCATTTGTACAAATTCAGGGTATAGAGCCTAAGTATCAAACCAAAGTACTCCCTGTAGCTGAGCATATCGTCAATGGTAAGTTATCATCGTTAAATGATAACCAAGGATATAATATAATTTTAGGTAGTGTCTTAGCTGATAATTTAGGTGTTAAAGTTGGTGATAAAGTCACTTTAATTGTGCCAAAGATTAACCTAACACCAGTAGGGATGATTCCGAAAATTAAGAAGTTTAGAGTATCGGGGGTATTCTCTGTAAGTTATCAATACGATGCTTATTATGCTTTGATTAACATCAAAAATGCGCAAAAAGTTTTTGAAACAGGTAATTCGGTATTATCTATTCAGCTAGGTATAAAAAATATCTATAATGCGCCACTTGTGAAAAACAAACTCAATGATGGCGCAATCCCACCTTACTATTTCACTCGTGATTGGACAGATGAGAATAAATCTTTCTTTGATGCCTTAAAAATGGAAAAAACGGTGATGTTTTTTATCCTATTGCTAATAATTGCTGTTGCAGTATTTAACTTATTATCATCTTTAGTTATGGTTGTTACTGATAAGCGTAGTGATATAGCTATTCTTAGAACGATAGGGATGTCATCGCGACAAATTATAACGGTATTTATATATCAAGGTTTTATTATTGGTTTGATAGGTACAGTTATTGGTGTATTGCTTGGTATATTTCTTTCAACTTATGCTACAGAGATAGTTAATTTTATCCAGAATGTTACTGGTAAGCAATTTTTAAACGCAAGTGTTTACCTTATAAATTATATTCCATCAGAGTTGATGTGGTCAGATGTTCTAAAAGTTACTTTAGTTTCTATGTTTTTAAGTTTCTTAGCGACACTTTATCCTGCTTGGAGTGCTTCTAAGGTTCAGCCAGTGGAGGCGTTAAGATATGAATGATGTTGTTTTAAGTTGCAAAAATGTTTCAAAAAAATATACAGAATTTAAAACTGATATAGCTATCTTAAAAGATGCAAACCTTGAAATTAAAAAAGGTGAAAAAGTCGCTATCCTCGGGTTATCTGGATCAGGCAAGACTACACTATTAAATGTTTTAGGTGGACTAGATAAATGTAGTGCAGGTGAAGTATATCTGATGGGTGAGAGGTTTGATAATCAGTCCGTAAATAAGCGGGCAAAAATGCGTAATAAGCATTTAGGCTTTATCTATCAATTACATCATTTATTGCCAGAGTTTACAGCTATTGAAAATGTGATGATTCCATTAGCTATTACTAAAAAATATAGTAAAAAAGAGTCGATAAACCTTGCTAATGAAATTCTCACAAAAGTTGGTCTTGAGCATCGTGCTCATCATAAACCAGCTGAGCTTTCAGGTGGGGAGCGTCAGCGAGTGGCTATTGCTAGAGCATTGGTTACAAATCCAAACTGTATTCTTGCAGATGAGCCTACTGGTAATCTAGATAGTCAAAGATCAGAGAGCATATTTGCATTAATGCAACAGCTTAGTGATGATTTTGGGACTAGTTTTGTGATTGTCACACATGATGAAAAACTAGCTAGTCGTATGAATACAATTTATCGATTAGTAGATGGTGAATTAGAACTAGTCGAAAAGTCTAACTAGATTTTGGTTGCTATATTTTTCTATTATTTAGAATAAAAAATATTTTTAATTTATGTACTTTTAGTATACTACATTGATATGTAGTTATTTCTATAAGTTCTAAGATTATGAAAAGAGTTGTATTTGTCTATAAAGATACTCCAAAGTCATATAAAGAAAAATTTTTACTAAAAATTGAGAAAGATCTTAAAAAACCATCATAGTATTATACTTTAACAGTTGATGATTTATCTGAAGTTGTTGAAATTCTTGAAGAGAATTCTAAGATGCTGTATCGTTTTAGATAGAGCTAGTTTCAATATTGAAGCTTTTCATAATATTGCACACCTTAATACAAAGCCGATATTTGTGGCATCTGATTATAGTCAAAGTATTAAGCTCAATTTGCGTGATTTTAATTTAAATATCAACTTTTTATAGTATGATGCTTTAGCTAGCGAGGATTATGACTTTACTCACAAAACTATCACAAATTACTTTAACGATATATTACCACTTTTGACTTGTAAATTGTTTAAGTATTCTAAATCTTTTAATTCAGCTTTTTGTACTCCAGGTACCAAGGATGCTATGGTTTTCAGCGTTCTGCAGTAGTAGCTTTGTTTTATGATTTTTATGGTGAAAATATTTTTAATACAGATTTGTCTATTTTGATGAAAGAGTTAGGAAGCTTGCTTGACCATTCTGAAGCACATAAAGCCGCCGAAGAATATATATCGAAAGCTTTAAATCAGATAGATCATTTATTGTCATAAATGGTACTTCAACAGCGAATAAAATAGTCGGTATGTATAGTGTTACTGATGGTGATACTATTTTGGTTGATAGAAATTGCCATAAGTCAGTAACACATTTAATGATGATGCTTGATGTTAATCCGATATATCTAAAATCGACAAGAAATGCTTATGGAATAATCGGTGGGATTCCTAAAAAAGAGTTCAAAATAGAAACTATCCAAGAAAAGATATGACAATAGAAATATTGCTGATAAGTGGCCTGAATATGCTGGGGTTACCAATTCAACTTATGATGGCATCCTTTGTAACACTGATACAATACATAGGGAGCTTGATGTTAAAAAGCTACATTTTGATAGTACTTGGATACCATATGCAATATTTCATCCAATTTATAAACATAAATCAGCGATGCAAATTGATCCAAAACCAGAACATATAATTTTTGAGACACAGTCACCGCATAAGCTTTTAGCGGCCTTTAGCTAGTCATCAATGTTGCATATAAAGGTGACTATAATGGGGAAGTTTAAAATGAAGTGTTTATATGCTGTATACTTCAACATCACCTTTTTATCTCATAGTTTCTAGTGTTGAAACAGCAGTGGCAATGATGGAGGGTGAGCAAGGTTATAATCTTATAGATAAAACTATTAATTTAACTATAAATTTTAGAAAAGAATTAGTTAAACTAAGATCTGAAGCGAATGGTTAGTTTTTTGATGTTTGGCAACCTCTCTAATAAAGAAACTTGGTTATTAAGAAATGCTGATAAGTGGCATGGATTTTAAAATGTTGATGGTGATTTTCTCTTATTAGACCCTATTAAGATTACAATTCTAACTCCTGTAATAAAAGATAACGATGTCCAAGATTGAGGAGTACTGGCTAATGTGGTCGCTAAATTCTTAGATGAGCATGATATAGCAGTTGACAAGTCTGGGCTACATTCAGTTACTATTTATATTTTAGTTTATGTACGACAAAAGCTAAATCAGCAAGGCTAATCTCAGTATTGAATAAATTCAAGAAGATGTATGATGAAAATACATTGGTAGAAAAAATGCTACCAACTTTATATGCAGAAGACCATAAATTTTATAATGGTAAAAGGATCCAAGAAATTAGTGAGCAACTTTATGAGTATATTAAAAATGCTAATTTACTTAAACTTATGTATCATGCATTTAATGTCTTACCTGGGCAGCAATTAAATCCACATCGAGCATTTAAAAGTTACTAAAAGGTAAAGTAAAGAAGGTACCATTAGCAGATTTATATGAGGATACTTCTGCCGTTATGATATTACTATATCTACCTGGGATACCTGTTATTTTCCCAGGTGAGAAGATAACCCAAGAATCTAAAGTCTTGAAAAAATAGGTTCTATGTTGTCTGGCTTTGATACAGATATTCATGGTCCTGAAAGAGGAAGAGATGGTAAGCTATATATCAAAGTTATTGATGATAAATAATATCTTATTTTTTGAAATAAAATGCTTATAAAACACTAAAAAAAAATGTATAGTATGATTATCGAGCATAATTTTTTAGGTGGATAGTTCATGCTGAAAACTCCTCTTTATGAATCACATATAGCAGCTAATGCTAAGATGGTTGATTTCTCAGGTTGGTCAATGCCAATTAAATATGGTTCACAAATTCAAGAGCATAATAATGTTAGAGAAGATTGCGGTATCTTTGATGTATCACATATGCTAGCTGTTGATATACAAGGTTCTGAAGCTGAGAAGTTTTTACGTCATCTTTTAGCTAATGATGTCGCTAAACTACAAGAGAATAAAGCTCAATATGGCTGTATGCTAAATCATAATGCTGGTATCGTTGATGATTTGATTACTTATAAAGTTGATGCTGAGCATTTTAGAATTGTTGTCAATGCTGGCAATAGAGAGTCAGATGTTGCATGGTTTAGCGAAAATGCTAAAGATTTTGATGTTACGATAACTCCACAGACTGATCTAGCTATAGTTGCAGTACAGGGGCCAAAAGCTGTTGAGGTTATTAAGCGTGTTGTTACCAAAGAAATCGCTACTGAAATTGAAACACTTAAGCCTTTTTCATTTAAGTTTTTTAGTAAATGGATGATAGCACGCACTGGTTATACGGGTGAAGATGGTTTTGAGGTAATTCTCCCTGCAGCGCAGGTAAAAAAATTCTGGAATAGTCTGCTTGAAAATGGCGCAAAACCTGCAGGTTTAGGTGCTCGTGATACACTAAGGTTAGAGGCAGGAATGCATCTATATGGTGCTGATATAGATACATCTACGACACCTTTAGAAAGAGGCTTGGGCTGGAGTGTTGATTTATCTGACCAGCATAGAGACTTTATTGGCAAAAAAGCATATCTTACTAAAAAAATACAAGGAGTTGATACTAAGTGGGTTGGTGTAGTACTAAAAGCAAAAGGTGTCCTTAGAGCAGGTCAAGAGATTGATTTTGATAATGGTGAAAAAGGCTATATAACAAGTGGTAGCTTTTCGCCAACTTTAAAAGTTGCTATTGCATTAGCTTATGTGCCTAAACAAGCTAATAACCCCGTGGTAAATATCAGAGGTAAAGAGCTAGAGGTTGAGCTAGTTAAACTAAAGTTTGTTAAAAATGGTAAATCTTTGATATAAAGTACATAAGGATTATTCAAAACGATTAATCGTAGTCAATACGGAGGTATAAAATGGAGGTATAAAATGTTAAATGTTCCTAAAAAATTAAAATATACAAAGTCGCATGAGTGGGTCAAAATAGATGGTGATGAAGTTACTGTAGGTATCACAGCGCATGCACAGTCTTTATTAGGTGATTTAGTCTATGTTGAGTTACCAGAAGTAGGCGAAGAGTTCGCCGCTGGTGATGATATTTGTGTCGTTGAGTCTGTCAAAGCAGCCTCTGATGTATATGCTCCTGTTGATGGTGAGGTAATTGAAATTAATGAATCTTTGGTTGATGACCCTTCACAAGTAAATTATACACCATATAAAGATGGTTGGTTATTTAAACTTAAAATCTATGATGAATCTCAGTTAGCTGACTTGCTAACTGCTAATGATTATGCAAAAACTCTTGAGGAATAATTGCATAAACAAACAATCTATTTTTTTAATCTTTTTATAAAACCTTGTATAAAGACATGGAGGAAGTATGTCTTTTATCCCACATAAACCGGAACAAATTAAAAAAATGCTTGATACTATAGGAGCAGACTCTGTAGATCAATTATTTGATGAGATACCAACTCAGCTAAGAGCAGCTAAACTTAAAATAAAAGATGGTATTAATGAAATCCAATTAGCAAATCTTATTAGAAAGAGAGCTAACAAAAATCATCATAATATAAACTTTATTGGAGCTGGTGCATATAGTCACTATATTCCAGCTGCAATATGGGATATTGTAGCTCGTGGAGAGTTCTATACCGCATATACACCATATCAAGCGGAGGCTTCTCAAGGTAGTCTGCAAGTGATTTATGAGTTTCAAACTATGATGGCAGAGCTAACAGGTATGGATGCCTCTAATGCATCTATGTATGATGGTGCAACTGCTCTAACTGAGTCAGTACTTATGGCGATTCGCTCAAATAAAAAAGCAAAGTCACAAAAGATCTTAATTGCTGAAGCTTTACATCCTACTTATTTAAATGTATTAGAAACTATTACAAAGCATCAAGGTATTGAAGTTGATATTGTAAATCTTGATTCTAAACTGGGTAAGGCTGATATTGCTAAACTAGCTGATTTTGCTGATACTAACTATGCTGCTGTAGTGATACAAAGTCCTAATTTTTTAGGTCAAATTGCGTATGTTGATAGCCTTACAAACTGGGCTTATCAACATGATGCTCTAGTAGTGGCAGTGACAAATCCTATGTCTTTAGCAATCTTAAAACCACCAGGAGAATGGGGTGATAATGGTGCGGATATAGTCTGTGGTGAGGGTCAGCCTCTGGGTGTACCTCTTGCTTCAGGTGGCCCATATTTTGGTTTTATGACTTGTAAGATGCTTCACATTCGCCAAATGCCAGGTCGTATTGTTGGTAGAACAGTCGATTTAGATGGTAAAGAGGGTTTTTGTCTAACTTTGCAAGCGAGAGAACAGCATATCCGTCGTGCTAAAGCGACATCAAATATTTGTACTAACCAAGGATTAATGGTTACAGCAGCAACTATCTACATGAGCTTACTTGGTGTGGAAGGCTTAGAAAGAGTAGCAAGTGTTTCTCATGAAAATACGAAAACTTTGGCAAATAAACTAGCTAAAATAGATGGTGTAAATATAAGATTTGATAATGCTTTCTTCAATGAAGTTGTAATTAATTTACCTGTTAATGCAGAAGTATTTGTCACAGAGATGGAAAAAGAAGGGATTGATGCAGGTTACTTCTTAGGTGAATATAGTAGTGATTTGACTAACTCTATTATGGTTTGTGCTACAGAGATTCATACACCTGAGGATATCAATGAATATATTACTGCAACGAAAAAAATTCTAGCTAGGTTAGGAGGTTAATTAAATGATTATTTTTGAAAAAACTATAGGGGTCAACTCATCAGCTGTAATGCCTAGCAAAAAGGGAGATACTTCAAGTATTCCAACAAATATGCTACGCACTAAAAAACCTATACTTCCAGAGCAAGCAGAGTTAGATGTCGTAAGACATTATACACAACTATCACGCAAAAACTTCTGTATAGATACTAATTTTTATCCACTAGGCTCTTGTACTATGAAATACAATCCACGTGCAGCTCATAAATATGCTTCACTTACTGGATTTTTAGAAAGACATCCTTATGCAAGCGCTCAAAGTGTACAAGGGACTCTAGAGTGTTTATATGATTTACAAAACTTAATCAAAGAGTTAACTGGGATGACTGGTATATCGCTTGCTCCCATGGCTGGAGCGCAAGGCGAGTTTGCTGGTGTAGCTATGATCAAAGCGTATCATCACAAGCGTGGCGATTTCGAGCGTGATGAGATTATTGTGCCAGATGCTGCACATGGTACAAACCCAGCAACTGCAAAAGTTTGTGGTCTAAAGATTATCGAGATTCCTACCAAGAAAGATGGTGATATCGATATCAAGGCTCTTGACAAAGTTCTTGGCCCAAAGACTGCGGGTATTATGTTGACTAACCCATCTACAGTAGGCGTGTTTGAGAGAAGTATTACTGTTATTACCAAGAAAGTTCATCAAGCTGGTGGTTTGCTATACTATGATGGTGCAAACTTAAATGCAATTATGGGTAAAGCGTCTCCTGGTACTATGGGCTTTGATGTCTTACACATGAACTTGCATAAAACTTTTGCTACTCCTCATGGGAGTGGAGGTCCAGGTGCTGGTCCTGTTGCCGTTAATGACAAATTAAAAGAGTTCTTACCAGTACCAATGGTTGGTAAGAAAGATGACAAGTTTGTATGGTTAGAAGAAAAAGATCGACCAAATACTATCGGTAGACTATCAGCATTTAACGGCAATATTGGTGTACTAATCAGAGCATATATCTATGGTACTATGCTAGGTGGTAATGGGCTGACAGAAGCATCTGAGATAGCAACTTTAAATGCTAACTATATGATGGCTCGTTTAAAACAAGAAGGCTTCACAATAGCCCTTCCTGATAGAAGAGCATCACATGAGTTTATTGTGACTTTAAAACCTGAATTTCAGAACTATGGTGTCACAGCTACAGATTTTGCTAAGTGTTTGATAGATAGAGGAGTGCATGCTCCTACTATGTACTTCCCATTATTAGTGCCAGAGTGCTTACTGATAGAGCCTACTGAAACTGAAAATATTGATAGCATGGAGAAGTTTATTCAAGCAATGGTAGAAATCAGAAATATTGCCAAACAAAATCCTGAATATCTGAAAGGAGCTCCATATAACCTACCGACTCGCCGTTTAGATGATGTCAAAGCAGCGAAAGAGCTAGATATTGTTTGGCAGCCTAAGTAGTTTTTGAATATTCTACAATAATACAATTTTACTTTATTAAATTTTAATAAAGTAAAACTAGCTATACTTCATTTACAAGATTAAACAATCTATTTAGTATAGAGATATATGATACTCTGTTTATATTAGAATGTTCTAAATTCACTATAGAAACTAAATGAGCTTTATTGAACAAAGTATTAAAGCCACATCAATATTACACAACTAAAGAGTTATCTAACGATAATTTTTTACTCTCAACAACATCATTCTATGATATTAGCTTTAGATCGTATGAACCATATGGTTCTGTTATCTAATAACTTTTTCTACTTTGGAGAGAAGGGTACTAATAGGACATTATTCAAAGATGCTATTGGAAATATTGAAGTAAATCATAGACTGCACAACAGTGGTTATGAATATTATTGGACTAACTATTCTGTTAATTTACAAACCTTACTAAATGGAGACTTGATTATTACTAGTTTTACTATTTAAGCTTGCCATAAAGAAATAGATATATTTGCTAGTTTGTTATCTGGTATCAAAAAGTACTAATATTTGGTGATAGTTTGAGCGATAAAGGCAACCTTTATAAATATTCGCTACAACTATTACCAAAGTCAATACCTTACTATAGAGGAATGTTTTCTAATAGTGAGGTGTGGTCAGAACAATTTGCAAACAGACTCTATCTAAATAATATTCCAGTGAGTAACTATACAGTAGAGGGTAGTTCAGTTATAGTGTTTCCAGAGACTAATAATAGTACTCAGTATGTGTTAGATGATCAGGTAGGTTTATTCTAAATTTAAAAGCTAATGATGATATAAAAGATAACTTAGCAATATTCTTTTTAGGAGGAAATGATTATCTAACTTCTAATCCAAAAATAGAGGATATTGATAGTGCAGTCAAGCAAGTTACAGATGGGATCATAAATGCTATTGAAAAAATAGTGGTGAAGAAAATAGTCATTGTTGGTCTACCTGATCTTAGTATAATGGGAGAGTCTAAGTCATTAAGTAATGAGAGAATTCTCAAAAAATATACATTAAGCATAATCAAATTTTAGAGAATATGCAGATAAGCATAAATGAAATTTATAGATATTGCTACAGTCTTTGATGAAATGGTAAATAATACTAAGAGTTTTAATACTAAATATCATGCAAGTATAAAACTTACTCATATTAAAGATTCTTGTTGGAAGGGGTATTTTTATTTGAGAAATCTAAATTAGATAATGTTTATAATGACTTAGAAGGATCAATATGATTCTAGTGATAAGGTTAAAATTGATGATTTAATAAATCAGCTCTCAATGCGAAGCATTATAGATACAGGTTGCAGCGGTAGTATGTGTAATGATCCTCAAGATTATGTATTTTGGGGTCATGTCCATCCTACATATCAAGTTCACCGAGCTTCATATGAATATATTATCAAAGAGTTTGGTACGAAATCTATTACTAGAGAGAAGTGATTTTAGATTAATTACAATCCCCAAGCCTCAATAATATTTTGCTCAGTAATTTTTCTTTGAGAGTCTAAGTTCTCAAAATAAAGCTTATACTGTTTTCCAAGTTGAGCAATATACATACCTTCACCATCTATATGGAAAATATCATTTTTGCTTGCTTTATTAGGCTTATGAATTGAGTATTTTGTTCCAAATCAGCAGGTGATGAGATAGGAGTTGCATCAATTACTAAATCATATGGCCTTCATCAAAATATGGGATGTTTTCTATACCTAACTCCTTTCTTTTTTGAGCTACTTTATCAGCATTTCTACCAATAATGTTTACGTTGATACCTAAGTCTTGGAGTACTTTAAAAGCAACTCCAGAAACTCCACCATTGCAATAAATTACAGCTGTTTTGATATCTTGTTTAGACTCTTTGATACTTTTTGTTAGTGCAGCGTGCAAACGATAGTAATCGGTATTGTAGCCATAGAGTTTACCATCTTTGTTGATGATAGTATTTACAGCTAAAGTTTGTTGAGCAAGTGGCTCAACATAGTCTAAAAATGGCATTACCTTAGATTTAAAGACCATTGTGAGCTGTGACAGTACCACCATTTACAAAAGGAGCTCTAAATAATAGCATCCAGTATAAGTTTTAGCTGAAATTTCTCTACTAAAAGTAAAATAGCAAAGATTTAGGCCGGGTTTTTGTATCGCAGTATTATGTCTATATATTAAAGAATTACTCCAAGCTGTTGAGAGTAATAACTTAGTTTTAGTATTTAGATGAATTTTAAATAAACTTGACATTTTTTTACCTATTTGTTTAAAAATTATCTAGTTGTGTATATTCATTAATGAATAAGATTTCAAACCTAGAAGTTCGCCAGAGTTTACTGTTTGGATGGTTTCGGTACCCGCTTTTTCGTGATTTGCGACAATATGCCAAATTTTACTACTAGCTGGTATTGGCATAAGTGCATTAATATCATAACCATCTATAGAAGTCTCATTATAGATGACAATAATATCTTGCCAGCTATCACCATTAGCATCATTTTTGAAATGTGAAATAATCACACCAGATTTAGAATCATTATGAGTGGTAGTCATATTTAAGTTATTTTCTATAGTTTCACGATCTTTCATTCTAAAAGCATGGTGCTCTTTTCTAATCTTAATAAGCCTCTTGCAATATAATCAAAGAATACTTTGTATAGAAGCTTATCTGACCAATGAAAAGCATTGATACTATCGCCACTTTTGTAACTGTTGTGATAGCCTTGCTTGGTTCTGAGAAACTCTGAACCGCCATGAATAAAAGGTATACCTTGTACTGTTAAAACAATCCCTAAAGCAAGAGCATTTTGTCTAACAAAATGATGTTCAAAAATATTTTTAGGCAGGTTTTTACGATAATATCTATTGGGAATATCATGACTTTGGTTTTTTCAACCTGATTCCAAAGGGTGTAGTTATCATGAGTATCGACATAGTTGACAGACTCACTAGGCATTGCTGTTAAGTTATAAATTGAGCCACGTAATCCTTCAATTACATTACCAATATTACCAGGATTGTTATTGCCGCGAATAGCATCACAGAAATAATTATTAAATATTGAGATTGCTATTTCTTTGGGTGCCTTTATGAGTACCATTTACTAGTGGTGAGTCTCGCCTTTCCATGGCTCGCCATAAATACACTTGGATTGATTTGCTTAACTTTGGTAACGATATTTTTAATTGTATTGATATCAATAAGTTCCATTAAGTCAAAACGGATACCATCAATTTTGTAGTTTTTGACCTAGTCAATCACTGAGTCTTGGATAAACTTGCTAACCATAGGCTTTTCACTTGCTAATTCATTACCACATCCTGAACCATTGGTGAAATTGCCTAGTGTATTTGTTCTGAAATAATACTTAGGTACAATTTTGTCTAAATTTGAAGTTTCTGTCGTATAGTTATAAACCATATCCATTATTACACCAATACCTTTTTGGTGAAAACTTAATATCATATTTCTAGCCCCTCTAATTCGTTGCAGAGGATCATAAGGGTTTATAGAATAGCTACCATCTGAGAGCATTATAGTTTTGTGGATTATAGCCTCAGTTGTGATTATCTTTTTCATTATTTTTTCTTCATTTACTGATGAAAAATCAAAAATTGGTAAAAGATGAATATGAGTAATTCCAAGCTCAACTAAGCTATCTATACCTATTGATACTTTTTGGTTTGTGACAGAATCTATATAATAAGTATTATTCTCAACCGTACCTAGATATTTTCCTCTTAATTCTTCGCTGATGCCATTTTCTAGACTAATCGTGAAATTGCGCAGGTGTACTTCATAGATGATAGTATCTTCTCTATTTATGCAATTATGGTTATGTTTTTGTTGCCATTGTTCGGAAGCAACTTTAGCATCATTAAGATCTACTAAGAAATATTTTTTGCAGTTTAGACCAACTCGATAAACATATGGATCAACTACATAAGTTGTTTTAATACATCTTTGACCTTTGTTATCCAAATCTTCAAAATGTAATCTGTAGATGTAATATTTGTTTTCATAACTTTTACGACAAATTTCTATATGATGAGTACCATAGCTTCTCTCAGCTGTTAGCTCATGGACAAAATCTGGTTGCTTTTTATGTTGTTTAAATCTTCGTTATAGAGTAGAACCTCAACAAATGTACAAGTGAATCTTTTCTTTTTTCTTTAACAACGGTAAATGTCCTTTGAGCCTTAAGTTCGGGATTATTTTTAGCAAAGCATGAAACTTTAACTTCTGTTAAATTACTGACACGAGGATCTATGAAAAGTTTACTATTAGCTAAAGTTATTTTTTGAATTTTAAGGGATGACATCATTCAACATCGACAATGTTTTGATAGCCAGTAATTGATTTTGTTATAGCAATTAGCTCTAGGTTAAAACCAGGGATTACATAATTTTCAGAAGCTTTAATTTCGAGAGTACCTTTTGCTACTTGCCAATTAAAAGCTAAGTGGTATCAATCATGATCATTTATAGAAACCTTAAACTCTTCACCAGTTAGGCTTACTAGGATGAATGAATATTGGTTTGTTTCTGCGTTAAGAGTTGATATATTAAAAACACCTTTGGTTAACCATAAACTCCCATCATCATTATCAGTAGTCCAAGTAAGCTTATACTCTTCAAGTTTTTACCAATTGTTAAATTAACAATTACATAACCATGTAAAAACCATCTGCTTGGATGCGAAACCTAATGCTATTAGTTTCAAAATCCAGGTAAATTTGATGAGTTGCGGTAAGGTGAGTGAAATTACCAAATTTATATTGTATCCATATATTTCGATTTGTTGCTGGCATAAACTGTTAAATCTCTATTGTAAAAAAATTAGTTATTTGATAAATTTGATTACGAGTGTTGCCATAGGTGGGGTTTTGATTGTAACTCTCTGCTCAAAACCATGTGATGATTGTGGTGAGGTGAAAATCTCTGCAGTCATAACTTGCCTTAGCCACCGAATTCAAGAATATCAGAGTTGAGTACCTCTTTGTATGACCCCGCATCTGGAATTCCTAAATGATAGTCATAATATGTCATAGGAGTAAAATTACAAATAAAAATCAGTTTTTGTTTATCATCTTTACTACTTCTGATAAAAGATAGAATACTTTGCTGAGAATTATCAGCATCTATCCATCTGAAACCATGATATTCATAGTCACACTACCATAGTGCAGCTTCACTATAATAAAAGTCATTTAGCTTTTTGAAGAAGTAAAGAGTTTGTTTATGAGCATCGTATTCATTAATTACCTGCCATTGAAGTTGCTCATATTCACGCCATTCAACAAATTGACCAAACTCACTACCCATAAAGATAAGCTTTTTACCTGGATGTCCAACCATGTATGACATATATAAGCTATAAATAAGCGTAGTCCAGTATATTTTATTCCACAAGTCTTCCCCCACATTCTATTGATAAAAGATTTCTTGTCACCAGCTACCTCATCATGCAAGATTGAGAGAATAAACTTTTTTGAATAATGAGATACCATAGAAAAAGTTATCAAGTTGTGATGATACTTGCAATAAATGGGATCTAGCGAAATATATCTCAACGTATTATTCATCCAACCCATATTCCATTTAAAGTTAAATCCTAAACCACCTTGCTAAGCAGGAGTTGTGATATCTGGCCAAGAGGAAGATTCTTCAGCAATGGTAATAAAACACCTTTACAGGCGTGTTTTAGAACACCATTTAGCTCCTTTAAGGAAAGCTATACCTTCAAGATTTTCATGACCACAATAAATATTAGGTATCCACTGACCATCTTCTCTATCATAATTAAGATAAAGAATATTTGACACTACATCAATACGCAATCCGTCTATATAAAACTCATTAATACAGTACATTGCATTTGAAAGCAAAAGATATTTTACTTCATTTCTGCCTAAGTCAAAATTATGCGTTACTCAACCTTTGTTAATTGCTTTTGTAGGCTCTTGATATTCATAGCACTGACTACTATCAAAGTATATTAATCCATGTTGATATTTACAGAAATGTCCTGGAACCCAATCTAAAATTACACCTATATCATCATTGTGTAGCTTATCTACTAGACGCTTAAAGCCAATTATATCACCATGACGACTATTCACAGAATAAAATCTAGTTGGCTGATATCCCCATGAAGCATCTAATGGGTGTTCGTGTAACGGTATAAATTCAACATGAGTATAGCCCATGTCTTTGATGTATTGAGGTAGAGTTTCACTTAGCTCATCGTATGTTATGAATTTGCCATCTTTAGTTTTCCAGGAAGCTAAATGTAGCTCATAAACATTCATAGGATTATCATAGTAGTAAGTTTTAGCGCGTTTTTCTAGCCATTTATCATCACTCCAAGTATATTCTGTTTCTGTAGTGATTATAGAAGCTGTATTTGGTCTTAATTCAGAGAAAAAGCATAAAGATTACTTTTATAGACATAATAATTAGTATCTTTGTTAGTTACTACAAACTTATATTTATTACTATTTTTTTGCATTTGCGATAAAAACAGTTCACAATCCTACTTGATTAATAGCACTCATGTAGTTGCTACCTTGAATTTTCTAGTGACTAAAATCACCAATAACACAGATACTTTTAGCATTAGGAGCCTAAGTGGTAAATCTTATACCATCAACACCATTTTCATGAGTTTTATGAGCTCCCATAAAATTATAGGTATATATATGTTTTTATACTATAGAAAAGCTTATCTAGAAAATAGCTT
This sequence comes from Francisella-like endosymbiont, assembly GCF_003069505.1. Classification (NCBI taxonomy): domain Bacteria; kingdom Pseudomonadati; phylum Pseudomonadota; class Gammaproteobacteria; order Thiotrichales; family Francisellaceae; species Francisella-like endosymbiont. The sequence continues at coordinate 98,917 of NZ_QAPC01000004.1, read as the reverse complement.
TAGCTAGAAGTCTGTAAATATTCTTTTAAATACTTCATTAATTACAATCTTAATAGTTTATTATGAGCTTAGTAAATTAGATAATTAAGATAAAAAATAATTTTACAAATAATACAATTTATTGGTTATTCTAAATTCAAGGAGATAGTGATAAGATGAATAATATAGGCTTTAACAATAAGCTACCTAACATCGACTAACTCACTATTTAGGTGTATATTAACCAATATAAAAAAATGGCGATTCAAACTATATCAACCAAACCTTTTGCTAATCAAAAACCAGGTACATCTGGACTACGAAATAAAGTTATAGCTTTTCAACAGCCAGCATATTTTGAGAATTTTGTTCAATCAATATTTAATTCACTGACTGATACCACAGGTAAAACTCTAGTAGTCGGTGGTGATGGTCGCTATTACAATGATGTTGCAATACAAACTATTGTTAAAATGGCAGCTGCAAATGGTTTTGCTAAAATAATAGTCGGTCAAAATGGGATATTATCTACTCCAGCAGCTAGTTGTATACTCAGAAAGTACAAGGCTTTTGGTGTGATTATATTATCTGCAAGCCATAATCCAGGTGGCCCTGATGGTGACTTTGGTATCAAGTATAATGTTGCAAATGGCGGTCCAGCACCAGAAAAGATTACAGAAAAAATCTATCTAGAGACACAAAAAATTACTGAGTATTTGATGAGTGATACTAAAGATGATTGTCTTGATTTGACTAAGCTAGGTACTTATAAGATAGAGGATACAACGGTTGAGGTTATTGATTCAGTAAGTGATTATGCTGAATTGATGCAACAGATTTTTGATTTTGATAAAATTCGTAAATTATTTGCACAAGGATTTAAAGTGCGCTTTGATGCGATGAACGCTGTATCAGGCCCTTATTCAAAATATATTTTTGAGAATCTTTTAAATGCTCCTACTGGGACAGTGGTAAATGCAGAGCCTCTAGAGGACTTCGGTGGGCATCATCCTGATCCTAATCCAGTAAATGCTGCTGATCTAGTCAAACATATGCGTAGTGGAGAATTTGATTTTGGGGCAGCTTCTGATGGTGATGCTGATAGGAATATGATTGTTGGTAAAGAAATTGATGTATCGCCATCAGATAGTCTTGCCATTATGGCAGCAAATGCGCATCTTATTCCAGCCTATAGTGATGGTATCAAAGGTGTAGCTAGGTCGATGCCAACCTCAACAGCTGTTGATAGAGTGGCACAAGCATTACAAATACCTTGTTATGAAACTCCTACTGGCTGGAAGTTTTTTGGTAATTTACTTGATGCCAAAAAAATCACTTTATGTGGAGAGGAAAGTTATGGTACAGGTTCTGATCATATTCGTGAGAAAGATGGTGTTTGGGCAGTACTTTTCTGGTTAAACTTAGTTGCTGAAACTAACAAAAGTATTGACCAGCTTGTAGTCGAACATTGGCAAAAGTTTGGGCGTAATTTTTATTCAAGACATGACTATGAATCTATAGATAGTGAAATTGCTAATAAAATCATGGTTTCATTAAGACAAAACTTACCAAATTTAGTAGCAAATCAGTTTAATGGTGAGTCTATAGAAATTGCAGAAGATTTTAGCTATACGGATCCTATAGATGGCTCAGTATCAAATTATCAGGGAATAAGAATTATTTTTGCCAATGGATCGCGTATTGTATTTAGGTTATCTGGTACAGGGACTCAAGGTTCTACTTTACGCATTTATCTAGAAAAGTATCAAGAAGATAGTAGTAAATTTGCTGTATCAACACAACAAACTTTAGCAGATTTAATTGATATTGCTGAACAGCTAACCAAGATTAAGTCTCTAACAGGTATGAAAGAACCGACTGTAGTTACTTAAATAAAAAATTTTAACACAAAGGAGTTTATGATATGGATAATCATAATTGATCATATCAGTTGTACAAAAAAGTTATGGCATTAGTTTTAGCTGGAGGCGTGGATCACATTTATACAACTTAACTGATTAGAGCAAAACTAGCAGTATACTTCGGAGGTAAATTCAGGATTATTGATTTTGCTTTATCCAACTGTTTGAACTATGGTATTCGTAAGATAAGGGTAGTAACTCAGTATAAATCACATTCACTATTATGCCATTTACAGCGTGGTTGGGATTTTTTTACGTGTCGAGCTAAATGAATTTATAGATCTTTTACCAGTACAGTAAAGGGTTGATGAAGAGCATTGGTATAGAGGTACAGTTGATGCTGTTTACCAGAATATCGATATTTTACGCTCTATGGTCCTGAGTATGTGGTAATTCTTGCTGGGGATCATATATACAAGATGGATTATTCAGTTATGCTTAAAGATCATGTTAAAAGTGGTTACAAGTGTACTGTAGGATGTGTTGAAATTGATAAAGAAGAAGCTTTTGCATTTGGTATAATGGGTGTTGATAAAGAGCGTAGAGTAACTAGTTTTATAGAAAAACCACAAAAAGATGCGCCTACTACTATACCAGGAGACCCTAATAGATGTCTAGCTAGTATGGGTATTTATCTATTTAACTCAGACTACTTGATATGACTTGCTTGAGGAAGATATTGCTAATAAGGCATCAAGTCATGATTTTGATAAAGATATAATCCCAAGGATAGTTAAGGAGAACCAAGCTTTGGTTCACCCATTTAGTATGTCTTGTGTGCCAAGAGATGATGGTGTTGAGCCATACTGGCTAGATGCTGGTACTATTGATGCTTTCTGGGAATCTAACCTTAATTTGGTAGCAAATATGCCTGAGCTAAATATCTATGATAAAGATTGGCCAGTTTGGACAGCACAAGAACAGCTACCACCAGCTAAATTTGTTCATGATAGAAAAGGTAAGCATGGTGTTATTACCAATACTTTAGCTGCTAGTGGCTGTATTGTTTTAGGTTCAGAGATATCAAAATCGCTTATGTTTTCAAACGTTAGAATCTCGTCTAACTGTGTTATAGATCAGTGTGTAATTATGCCTGATGTTATTGGTGAGAATTGTCGCTTGGAAAAAGTTATAGTAGATAGAGGTTGTGTATTCCTGATGGCATGGTTATCGGTGAGAATCCTAAAGAGGATGCTAAAAATTTTTTTAGGACTGACAAAAGGGTGGTATTAGTTACTAAACAAATGATTGATAACTTAAAAAATAAATTAGTGTAATAAGAAATTATGCGATTTTTACATGTATGTAGTGAGCTATATCCATTACTAAAAACAGGCTGGTTAGCAGATGTTACAGCAGCTTTACCTCCAGCATTATCTAAGTTTGGTGTTGATAGTAGAGTTTTAGTTCCTGGATTTCCAGCATTTATTAAATGCTGTTGAGAATAAAGAACTTTTGCTTAAGCTTACAGGACGATTTGACAGTGATGAAATAGCAATTTTTTTAGCTAAGATTCCTGACTCAAAGCTTAACATATATGTAATTGATGCTCCTAATCTATATAATCGCCTTGGTAATCCTTATGAAGATAATAAAAATCAAGCTTATTCAGATAACTACTTAAGGTTTGCTTCGTTAGCTTGGGTTGCAGTAAGACTTTCTGAGGAGTTATATTCTCATTGGAGACCAAATATAGTGCATAGTCATGACTGGCACGCTGGGCTAGTTACCTGCATACATAAATAAAGGTAAGTGAAATTGCTACGTGGATAAAAACTGTCAAAACTGTCTTTACAATACATAATCTTACGTATCAAGGACTTTTCCACTAAGTGTTTCTAGATTTGCCTGGTCATTTTTTTAAGCATAAATGGTTTAGAGTTTTATGGTCAAGTATCTTTTATGAAGGCAGGATTATACTTTACTGATAAGATTACTATAGTTAGTCCAACATATGCTAAGGAAATACAAACTTATCAACAGGAGTGTGGTCTTGAGGGTTTACTGGTAGATCGTCACAATGATTTATATGGCGTTTTAAACGGGGTAGATCCGCAAATATGGAATCCTAAGAAAGATTCTTTGATTGCTGCTAATTTACTCTATTACTACAGTGGCTGCAAGTAAAGTGTAAAACAGCTCTGCAAGAAATGACAGGTCTAGCAAAAAAAGAAGATCACGTTTGTTTGGTATAGTCGTCTAACTGAGCAGAAAGGCTTAAATCTGCTAATTGAAGCTTTAGTAAAGATAATAAATAGAGGCAGACAAGTAGTATTGCTAGGTAGTGGTGATAAATCTCTTGAGGATGTTTTTGTAACTGCAGCTGAAAAATACCCTAAGTCAATTGCTGTACATATAGGTTATGATGGAGAGCAAGCTCATCATATTAGTTGCTGGTTGAAATGTGATACTGGTACCATCACGCTTTGAACCATGTGGTTTAACACAACTATATGGCTTAACTTATAGTACTTTATCATTAGTCCATAAAGTTGGTGGATTATTGATACTGTTACAGATGCTTCTTTGGAGAATTTAGCTGAAGGTACTGCTACTGGATTTGTTTTTGATGAATTTAGTGTTGGGAGTTTGTTATTAGAAATTCGTAGAGCTTTTGCTTTATATAATCGTAAGACAGATTGGAAGAAAGTTAGAAAAACAGCTATACAACAGAAAGTAACTTGGGACTCATCAGCTGAAAAAATATATCAAATATATAAAAATTTAGTCCGAGAAAATAGTTAAATAATCTTATGTATCTTGCATAGAAAATATTTTAATGACATTATATTCTTTATTGAAATCAATATTTTAAACTCAAGTCAATTTCTTATTAAAGGTTTTGTATCATGAATGAAAAAATCAAATTAAATTATATCTTGAAAAAATAATAAATTGTGATGTAAATACAGCAAATGATAAGGATTTATATTATGCATTACTAACTTATGCTAAAGATCAGACTGTAAAACTTTCAGAGCAAGCCTAAAAATTTATTATATTTCTAGTGAATTAGAAAGTAGCAAAGATATTGTACAGATTGAGGAGTTTGAGCCAGAGCCATCACTTGGTAATGGTGGTCTAGGTAGATTAGCTGCATGTTTCTTAGATTCTATAGCATTACTAGGTATTCCTGGTACAGGTAATATGAAATTTATGTTAAATGGTGCTATTAAACTTGGTACTATGGATGGTGCTAATGTTGAGATTGCTGATTTGGCAGGAAGTGCAAATATTTATACTTTTGGTAAAGATAGTAACACTATTATTGATTTATATAAAACTAGTGTTTATAAAGTTATTGAGTACTATAATAATCCAGTTATTTAAAATGCTGTAGATTTTATAACTTCACCACAATGCTGACTATTGGTGATAAAGATAAATTAACTAGAATATTTAATGAGCTTATCAATAAAGATTGGTTTATAACTTTAATTGACTTGGTTAATTTATATTAAGATCAAAGACAAAATGCTTAGAGGTTATGAAAATCGCGAAGATTGGTTAAGAATGAGTTTAGTAAATACTGCTAAGTCAGGCTTCTTTAGTTCTGATAGAACTATTGGAGAGTATAGTAAGTATATCTCGAAAATCTAAGATTACTTGAATTTAAATAAGAGAAAATCTATGAAAAAAGCTGGATTATTGTTAGCTATTTCAAGTTTACCTAGTGAGTTTGGTATAGGCGACTTAGGTGAGAGTACTTATGAGTTTGTTGATATTTCAAACAAACAGATACTAAGATTTGGCAAGTATTACTACTTACACCATTAGGTTTTAGTAATTCCGCCACATCAGTGTAGTCCTTCTTTTGCAAGTGATGAAATATATATTGCTGTTGATAAGTTAGTAGAGATTAGCTTATGGATAGTAAAGATCTTCATCATTTTAATGTAGATACAGGTATTATCGAGTATTATGCTGTAGAGTTCACAAAAACCAGTATCTAAAAAAAGCTTTTGGAAATTTTAATAAATCACAAAACTCAGAGCTTAAATCAGCATATCAAAAGTTTGTAACTGAAAATGACTGGGTTAAGATATTATGTTATATTTTAAAGCTTTTAGAAAGACTAATGATAACCAAGCTTGGAATTTCTGGCCTCAAGATTATAAAAGTTGGATTAAAGAAAGAACTATAGGATTTGAGCAGTTTCAAGAAGAAATAGATTACCAAATATTTTTACAATTTATCTTCTATAAGCAGTGGTTTTAGCTAAGGGATTATGCTAATAAAAATAATATTTAGGTTTTGACTTTGCTGATGTCTGTGAACATCAGGAAGTGTTTTTATTAGATAAAAACCAAAATCCAACTTTTGTGGCTGGTGTTCCTCTTGATTTTTTCTCATAAACTGGTCAATTATGGGGAAATCCTTTATATAACTGGGATAGGTTACAGGAGATAAATTTTGACTTTTGGATTGAGCGTTTAGAAGGTGACTTTAAACTATTTTATATTGTTAGAATTGATCATTTTAGAGCATTTGATACATATTGGAAGATTCATGCAAGCCCAAAAACTGCGGTGATTGGCAAGTAGATTGAAGCGCCTGGATATGATTTTTGACACAGTATATAAGCGTATTCCTAATGCTAATATTATTGCTGAAGATTTGGGAGATTTACGTCAAGAAGTATTTGAATTGCGTGATCACTATAATCTAAAAGGCATGAAAGTCTTCCCATTTCATTTTGATCTTAAAACAGCTAGATTTATTGATGACGCTAATATTATTGCCTACTCAGGTATTCATAATAATAACACCTTAAAAGGTTGGTATTTCGATGAGCTAAATAGATATCAAAGAAAACTACTAAAGCGATATTTTGGAGCTAGCTGTATAGCTGAGTATGTGATCTTGCCACTACAAGATATTTTAGAGTTAGATAGTGAGGCTAGACTAAATACTCCTAGCACAGTTTGGTCATCTAATTAGCAATGGAAATTGGTTGATTTTTCATCACTCAAAATTAAAGTAACCTGGTTATCACAGCAGTTAGCTAATTCTAAGTGTTGCTAATATTTTGATACTTTTATAAGATACTTATTGATAGCTAAATGTGATAAAATCTTTTACAAAGTTATAACTATGTGAAGATTTTAATTATTATGCTTACATTTCAAGAAATTATTTTAAAGTTACATCATTATTGGGCTTCAAAAGGTTGTGCAATTATTCAACCATTAGATATGGAAGTGGGTGCTGGAACATTTCATCCGGCAACTACATTAAGAGCAATAGGTCCAGAGCCTTGGACAGCTGCATATATACAGCCATCAAGAAGACCTACAGATGGTCGCTACGGTGAGAATTCAAATCGTACACAACACTACTACCAATATCAAGTTGTGATGAAACCATCACCAGATGATATTCAAGAGTTATATCTTGGTTCGCTTAGAGAGCTTGGTATTGATCTATTAGAGAACGATATTCGTTTTGTGGAAGATAACTGGGAATCACCAACATTAGGTGCTTGGGGTCTTGGTTGGGAAGTATGGTCAAATGGTATGGAGATTACACAGTTTACATATTTCCAGCAAGTTGGCGGCCTTGAGTGTAAGCCGGTGATGGGTGAGATTACTTACGGTCTTGAGCGACTAGCAATGTATATCCAAAATGTTGATAGTATGTATGATATCTTATGGGTAAATACGCAGAATGGTCCTTTGTACTATCGAGATGTGTTTTTGCAAAATGAAGTTGAGATGTCGACTTATAACTTTGAAGAGGCAAATGTCGATGAGCTATTTAAGCAGTTTGATTTATTAGAGAAAGAAGGTTATCGATTAGTTGAGAAAAATCTGCCTATACCTGCTTATGAGTTTGTGTTAAAAGCATCGCATACATTTAACTTATTAGATGCTCGCCATGCGATATCTGTTACAGAAAGACAAGGCTATATTCTAAGAGTTAGAAAGTTAGCTCTAGAAGTTGCTAAAGAATACTATAGTGCTAGAGAAAAGCTAGGTTTCCCTGCTTTTAAAAAATAATTTTAAAGACTTTACTAACTTACTGTGTAAGTTTTAGCGACATACTTTTTGCAATAGCAGAAAAAGTATGTAAAACTGCTTAGCACATGTTCACGCTTTATTGTAAGTCATAGATATCTACAAAAACTTGCAGGTTCGAACAGTTGTAGAGATTGATTCTATGACTTTAATAATAGCTTGCCACAATGCTTTATTTGCAGTGAAAAAATGAAAAATCAAAATCAAATATTAGAATTCCTTGGGATTAAGGCTTTAGATGATAAAAATCTTCAAATTCAATCACTCTATTTAGATAGTCGTAAATGTGATGATAAATCGGCATTTATAGCGCTAAAAGGTCAAACTACTGACGGTAATAAATATATTACTAATGTTTTGGCTAAAAGCGTAAGACTTGTTTTATGTGATAATCCTAAGCTAGCTAATGGAGAAAATATTTTTTTTGTAGATAATCTAAAGGATAGGCTCAGTGAATTAGCAAAATGGTTTTATGATTATAGGAAACCAAAGAATATAATAGGAATAACAAGCACAAATGGTAAGACTTCTATTTCTAATTATATTGCCCAGTTTTTAGATTTAAGTTCGCAAAAAATATTACTTCTAGGTACAAATGGTAATGGTATCTATCCTGTTTTGAAAGAAAGCACTCATACAACGCTAGATGTTTTATCATTATATGAGGTTATATTTAGATTTAACTCATCTGATAAAGTACTACATCGTCTTGCTTTGCAATCTAGCCCTTCACATTTCGACAATCTCAGTGATCATAAAGGTGAATTGAAAAACTTAGTAATGGAAGTTTCTTCACATTCATTAGATCAAAAGCGTGTTGCTGGTTTAGATTTTGATATTGCAGTATTTAGTAATCTTAGTCATGATCATCTTGATTATCATAAAACTATGGATAATTATTTTGAGACTAAAGCTAAGTTATTTAAGTTTAAAAGCCTAAAAAAAGCTGTAATAAATATAGATGATGAATATGGTCAAAAGCTTTGTGAAATTTGTGATTGCGATTTTATAACTGTTAGCTTAAAATCAAAAAATGCTGATTTCTATATAAGTGTCAAAAATATCCATAATATGCAAACAAGCTTTGATTTGTATGTTTCTCAAAAGTATATAGGTACTTATCAAACATCTTTAGTTGGTGAGTTTAATCTAATGAATTTAGGTTTAAGCCTAGTTGCATTGTATGGTTATGTTGCTAGAGAACAACTTTTAGCAAGTATCACTAGAATTAAGCCAGTAAAAGGGCGTATGGAAATTATTGATTTAGATAATAGTGCTAAGGTTATAATAGATTATGCACATACTCCTGATGCTTTAGAAAAGGCATTACAGACTTTAAAACAATATTCAAAATCTAATTTGTGGTGTATATTTGGCTGTGGTGGAGATAGAGATCCAACCAAAAGACCTAAAATGGCTCAAATAGCTGAGAGATATGCTAATAAAATAGTAGTTACAGAAGATAATTCTCGCTTTGAGAATATTGAAAATATTTTTATTGATATTAAGAAAGGTTTTAATCATCCAGAAAAACATATTTTTATTACCTCTCGTGAAAAGGCTATCAAGTATAGTATAGAGAATATAAGTCAAGGCGATATTATTCTTTTAGCTGGTAAAGGTCATGAGTGTTATCTTGATAAAAATGGTGTTAAAGAGCATTTTGATGAGCGAGAGGTTATAGCTGAGTATAAGAAAAATACCCCCTTCAACACTTGAAGGGGAATATTAAAGCATTATGGAGAAATAAATGATTAAATCACTAAAACAATTAGTAACCCAAGCAGGTTTGGAATACTTGGGTGAAGATGTATCATTACAAACAGTAGCTATCAATTCAAATGAAATAAGACATGATGGCCTATTTGTTGCAATTATGGCTAATCGTGATGGACATGAGTTTATTCCAAGTGCTATTGCTAATGGTGCCAAAGCAGTTCTAGTTTCAAAAAAGCAAGATTTAGATATTCTGCAAATAGTTTGTCAAAACACTATAAAAGGCTTACGAGCATTAGCAAAAGAATATCGTAAGTCATTAACTATGCCAATAATATTTATAACAGGTAGTTGTGGTAAAACATCTGTTAAAGAAATGATTGTAACTCTACTTGGTGAGAAAAAAGTCCATTTTACTAAAGGTAATCTAAATAACTACCTTGGTGTGCCAATTACAGTATTAGAAACTTCACAGAATGCAGATTTTACAGTTATTGAGGCTGGGACAAGTGTTGGCGGTGAGATAAAAGCCGCTGCTGATATTATCCAGCCAAATATAGCAATGATTACAAATGTTGGTGCTTGTCATCTTGAGAACCTTAAAACTCTTGATGGTGTAATGATAGAGAAGGGTGAGCTTCTAAAGGCATTACCTAAAAATGGCTACTGTATCGTAAATCTTGATGATGAAAGAATTCCAAACTATGCTAAGCAACTTGAGTGTAAAAAGATTACCTGCTCAATGACTAATCCAAAAGCTGATATTTTAGTATTAGATTATAACGTGACATCAAAAAATTATGCTGTTAAGATTAGAATCTTTGATAAAGAGTACGATTATCAACTACCAAATATTGGCAAACATAATTTGTTTAATAGTGTCTTAGCTATAGCTAGTGTAATTGCTGCAGGGCTTAAGCCAGAAGAATTTCTTACAAATACACAAAATATCAAAAGCTATAAAGGTAGATTCTCAAGTGAGCATCTTACAGATAAGCTGATTTTGGTTGATGATACTTATAATGCTAGTACTGCTGCTGTTAAGGCTGCTATCGAAGATTTAGCAGAATTTGATGGTAAGAAAATCATCGCTATTAGTTCGATGCGTGAACTAGGTGATGAGGCTGAAAATTATCATAGAAAGATGGGGCAGTGGCTTAAAAAGGTAAATTTAGATAAGATATTTTTATTCGGCGAGAAAAATCTAATAGATTATGTTTTAGCAGAATATCCAAACCAAAATGCTAAGTACTATGACTCCAAAGATGAGCTTAATAATGATTTAACTAAAGTATTGGATGAATATAAATCACAAAATACTAAGCTAACTATCAAAGGTGCTAGAAGTTTTAAAATGGAAGAAGTTGTGGCTTTTGTTAAGCAAAGAAAATAGATAGGATTCTATTTTGGAATTAAACTCTATATTTAATAATATTCAAAACTCGTCTAAGCGGTTCGGTAGCTCCCCATAGTAACTGGCCGCCTACTGTGGAAGTGCTGAAATATATCATCAGCTAATAATGATGGTTTAATAGCCCTATAGCAATATCTAGAGTCTCTGAAGTAGCTTGAGGTGTTAGGTATTTTAGGATATCTTCTTTATCATTATCTATTACTTTAACCTATTGATTACCTTGAGAAATCTTTTGCTTAATTTCTTCAATAGTTAGTTTCTGTTTAAGTTTAATAGTTAGAGCTTGAGAGTGTGATTTTAAGCTAGGTACTCTGATATATACACCATCCCAGGAATAGTTTTTTTAGGTTCTAAGATTTTGTTAAGTTTCTGTAGTTGCTTTATATTCTTCTTTTGTCTGTCCATTTGGCATAGCAACATCTATCCAAGGCAGGAGATTATAAGCTAAAGTTTGTACAGTTTTTTGTTGAGAAATTTTTAATGAGTCTTTTGATAATTCTCTTAGAATTTTTTCTCTAACTAGAATATCTTCATTTACATCATCAGCTTTGCTCAAAAGATCTGTTTGTTGGAGTAGAATCTTGCATTGCTGCATCACCGGCTCCTGAGATTGCTTGATATGTACTAGAGCATTCAACAAGATCTTCTTTAAGTAGCCAGCTATATATAGCTAGTGACATTAAACTAACAGTTACAGTTAATACTGATAAAATCTTTTTACCATTATCAATATTTAGTTATGATTTAAAGGATCTAAAACTAGAGTACTATTTTGATCTAAGCGTAGTGTAGATGTAGCATCTATCCAAAAACCTTGCCAGCCGTAAGCTCTTAGTTTAGGGTGGATTTCTTTGGTGTATTAACCATTGGCAACTCGGAAGTATACCCATTTTACTAAGTTGCTCAATACTATTGACATCTTGTTGTAACGTGCCATATTGTTGCATAAATCCAGAAGGCTGTTGTCCTATTTAAGATGTCGAAAAATGTTGGTGAAATATCATTAAAATCTTTTGACTCGATCATACGAGACATTAAAACTGAGCCGACCATTCCATGCCAACCAATAAAACCAACTTTAAGCATAAACCCCTATCATTATTAGTGATAAAATTTACTGTTAAAGTATAATACAAAAGTAACTAATTTGATATTTGTTCAACATAAGAGTGTAAAGTATGGTAGTACATAAGTTTGGTGGGAGTAGCCTTGCTACAGCAGCTCAAGATTATAGTGATACTCTAGAGCTTATCAAAAGAGATGACATAGAGTTTAGTTATCAAGCACATAACTGGGCTACATGAGTAGATAAACTACCTTTGATAGTGATAAAATGTTGCTATAGCAATTATCAAAAAGTTTCTAGCTGATAAAAATATCAAAATTGGTATTGATGTTTATATACAAAAGGGTATAACTCTAGGTTATGGTATAGAGGCAGCTGCCTCATTAGTAGCTGCATTGGTTACAATGAATGCTTTTTTTGAGAAGCCGTATACCTTTACGATGATTTGATTGATTATGCTATCTATGGCGAAGAGGGTCGTTCCATGGTGATAATGCCGTACCATGTATGTTTGGTGGTTTAGTATTATTACAAAGTTCAAAACCATGTAAAAAAATAGATTTGCCAATAGTTGACTGTAATGTAGTTATTGTTCCCTGATCTTTCGGTTGACACTAAAAAAGCGCGTGAGCTTTTGAAAGATCCTTATGATTTATCTACAATAGTTGAGCATAGTGCATATTTAGCATCTACAATAAGTGCTTTATATACATAAGATATTGAATTATAGTTCAGAGTTTAAAAGATGTTTTAATTCAACCAAGAAGATCTAAGTTAATAACAGGATTTTATGATGTGCAAAAAGCTGCTTATGCTGCAGGAGCTATAGCTTGTGGTATATCACGATCTGGCCCAATAATGTTTGCACTTGTAAAAAAACAAGATAATGCAAATGCAGTTGCTAAAACAATCCAAGATAAGTTTAAACAGTTTAACTTAAAGTCTAATAGTTGAATAAGCACTATGAGTGACAAAGGCTTATATATTAGAGAAAAAAGAATAAAGGTAAAGCATGATTTTATTAGTATTAGAGATAAGAATATCAAAGTTTAAGTGAAGCAATACAGTCTGGATTGGCTCCTGATGGGAGGATTATTTGTACCAGATATATTTACTACAGTTAATTGGCAGAATTTTGCTAAAGATATGAGCTATTTTTAGTTTGCGGCAAGTACTTTGAGAGAGTTTTTCAAAGGCGATGAGCTAGAAGGCTCTTTAGATAAGATTTGTCATAATGCTTTTACTTTTGATGTGCCAGTTAAACGTTTAGATAAAAACACATCAGTTTTAGAACTTTTTCATGGTCCAACTTTGTATTTTAAAGATTTTGGTGCAAATTTTTAGCAAACTGTTTAAGCGCTATAAATAGCGATAAGTCATTTACTATTTTAGTTGCAACTTCTGGTGATACTGGATCTGCGGTAGCGGCTGCTTTTCATGGGAAGTAGTAATATTCGTGTTATTGTGATGTTCCCTAAAGGTAAAATCTCCAAAAGACAAGAAAAACAAATAACTTGTTGGGGTGATAATATCCAAGCGGTTGAGGGTGTTTTTGATGATTGTTGAGCTTTGGTTAAAGAGGCTTTTAAGACTCCGTGGGTGGACAGAGAGACCAAAATTAAATACATCAAATAGTATAAATATTGGTAGATTATTACTACAATCTACTTACTATGTTTATACATCGTAGCAGTACTATTTACAAACTAGTAAAAAAGCAAATTATATAGTTCCATCTAGGTAATATTACGGCTGCTTTTTGGGCTAAGCAAAAGGGCTTTCCAATTAATGAAATATCAATGAGCTTAAATACTAATGATACTGTTGTTGACTATCTAGAGACTTGTAAGTTTAATCCTAAAGCAAGTGTTGAAACATTAGCAAATGCTAAGGATGTTGGTAATCCTAGTAATTTTGAAAGACTTTTATATCTATTAGGAAATTATGAAAGTTTCAAACACAATGTCAAAGCAGTTTGTGTCTCTTATTTCGAAATTATAGAAAAGATAAAGCAAATTTATCGTTAGTATGATGAAATTGTATGTCAACATACTGCGACTGGCTTTGTGGCAAAAAGTCAATTTGATGCTAATAAAGATTTATATAATCGTAGCAACTGCACATCTAGCTAAATTTGAGGATGTTATCGAGCCGATATTAGATTACAAGTGCCACCTACATCAGCTTTACAGAAGCTACTAGACAAAGGTCAACACAAAGTAGCAATCAATAAGTCTATGGATGAGCTTTGTGAGGTTTATGCAAAAGCTTTTGAGTTATAAGCTACTAGAAAATTATCGTAATGTAGTAAACTGCATAATCTCACAATCTTTAGAAATTTTTATATAATTACCGTCTTTGAACCAATCGCCTAGTACATATCTAGTGTAGTCATCTGCAATATGTATTGCCATTTTATGTGTATGACCATGAATAACAATATGATAACCTTTACGATATTTTTCTATACCTTTAGAAGTGACATCTACATTTGGGTGGTTGCGTTTTTTTGCATAACTAGCTTTACGCACATTTTTTGCAGTATATTCTCTTATAAATAGCGATAATCTTTTAAAAATAAATCTTAAAATAGGGTTGTATGCGATCCATTTTCTATACCACTGGTAACTTTTGTCATTAGTACAGAATAGATCGCCATGTGATAAAACTATTTTTTTATCAGCAATATTTAGATAAAAAGGATCTTTAATTAGTGTAATGCCACTTTGTTTAGCGAACTTTCGGCCAATTAAAAAATCGCGATTACCGTGCATAAAAAATATTTCTAAGCCTTTATCAGAGGCTAGTTTTAACCAAGCTGTGATCTTGTGATAGAAGTTATCTCGATGATTATCTCCAATCCAATAGTCAAAAAAATCTCCTAAGATAAAAAGTTGATTCTGCTGTGATGTAATATTATCTAGAAATTTTTTAAAAAGCTCTGCCATTTCAGCATGATTGGCATTTAAATGTAAATCAGAAATTATATAAATATCTTTATTATGAGCCATATTTTTGACGATATTGTTTAAATTTATTAATCATGGTTTCATCAAGATTTTCTTTAACATATTCAAAAATACTTTCAAAGTTTGTCACAGCTAAAACTGGGATGTTAAAGTCTTGAGATATTTTCTTAGTTGCTGAAATATCACTATCTTTGGCTTTCTCCTGGCGATCTATCGATAGTACAACACCAGCTATTTCAGCATTGATGCTTTTAAATTTGTTGTATGACTCATAAAAAGCAGTACCTGATGTCATTACATCATCAATAAGTAATACTTTTTTGTTTGTCATATCAGCCCCAACAAATACACCACCTTCACCATGGTCTTTTACTTCTTTACGATCAAAGGCATACGGTATATCGATATTGTATTTTACAGCTAAAAAAGTTGAAATTGCTGCAACTAAAGGTATTCCTTTGTATGCTGGACCAAATAAAACATCGTATTTGATATCACTTTTTATAATTAATTGTGCATAGTAATCAGCTAATGATGCAAGCTGGCTACCAGAGTTAAATAAACCGGCATTGAAAAAATATGGACTTATACGACCTGATTTGAGGGTGAACTCGCCAAACTTAAGCACTTTACTCTCAAGAGCAAACTCTATAAACATTTTTTATTCTTAATACTCTAAATCTGCTATAAGTATAAATAATAACTTTAACAATACCAAGTCAATATAACCAACAACTAAAATAGTATTGATATATTTAATCTTAATAAACTGTTATAATCTAGCCACTTAATTATAAACGTTTTTTAAAAAAAGACTGAATGTCAAAACATATTCATATTTTAGGTATTTGTGGTACCTTTATGGGTTCACTAGCAGTATTAGCAAAACAAAAAGGTTATAAAGTAACAGGTTCTGATGCTAATGTTTATCCGCCAATGAGTACTTATCTTGAATCTCAAGGTATAGAAATATTGCAAGGATTTGATTGCTCTCAGTTAGAGCTAAATCCTGATGAGATTATTATTGGTAATATTATGAAGAGAGGTATGCCAATAATAGAAAAAATACTTTCAGAAAAGTTAAACTATTTTTCAGGGCCTGAGTGGCTATATCAAAATATTCTCAAGTATAAAAAGATTATTGCAATAGCTGGAACACATGGCAAAACTACAACTACGACAATGACTATAAAAATACTTGAGCAAGCTGGATTAAATCCAAGCTTTTTGATTGGTGGTGTTAGTAGCGATTTTGGGGTTTCTTCACGCTATACAGATTCTGAGTATTTTGTTATCGAAGCAGATGAATATGATACTGCTTTTTTTGATAAGCGTTCAAAGTTAATTCATTATGATCCAAGTATTTTTGTGATTAATAATATTGAATATGATCATGCTGATATTTTTAAAGATATTGATGCAATATTTTGGCAATTTCATCAACTACTTAGAAAAATGCCAGTTACAGCAAAGATTATCTACAATGCTAAGGATGATAATGTACAAAAAATAATATCTATGGGTTGTTGGTCAGAGCTTATCAAAGTAAATTCAGCCGATGGAGTTTTTATAACTAAAAATAGCTACGACTACTCTAAGTTTGAATTGGCTAGTGATAATAGTAATAGTATCCAAATATCATGGGATTTAATAGGTGAGCATAATGCTTTAAACACTATGAGTGCTTATGCTGTGGCAAAGCAGCTTAATATCTCCGGTGAAAAGATTAAGCAAGCTTTAGAGGAGTTTAAAGGTGTTAAAAGGCGCCTAGAAATATTGTTACATCGAGATAATGTTACTTTGTATGATGATTTTGCTCATCATCCAACATCAATTAAATTGACTTTAGAAGCTGTGCGTCATAAAGACAAAGATGCCTATGTAGTGGCTCTTATTGATCCGCGTTCAAACACTATGCGTCAAGGGGATAATAAAGATAATCTTCCAGCGTCAATAACACAAGCCGATAGAGTGTTACTATATAATCATAGTCTACTAAAATGGAATGTTAAAGAGCTGCTCAAAAATATTGATAATGTTGATTTTATCAGGGATATTGAAGATTTTGTTACACAAATAAATGACTTACTAAATATTCATCAACACAGAAACTTACAACTTGTGATGATGAGTAATGGCTCATTTGATGGCTTAAGGGAAAAGCTAGTAAGACTTTTGGAGGCTGAATGAGTAGTTTAATTTATGGAATTCATGGTGTTGATAGCTTGATAGTATCAGATAAGGCAAAAGAAATATTAGTGTTTAAAAAACAAAATCTTAATCCTAAAATAGAAGCTATTATGTTAAAGCAAATTCAAAAGATATAAAAGTTACTTTTATTAATGATTTAAAGTTACTTCCTAGCTGTGTTAAAAAAGATGCTAATCATCAGAATATTTTTGCACTAGAAAAAAATACTTTTAAAATTTATACGGAAAATGAGATTGAAAGCTTAGTTCCACAAGATAAAAATGCATTTATTTTGATATTAGATAATGTCCAAGACCCTCACAATTTTGGTGCGTGTATTCGCAGTGCACATTCAGTTGGGATTGATTTTATAATTATTCCCAAAGATAACAGTGCGCCGATAAATGCGACAGTTAAAAAAGTTGCTTGTGGTGCCGCAGAACATACAAAAATTGTCATAGTTACAAATCTAGCGAGAGCTATTGAAAAGCTCAAAAAACTAGGTGTTTGGATAGTTGGCTTAGCTAGTGAAGCTGATGATAGCTTATATGCTATGAACTTAACTGATCCTATCGCAATAGTTGCTGGTGCTGAGGGAAGTGGTATGCGCCAGCGTACAAAAGCAAGTTGTGATTTTTTGGCTAACTTACCAATGTTAGGTGAGGTCTCTAGTTTAAATGTTTCAGTAGCTACTGGTATAGCATTATATGAAACTGTTAGACAAAGAATAAGCATTATTTAGCTTCTAATAAGAGTTTTATTTTTGAAGATTTATTTTGTGGTTTGATATATATAAACTAATTAGAACTGGGACTGCAATTAAAATTGCAAAAGAATAAATCATAGAAGTTAAAAATGTTCCAACAATTAAACCGATAATGAAACTTAAGATTGTAGTGCTTAATATCGTTACATCATGGTATCTTTTTTCAGTAATCATATGTGAAAGGTTTAAAAGATTCATAATATAAGCAACTAGATTTATTTTAGTAGAATGAAATCTATAAAATATATTATTCATTATTACACTCATAATCGTAGCAATATTAGCAAGGATAAGAAAACCAAAACTATTATCATGTAGCGTATTTATGTGCAATATAAAAGTGCTACTAAAACAATATATAAGAACAAATAATAAAGATATATAATACGAAACTTAATAGTACTTTTTGCTATAAAGTTATGCGCAATAACTCCAGAAATAATAAAGTTAAATAGAAGAGTTATTTGCACAAAATCAGAAAATTACAGGTTCGTAATAATATCAGCGATACTAATCATAATGTTACCTGTCATTAATACAACGAATACTTTGTATAATAAAATCACTGAAATCACATCATTGACTCTATTAATAAAAGCTAACTGGTAGTAGTTTTTTAGTTCTTGTTTTGTCATTTTAAATCTTTACGCTTATACTTTTATAGCTAAGACCTAGCTTTTCATAGCACTTAGTAAGTATACAAAAGTACTATTGTGATTAAGATAATAGTCAATTGCTGTATAGGTAAGTTTAATACAAGCATAGAACCAACAGAAAAACTCATCACAAAGTTTGCAAAGCCAGCAAGTGAAAATTTGAAAAAGTTATTTATAGCTGTAGCTGCTCAAAAATGATTAGATATTAGCTGTAAAGACTAACTTAATAGTGAAGTTGAGCTTAGACTTAAACCATAACAAGTAATAAGCATTAAGAACATAAAAATATAACCATGCTTGAATTGTGTATGACTATTATATAATCATAACAAAAACTCTAAGAAGTAATACACCAATAAGTGTAAATACTTTAAGTTCAACTGATTCACTAATTTTTTTTAATGTGAGGTTTGTTAAGATAACACAATAATTGTTAAAGCGAAATATAACATATAAAGAGTGTAACCATTATCTTAAACATTAAGATAAATTATAGAAGAAGCTCCAATATAACTAAAAAAAGCAGTGAATAATAAATCTAAACAAATTGTATATAGAGTAAAAGGTAAATTTCCAAGATGATAGAAGTAGGCTATAAACAATTTTTTGATAGTGTTTTATCTTTTATATAAAGATGTTTCTTGATGCACTCAAAAAACTAGTATTAGAGCATAATTATATCTTAAAGATTTCTAAACATTGATAAAAAAGCATCGTTACGGTAGTATATAGCGTTGAATTTTTCTTAATATTACTATTTTTATAATATATGAGGTCTACAATGAATCTGCAAGCAAAGAATATTTTAATCCCAGTGCTTATTACAACAATTATAATAGATATAATGGGTGCAGGGCTTGTTTTCCCTATTATGCCGTCGTTATTTTTTGGTCAGTCATGTATTACTTTTGGTGATCCAGGCGGTAACTTTCAGAACTGGTATTATTCAATAGCTTTGGCATGTTGGCCATTAGGCTTAATAATCGGTTGTCCTATTATTGGTGAATTATCAGATAAGTATGGACGCAAAGCTATACTAATTGTTGCTTTATCAACCACATGTATATCATATATTTTATCAGCATATGCTATATACTCACATCACTATCTATTATTTGTAGCAAGTAGATTTGTTTGTGGTTTAGCTGGAGGAGCTTTCGAAATTGCTCAAGCTGCAGTCATCGATATATCTACAGAAAAAGATAAGTCTAAAAATTTAGGTTATATTACGATGGCAGCATCTTTAGGTTTTGTTGTTGGTCCGATAGTTACAAGTTTTGTTTCAGTAATGAATGTTAGTCATACATTACCGTTTATCTTTGCAGCGATATTATCACTGATTAATATTGTTTTTATAGCTATTATCATGACTAAAGATTTACCGAAGAATCCTGGTTTAGTTATTCAACTTGGAACAATCTACAAGACAATATCATTTTTATTATCTGATAAGCGTGTTAGATTAATTGGGGTAGTATATTTATTAGTTCAATGTGCGTGGGGATTTTATGGCCAGGGCATAGCATTGTTTTTAAATTTGACTTATAACTATACAGTTTCGCAAACGGGTGTTTTTTATGCTCTTATGGGATTATCTACAGCAGTCGCGAGTATTGTTATTCAACCTATGATTTTTGCAAAATTATCTAATCAGATAGCTTTTGTAAGAGCCGCAGTTATTTGTGGTATAGGTTTTATTTTTGTGGCTATTTTAATTAATCAAATCACACAATGGTTGCTGACAATAGTTTTATCAACCTCTCAACTTATTTGTTATACAGCTCTTTTAACAATGATTTCAACAGCAGTTACTGATAAGGAACAAGGTAAGGCAATGGGTGCTGCTGGAGCAGGTTTTGGTTTGGCTTGGTTTTTAAATGATATTATGATGGGACATCTTGCATCAATATCTCCGAGTTCGCCGATTTCATTTGGTGGAGGGATGTATTTTATTGCAGCGATTATCTTTGTATTTTCTATTAAAATATTGCGTGAAAGGGTACAATAATCACCATTAATAAAATTTGATTATTTTTCTTAAATGCAGTTAATATCTCTTAAAAATTTAAGTCTAAACTTTGGTACGCAAATAGTCCTTGATAATGTTAATTTAGAAATCTCAAAAAGTCAAAGAATTTGCTTAATAGGTCGTGATGGTACAGATAATCATCGCTACTAAAAATTATCGAAGAATACCCCAGACGGTGGTGAGGTTATTGTGCATAATAATGCTATTATTACAAGCATGATCAGGAAGTTCCTAATGATATGCAAGGAGAAGTATCGCTGGTGTTATACTTCGAGGCTTAGGAACTCTGGAAGAGTATTTAATCGCATACCAGTAGACTTTAGTGTCAAATACAGAATCTGCTAAACTTGAACAATTACATAGTTATATCGATGAGAATCATGGTTGAGATATCTAAATGATGTTGAGGTATTAGCATCTAAACTTAAGCTTAACTCAACAGCATTATTCAAAGATCTCTCTAGGGGAATGAAAAGAAAAGTTATTCTATCTAGAGCTTTAATAAAAAAGCCTGATTTACTTCTTTTAGATGAGCCAACTAACCACCTTGATATAGATTCTATTAATTGGCTTGAAGAATTTTTAGATAGTTTTAGTGAGGCAATACTCTTTATTACTCATGATAGAAAATTTCTCAATAATGTTGCTAAAAGTATAGTCGAATTAGATAGAGGAAATTTGTATTGTTTTGATGGTAATTATACTAAGTTTGTTGAGAAAAAATAGCAAATACTCGATGTCCAAGAAAAGGTTAATAGTGAGTTTGATAAAAAGCTAGCTCAAGAAGAAGCATGAATTAGTCAGGGGATTAAAGCACGACGTACAAGAAATGAAGGGCGAGTCAGAGCTCTAGAGCAGATGTGTCGTGAACGCAAATAAAGGCGTGAAAATATTGGTAAAGCGGATATTAAAGTTGATCAAGCTGATAAATCATCGAAAAAGGTTATTCAAGCTGACAAGATTGCTTTTGAATATGCTGGTAAGTATTTAATTTAAAGATTTTTTAACAGAGATTCAAAAGGGTGATAAGATTACAATTATCGGCCAGAATGGCTGTGGTAAAACCACTCTTTTGAATTGTTTACTTTGGCTGGATAAACTATCTCAAGGTGGGGTTACTCTAGCAGATAGTATTAAAATTGCTTACTTTGATCAATTAAGAGATCAATTAGATGAAACACTTAGTATTATCAATAATGTTAAAGAGTAATAGGATTTTATTAATCTTAATAAGAGATTCATGTAAAAACTTATCTTCAGAAGTTTTTATTTACACCAGAGATATTACACATCTATCTGATGGTGAAAAGAATCGGCTTTTACTGGCAGAGATTTTATCAAAACCTAGCAATATCATAGTCCTTTGATGAGCTGACAAATAACTTGGATATCGAGACTTTAGAAATACTCGAGGAAATGCTTATAAATTATCAAGGTACTATAATTATAGTAAGTCATAATAGATAGGGAATTTATAAATAATGTCGCAACAAGTACTATAGTATTTGATTGATGATAGCCATTTAGAAAAGTTTGTTGGTGGATATGATGATTAGTTATCACAGCACAAACAACTACAACAACCAGCTAAAATTACCAAGAATAATATTGAGCAATTAAAAAAAGCTGGCTTATGAACAGAAAAAACAACTACGCAATCTGCTAAATCAGATAGAAAAACTTGAGGCTAATATTGCGATTATACAACAACAAATTTCACAACTATATTTTTATCAAAAATCACAGCAGAAGATTGCAAAAGTACAAAAGCAATTAGAAGATTTAAACCGCCGCGATCTTGAACAAAAATATTTACTTTGGGAAGAGCTTTTAGAATTAGAATAATCAAAATATAGTTAGGGTTATGCTATCATAGAGCCTATATAAGTTTAATTTTAATTATTTAGTTTAAATATGACTGCCAAAGATATAAATTCTAGAGATCTCAGAGAGGAGAAAAAAGTTTTAGCAATTACCTCACTAGCTGAGTTTGCTGAGCGTTATGGCTACTACATAATTCAATCATTGTTGATATTTTATTTGATCAATAAGTTTCAAATCTCTCAAGATTTATCAGCATCTTTAGTTGGTACAACTCTTTCCATGGTTTATATATCAGCTATTCTAGGTGGTTTTGTTGCTGAGAAATATTTAGGCTATTATCGTGCTGGTTTATTAGGTTCGTTTTTTATGTTAGGCTGATTTTTTATACTAGCATATTTAAGTAGTCAGAGTATGCTATATTTAGGTTTAAGTTTTGTTTCTGTCAGTACTGGTCTTATAAAATCAAATATGTCGGCTTTTATTGGTAGATTTTACGATAAGTCTAGCCTAAATGATTCAAAGAGAGACTTTGTTTAATATCTTTTATATGGGAATTAATTTAGGTAGCTTTGGGGCATTATTTATAGCTAGCTGGTTAAAAAATAATTATGGCTATGGCGCACCTTTCTATAGTAGTATGGTAGTTAGTGCTTTTATGATTTGTCTTTTGCTTATCGGCTTTAGGTTACTAAATAAGCATATTATTGAGTTTAAGCTTACTTTGGCTATAGTTATAAAAGTAGCTTTGTTATTAACAGTATACATTATAGTTTTATTCTATATTTTTGAGCAACTTGTAATAGCCAATCTCTCAATATTTATAGCAGTAATAACATCTATGTTGATCCTTGGGGTATCAATAAAAAATCTAGTTATAAAAAAGTTTTTGTTGCGGGGATATTTTTCTTGTTATCGATTATATACTGGGGCTTATATTTTCAAATCTTTATAAGTGTATTACTTTTTACTCAATACTCTGTTGATAATTCGTTATTAAACCCTAGTCAGTTTTTAAGTGTAGAATCTTTAAGTGTATTATTTTTTGCCGGTATTCTTGGTAAATTTTGGGTGTATTTGGATAATAAGCAAACAAAAATAGGTGATATTGATAAATTTAATATAGCTTTTATTTTGCTAATAGTAACATTCTTAATTATATTAATCTCAATACTTATTTCACCACAAGGTACTAAAGTTACTGCATATGGGATTATTTTTGCTTATATTGTACTAGGAATTTCTTAATTATCATTATCAACAATAGGCTTATCAATGATTACAAAAATAGCTCCTAAAGGTTTTGTGGCTTTATATATGGGTATTTGGTTAGTAACACTAGGTGTGGGAGGCAAATTAGGTGGTTTTATCGCTAGTTTCTTCTATATTTCAGATAATGATTTAGGCTTAGCTAAAGCAAAGATGTGTTACGGTTTAGATACATTTATAGCCATAGCGGTGTTAACAAGTCTAGCAACCTTATTACTAAGAAATTTGTCAATAAGTACTCATCTTAATAAAAACAATATTAGCAAAAACTCTAAATTTTAGTTTTGGTGTTTCTATACTAGATAAAATGATAATTTAACATCTGTATTTCTAAATTTATCTATGCTTTTAATGCTTGTGTATTGGTGTGCCTGAGTACTAAAACCATTTTGTTTTAAGGTGATAGTATTTTAAAATTTGAGAAACACATAAGGTTTACTTATTTAATAATGCTCCAACCGGTAATTACATTTGATTATAAACAGGGCTATCACCTGTGACATAGTCTATGTCGTGATTTAAATTGTTTTTGACAAATTGCTCAGGCTCAGCCTTGACAGCAATTTTATTACCAAAATTTCTAGTTTTAGGCTAAGGAGAAAAATATGTGAAAGCGTTATAAAATATAAAAACTGTAATGTCTATTAAAATAAAAACGAATATAATATTATCGAATATTTTATACTTTATATTGACTTCAAATAAATAAAATAATGCCGTTAATGTTAGTGACATTATACACATTAGCCAATCGTATTCTAAATGTGTTGCATAGGTTTGCAAAATAAAAAAGAATACTAAAGGATATAGGCCACACACACCTAAAGGACTAGTTAATTTTTCTAACAAAGTTTTATTTTTTCAAAATATATTTTTTTGCGTTTCTAAAACATCAACATATAATGAATACTCAGTGTATAAAGCTAAAGTTCCAAATATCCAGATACAAAAAAAGAAAAGCACATATCATAGTTTTTTTCGAGTTTGATAACATTTTAGTGTATTACCTTTGAATTAGTTTCTAAGAGTCACGATACGATTAAATACTAGCTTATGCTGAGAACAGTCTTTTAGGTCAGCAATGAAATAACCAACTCTGTTAAACTGGAAACGCTCTTCAGATTTGACATTTTCAAGAGATCTTTCAACTTTAGCATTTTTGATAACTTGTAATGAGTTTGGATTTAAAACATCTTCAATACGATCAGCACTTGCCGGATTTTCATCATTAAATAGGCGATCATAAATTCTAACTTCAGCATCAAGACAATTATTAGCATCAACCCAATGGATAATACCATTAGGTTTGATACCATCATTTGGCTTTTTACCACCTAGAGTTTCTGATAAATAAGAGCATTGTAGTTCTATAACTTCTCCATTAGTATCAGTGATTACTTCTTGACACTCAATTACATAGCCGTTTAGTAAACGGACTCTACCATTTGGACTAAATTTTTTCATATTTTTTTTTAGTTTGAAAACAAAGTCATCTTTTTCAATAAATATTTGTGATGATATTGTGATCTCTCGGCGGCCAAATTTTGGATCTTGTGGATGGTTTGGTACATCTAGATGATGGTTAGGCATATCTTTTATGCTTACTTTTATTGGATCTAAGACAACATTTTTTCTTAAAGCATTTTTGTTTAAATCGTCTCTAATAGCATCTTCTAAAACCGAAACGTTAATAACAGAATCTTGTTTAGATATTCCTATCATGTCACAAAAATTACGAATAGATTCTGGAGTATAACCTCTGCGGCGATAGCCTTTTATAGTCGGCATACGTGGGTCATCCCAACCATTGACAAGCTTATTATCAACCAAATATTTTAGTTTTCGCTTACTTGTAATTGTGTAATTAAGATTAAGTCTTGAAAATTCAATTTGTTGTGGCTTTATCTTCAATTCTGTTTCCTCAATCACCCAATCATAAAATGGTCTTTGGTCTTGGAATTCTAAAGTGCATAGTGAATGAGTTATTTCTTCGATTGCATCCTCAAGTGGATGAGCAAATGTATACATTGGGTAAATATACCATTTATCACCTGTTTTAGGGTGGTGAGAAAACTTTATTCTGTATAAAGTTGGATCTCTAAGGTTGATATTGCCAGAGGACATATCAATTTTTGCTCTCAAAGTTTTACTACCTTCAGTAAATTTACCATTTTTCATACCTTCAAATAATTCAAGGTTCTTAGTGATACTGCGTTCTCTATATGGACTATTTTTACTCGGCTCTTTTACTGTACCACGGTACGTCCGCATTTCTTCTGCTGACAAATCACAGACATAAGCCTTGCCTTTTTTTATAAGTAATATAGCTAGCTCATACATTTTATCAAAATATTCAGAAGCAAAACGCGGTTGATTTTCCCATTTAAAACCAAGCCACTCTACATCTTCTTGGATGACATTTATATACTCAATGTCTTCTTTGTCAGGATTGGTATCATCAAAGCGTAGATTGCATTTACCACCAAATTCTTGTGCAATACCAAAATTAAGACATATAGATTTTGCGTGACCAATGTGAAGGTAGCCATTAGGCTCAGGAGGAAAGCGAGTTAGAATACCTGAGACTTTCTTTGTTTCAATGTCTTTCTTGATGATATTTTTTATAAAATTAGTCTTGTTCACTTTAATTTCACTAGTCATTTTTGTCGTAGAAATAATTGCTTAAATAAATTTATTTAATAGTTTACTTTATTACAAAAACAATAACATATTTTTTTGAAAAAAGTATATACTAGCTATAATTTTTACTTAAATTTAATTGCTTTGTAAGCTAAGGGACTTTTGTTAATGGATCCTTCAACCATAAATGAAAATAAGTATCTATATATTTGTGAAAATGTGCATAAAACCCTTTCTCTCGAAGAATTAGCTAAATATGCACATAATAGTGATGGTTTTATAGGTTATAATGGTAAAACATTAGTGGTTGACAGTGGTGAGATCAAAGGTAGACTCCCTAATGATAAGTACATTGTTGAGACTAAATATGCTAAAAAGAATATCTGGTGGAGTGAAGATGGATCATATAATAAAAGATTAAAAAGAAAAAACTGGAAGCTAATCAAAGAAAAACTACTTCAAGAAGCAGCAACAAAAGATCTTTTTGTTGTTGATGGTTTTTATAATCATGATGAAAGATATACCATAGCAGTTAGACTAATAACTACTCAGGCTTCAGCTGCTTATTTTTTAAAGTTAATATCGATAACTCCGAATGAAAAAGAATTGGAGTCATTTGATCCACAATGGGTAATAATACATTCACCTAAAACGCAGATAGATGATTATCTAGATCTTAATTTAAACTCACCAAAGGTAATAGCAACTAATCTCAAACAGCGAGAAAGTATATTAGTTGGGACTATGTATCTTGCTGAGATAAATAAGGTGCTGTTATCAGTTATGAGCTATTATCTTTCATTGAATAATATTGGTGTCTTTTACTGTGCTGTCAGTGTTGATACCGAAGCTAATAGTACGATGTTTTTTGGCTTATCTGGTAGTGGTAAAACAACATTAGCTTTAGACCGAAATAAGAGTCTAGTTGCTAATGAGGCAATTGCCTGGACAGAAATGCGTGGTGTATATAGCTTAGAGTCAGGTTTGACAATTAAATCAGCAAGTTTTAAAAAAGATGATCCACGGATTAAAGAAGCATTAGCTGGTGATCTTTTGATAGAAAATCCTAACTTTGATAATAATCAAAATATTGTATTTGGTGAGAAGAGTAATTCACAAAGCAATACCTATGTGACTTTTCCGCGTGAAAACTTTGATAATGTTGTAAATACTGATAATCCTAATACAATAATCTTTCTTGTGAAAGACGCAAAAGGTGTGCTACCAAGAGTTGCAAAACTTAGTATGGGTCAAGCAATTTACTATTTTTTATCTGGATATACTTCTACTTCTATAGGTGTAGAGGCAGGTGTTACAGAGCCTAAACCAGAGTTTACAAGTTGCTATGCACAACCATTTTTACTACTTAAGCCAACTAGATATGCTAATATACTACGCCAGCGCTTAAAGCATAGTAATGCTAAAATTTATATGATAAATGTTGGCTGGATTGAAGGTGATTATAAGACAGGTAGAAGAGTTCCTGTCGAAGAGACAAAAATTATTGTTAACTACTTATTGACTAAACCAGAAAATGTTAGTTTTAAATTTACCCGTCAAAAGTATTTTAATTTTAAAGCTTTAACTTCAATAAATGATAATGGTCAAGAGCTTCAACTTACCAATAATTGGAGTGATAGCGCTGAATACAAAAAAGAATATAAATCGTTAGCAAGAGCTTTTATCAAAAATTATGAGCAGTTCGAAAATGATGATTTTGCGCTAAAATATAAAAAATTCGAGCCAACTATCTAGAGATTGATTTTGACTCTATTAAAAAAATAACATATCTATTATAATACCCTAAGGTCATTAAACATTTTAAATATATGCTGATTTATCTTTTTGAATGGTTAAGCTATTTCAAAGGCTTAGAAGTTTTTAGTAGTTATGTATATGTAAGAATAATCATGATTTCGATAACATCGTTACTAATTACTCTTTTTCTCAGTGGGCCGATGATTAGGTGGTTACAGAAGATGCAAATAGGTCAAGTTGTTAGAGATGACGGTCCACAAAGCCATTTTTCTAAAAGAAATACCCCAACTATGGGAGGTATTTTGATTCTTTCGTCAGTTATTATTTCTTGTCTACTTTGGGGAGATTTGACAAGTATATATTTATGGATTTTGATTTTAGTGGTTATTTTCTTTGGAGCTATTGGATTCTTTGATGATTATTTGAAGCTAGTACTTAAGCACTCTAAAGGTTTAAGAGCTAAGCACAAGTTTGCTTTGCAATCAATTTTCTCAATAGTTTTGGCTATAGTTTTGTTTTATCTATTGTCTAATAATGGTCAGATGAGTTTATCGATACCGTTCTCAAAGAGTCTATATATCCCAATGGGTATTGTTTTATTTGTGGTTTTGACATTTTTTATTATCAATGGAAGTAGTAATGCTGTTAATCTTACTGATGGGTTAGATGGTTTGGCTATTGTACCTATTGTACTTGTTGCGGCTGGATTAGGTATTTATGCATACATTGAAACTAATAGTACTTTAGCAAATTATTTATTGTTTACCTATTTAGGTAGCTCTGGACTTGCTGAGGTGGCAGTTTTTTGTGCAGCTTTGTGTGGTTCTGGTTTAGCATTTTTATGGTTTAATTCTTATCCAGCGGAAGTATTTATGGGAGATGTTGGCTCGCTAACACTAGGTGCAGTACTTGGTGTAATTGCAGTGATGATACGTCAAGAGTTGATATTTTTTATTATGGGATTGTTATTTGTTGTAGAGGCTTTATCAGTGATGTTACAAGTAGGCTCATATAAGCTTAGAAATGGTAAAAGAATTTTTAGAATGGCACCTATACATCATCATTTTGAGTTAAAAGGTTGGCCAGAAACAAAAGTTGTAATACGCTTTTGGATAATTTCTTTGATACTTTTTTTAATTGGTTTAGCTGCTATCAAGGTTAGATAATGTTTGGTTTTTATTTTAATGATAACAAGATAACCAAACTACTGATGGTTGGTTATGGCTCTACAGGTAAGTCTGTTTGTGATTTTCTTGCAAGTTTTATGGATATTACAGTTGATATATCGCAGAATAATGATGAGTTTGTTAATTATGATTTAGATAATTATGACTTAATCACAGTCAGCCCAGGAATTCCTCTTAATAAGCCACCATACAGAGTGCTAGCTAAATTTAAAGATAAAATAGTCAGTGATATTGATATATTTTATCAGTATATTAAGAATACTAAAGCTAAAACAATTGCTGTCACAGGATCAAATGGTAAAAGCACAGTAGTGACAATGACTGATTTTGTCCTCAGAGACCTTAGTTATAAAAGTATTCTTGTTGGTAATATTGGTACCCCAGCTCTAAATAAAATAGATGAAAAATTTGATTACTGTATTGTTGAAGTATCAAGCTTTCAGATAGATTTATTTAATTGTGTTAGATTTGATTTAGGTTGTGTTATTAATGTC
Source organism: Francisella-like endosymbiont (assembly GCF_003069505.1). Taxonomy (NCBI): domain Bacteria; kingdom Pseudomonadati; phylum Pseudomonadota; class Gammaproteobacteria; order Thiotrichales; family Francisellaceae; species Francisella-like endosymbiont. Next base: position 69,024 of record NZ_QAPC01000004.1, on the reverse strand, counting down.
TCACCGGATCATTTAGATAGACATCAAAATTTTGATGAATATAAGCAGTCAAAACTTAATTTAGTAAAATTCAGTAATGATTTTTTTGTTTATGATGTACATAATGATGGCATCAAGTATGCTGGTGAATATCAAATAGTAAGAGGAGCTATCTACAAGAACTCGACAAAGCTATTAGATATTACTGAGACTAATCTGTTTGGTGAGCATAATTTAGAAAATATTATTGTTGTGTTAAATATCCTTGATAGGTTAGGCTTAGATATTAATCAATCAATAAACTCTATTAAAAAATTTAAAGGCTTAGAACATCGCTGTAAGATTGTAAAAAAAATAAATGGCATAACTTATATAAATGATTCAAAAGGTACCAATGTTGGTGCTACAATAGCTGCTCTTAACAGTATAACAAATTCTAAAAATATCATATTATTATTAGGTGGGGTAGCAAAGGGTGGTGATTTTAGTTTGATGATAAAATCGCTAGATAAATATGTTAAATATGTCTATTTATATGGAGCTGATAAAGAATATATTGAAAGCTATATTAAAAGCTATTGTAAATATCAGTTATGTAATAATATGAAACAAGCTTTCGAACTAGCTAGTCAAAAAGCTCAAGCTAATGAGATAGTATTACTATCAACAGCATGTGCAAGCTTTGATGAGTTTAATGGTTATGCACAGCGTGGTGAAGTTTTTCAAAATCTTGTTGCTCAGCTAGAGCAAAAAAGTTAGGAAATAAAAGTGCTATATAGATTAAAACTGTTATTAAGCAGGAAAAACTCAAAAAAAGAACGTATAAGAGCCAAACTAGAGATTGATATTTCAATTATCTTTATAATGCTTGGTCTGCTTACTTTTGGTTGGGTGATGGTGACTTCTGCATCAATGATTGTTGCTTTAGATGACTACAATAATCCTTATTTTTATTCTATTAGGCAGAGCTTTTTTGCAATTATTACAATCTTTTTGTTTTTATTAGCTTTATTAGTACCAACTAAGAATTATGAAAAGAATTATAATATTTTTTTCTTTGTGATGCTGATTATTTTGGTTGCTGTACTTGTGCCAGGAATTGGAAAAAGTGTCAATGGTGCGCGACGCTGGATACCTTTGATAATTATTAATATCCAAGTTGCAGAGTTAGCTAAACTTTTAGCAATTATATTCTTCTCAGGTTATATCGCTGAAAATCTAAAAAAAATGGCTAATTTAAAAGAAGGGATTCTCACACCAATCACTTTGTTGGGTTGTATCGCGATATTGTTGTTGATGCAGCCAGATTTTGGCTCTACAGTTGTTATCTCAATATGTGTTATGGGGATGCTGTTTGTATCAGGTAACAAAGTGCGTTGGTATGGTTTACTTTTGGGTGCTATGGTTATGATGGCAGCAATGTTGGTAATTATATCACCATATCGAATGCATAGAATAACAGGTTTTTTACACCCATGGGAAAATGCCAATGACTCTGGCTATCAGCTTGTTCAAGCGTTGATAGGTTTTGGACGTGGTGGCTGGTTTGGTGATGGGCTTGGCAATGGGATTCAAAAACAGTTTTTCTTACCAGAGGCGCATACTGACTTTATCACTTCTATAATTGCTGAAGAGTTAGGTGTTGTTGGCTTGATGGTTCTACTTGTAGTGTATTTATTTATTGTGTTTAGAGCTATGAGTATTGCTAAAATGGCCTTTGAACTTAAAAGATACTATCAGGCTTGTCTTGCTTACGGTGTTGGCTTTTGGGTTGCCTTTCAAGTTTTTGTTAATATTGGTGTTAATACAGGATTACTCCCTACTAAGGGACTTACACTACCACTTATAAGTTATGGAGGAAGTAGTTTATTAATTATGTGTTATACATTAGGCGTCTTGGTTAGGGTTGATTTTGAGAACAAACTTTTAGCAGATACAATTAATCCACGCTATATCTACAAGAAGGTAAAATAGTAGTTATTGTAGTATAATATTATGATATTTCTGATCTTTTAGCGCTTGTTTGGAGTTAAAGTATGCAAATTCTTTAACGCGTGATTGCGATATCGGATCTTTTATATCAATATCTACAGCAGGGTGACACATTATTATGCCACCATCTTTAATTTCGACGTAAGCTTCTAGAATAACTCTTCTAAAGTCTTGATTATTACTCTCTAACGAGTAGACACCAGAAAAACTTGAATTATGTTTGATATTATTTTTTATTAACATGTTATAGAATTTTTTTGCGCCACTACGGTAGATTATTAGTGACTTAAAATCTGACTTATCTATTTTATATGTTGAGCGGATATATGTTTGCTTAGTATACATATTGAAATCTTTATATAGATTTATAACAGCTTTTCTAATCACTGGAAAATGATGGACATGCTGATGACCATCGATAAAATCAGGTAACTCACCCCAATGTTCGATAAAGTTATTTATCTGAGCTTTCAACTCATTGTAAACATCTGCATAACTTATTGCTCTGAGTTTTGATTTGACAAGAAGTTTTGATAGCGATAAAAATTTTCGATTGCTAGTTATAGATTTTGGATTTGTAAAAGCACTACCCTCAGTTAAATTTAAATGTATACCAACATGACTAAAATCATCATATATTTTTCTTAATTGAGCAATTCCTGGTTTGAATGCTGACATATTTGGCATACAGCTAGTGGCATTAATAATCTTTTTTTCTAAAAGATTAATAATAGCGCTGTTAATATTATCACTCATACCAAAGTCATCTGCACAAATTATTATTTTTTTAACCATAACTTTTATTTGCTAATATAATTATCGCCTTTACTACTATGTATTTTATACTTTCATAGTTATAATATCATTAATTAAGATTAATATATTTTGTATTTGTGATGACAAGTAGGGATGTTAATAAACCGCGTATTTATGCGATGATACCAGTTTATAATGAAGAAGTACTAATAGATTCTTTTTTGAGGGAGCTAGCAGCTAAACTTAGCCAAATTACTATGAACTATAAAATAATAGTTGTTGATGATGGAAGTTCGGATAATTCTAAGAAAATTATTCAAAAATTAGTTGATCAGCTAAATATTAAATTTATTAGTTTTTCAAGAAACTTTGGTCAGGAGGCAGCTATTACAGCTGGTCTAGAAGCATCTAAAGATGCGGATGCTGCGATAATAATGGATTGTGACTTCCAACATCCTATTGAAGTAATAAATCAGTTTTACAGCAAATGGTGTGAAGGCTACTCTAATATTTATGGTGTAAGAACAAGAAAAGATCAGAGTGCTACGAGAAGTTTTCTATCTGAGACATTCTTTAAGTTTAGTAATAAGCTTATGGGAGTGAAAATTCCTGCTAATGCTGGTTATTTTAGATTATTAGATAAACAATGTATAAAAGCATTTAATTCACTACCTGAGAATAGTCGTTTTATTAGGGGACTTTTTGCATGGATTGGCTTTAGCTCTTATGCTATACCATTTGAGGTAGCAGATCGTAAAGATGGTACTTCAAGTCGCTGGGGATACAAAAAACTCTTTAAGCTAGCATTTACGGGTATATTCTCTTTCTCATCGGTTCCGCTTAGATTGATATCTGTTTTAGGTATTGTAATTTCAATATTTGCATTGACATACGGCTTTTATATTTTTGTTCAAAGCTTGTTCTTTAATGTCAATGTATCAGGTTGGCCAACTATAGTTGTGAGTATTATGTTCTTTAGTGGTGTTCAGCTTATTTCTCTGGGAGTTTTAGGCGAGTATATAAGTCGTATATTTGATGAGGCAAAAAAGCGCCCTAGATATATTGTTGATGAAGATGAAAGTAGAAATATTTAAAATTTTATATAGATTAATTCTATTTTGTAACTCTATTTAGCTAAACTGATCTAAACTTTTATTTTTAGTTAGAACGAAAAAGTCTTTTGATAAGTAATTGCTTACTTTGTCGAGTTACCTAATTAATCTTATGCATATTAATATGCTTAAATACTAATATTTGATTAGTGTTATTTTTAATTTTAATAGGAGCAAAAATTTTAACTTTATGCTTTTAAAACTCACTAAAAGTTAAGTAGTTTAATTATTAGTAGCCTTCAATTTGGTTATTTTACAACCCTGACTACAACATTTTTATTATAGTTACCTTTAATTTCGAAATTTACGCTAGGGTATGTTTGTTTTAATTTTTGTAACTGTTTTTCAGAAGTAAAGATAATAATATCTTTGTTAGTATTTAGCAGTTTATTAAATTCAGGGTAAGTTATTAGATATTTAGGCCATTGACCATTCTGTGCTTGTTTATATTGGTTTATGCCATAGTAAAATTCTCTCGCCCAGTTATCAATCTCAGGCTTATAAGTATTCCAGTTGTAAACTATGTAGATATTACCATTGAGTAATATTGGTAGATCTTCCTCATAGCCTTTTTGTTTTAGCTCTTCTTTCAATATAAAATGTTTTGGTTGTGGCCTATTATAATAAACAAAAATAGTATCTGAATTAGAATCATTGAGTACCTTAGCAACGAGAGGCTCAGAAGTTCTTAGATCAAAATAAGGAATTACAAGTTGTCCTAAAACATTAAGTAGCATTAGAGTAAAAATTATTAGCATAATTGCCTGTCTAATTTGATTTTTTAATGATAGTTTAAGGCTAAAAGCTATTATCAACACAGTTACTGCTACTAAAGTAGTATATAGCAAAGGTGCTTCAGTATTTAAAAGAAGTTTTTGCATTAAAGAAAATACGATAATAGCAACAGCAGCTACTAGAAATATGATACTTGCAATAATATGCATTTTTTTCAACATAGCGATATTGTCATTATTTTTAACTATTTTCTCAAATGATAATGCCATTAATAGTGATAATGGTGCAAATATAGGCAAAATATAGCTTATGATTTTTGAGCTAGGAATTGAGAAAAATACTAAAATTAACAAACACCAAGATGTTATTAGAAAAGTTGTGGAGTCTTGTTTTCTATTTTGCCAAATTATTTTTGTACCTTTAAATAATCTATTAAGGAGTAAGACACTAAATGGTAAGAATACAGTGAGTATGATTACAAAATAAAACCATGGTCCTATTGCATTGTTAAAGCCATGACCAACAAAGCGGTAAAATTGTTGAAAATAGAAAAAAAAATATAAAAAGTTAGGGTTTTGTTGCTGTACTAATACTAGCCAAGGTGTGATTATAGTAACAAATAATACTGCTCCTGTAGGTATATATAGTTCTTTTAGTCTATACCAATTATTAGTTATAAGCATCCAAATAAATATAGTCATGCATGGAAAGACGATAGCCATAAGTCCTTTAGTTAGAAATGCTAGGGCAGATACAAAATATGCTGTATACATAAGCAAGCGCTTAGCCTTATTAGCATTAGTCTGTTTTAAACTAGCTAAGCACAAAAAAAATGCAATCCAAAGTAGGTTGGCTACTATAAGATCCATATTTGCATAGTGAGACTCAAAAAAATAAAGTACATTTGCTGCTAAAATAAGACTTGCTAGAATTCCAGCAAATCGCGAATAGAAGTACCTACCAAAAGTATATATCAAAATACATCCTAATATGCCAAATAAAGCTTGAGGTAGTCTAATTGCCCATGGATTAATACCAAAAAAATGCATTGAAGTAGCCTCAAGCCAATAATAAAGAGGAGGCTTATCTAAAAAAGGTACACCATTGATAGTTGGAGTAACCCAGTTACCAGAACTTAACATTTCGCGCGCTATTTCGGGATAGCGACCTTCATCAGGTATACTAAGATGGCGCCAACCAAGAAAGATAAAGAAATATACTATATATATGCTTAGCAAAATCAATATATCAAAATAATAAGAATTTTTAAATTTACTCATGTTAGTAGTATTTTCTGTCAAAAGTATGGGATAAATTTAGCTATAATTAACCAAAAACTCAAGAAAATATTAGCCTTAAGATTTGCAACTATATTTCACTGAATTGTTCTGGTTTTTCTTCTTGATTCTCAAATAGAAATTTATACATTTGTTCTTTGAGAAATTCTTTTGCTTTTGGGTCAATTAGATTTAAGCGGTATTCATTGATCAAGATGGTTTGATGCGCTAACCATGCTTGCCAAGCTTGATTAGAGATTTCAGCATGAATTTTTTTACCTAGCTCACCAGGTAGTGGCTGAAATGGAATTGCATCTAACTCTTTGATGATATTTTTACAAAAAACTTTTGTCATATGATTTTACTTCTTTAATCTTAAATACATCGTTTAGGTTTAGGCAAGCCAGCTAATTTAGCTGCTTGTACGGCTGGTGATACTGGAAATAAAGTTTGTAAATATAGACTATTACCTATTTTTTCATCATATTTTTCTTTCAAAACTTTTACAAGCTCTCTAATTGCTGGCGATTTATTGGTTTGTTGATAAAATTGACGTAAAAATTCTATAATAAGTATGTGATCTTGTGTGAGTGATATATTTTCTTGTGCAGCAGCTAAATTGCAGAAATTTATATCCCAACTTACAAAGTCAAGTAAAAAGCCGTGCTCGTCTGTGTTGTAGTTATCCATAAATATGGTAAAATTTGATATTAGTTCTTATTATCTACAATTATATCAAACTATAGTAATTGTTTTAATCTATAAAAAGGCATATTTGATGAAAGTTACATTATATACAACAAAGTATTGTCCATATTCTCTTAGAGCGAGAATTGCTTTATCAGAAAAGAAAATAGCAACAGATATCGTAGAGGCTGGGGATTTAGAACCAGGTATGATCAAGAAAATCTCTCCTAATGGTGTTTTCCCTGTTTTAAGGGAGAAAGACTATAATATTAATAATAGAAAAGCATTGTTAATCTATATAGATGAGAGGTTTCCTGCTCCAAGTTTGTTACCAAGTGTGGTCAATGAGCGTATAAAGATACGCTTATCGCTTGATAAGATTGATAACGAGTGGTATCCGGTACTAGATCAAATTCGCAAGAACAGAACAAACGAGGCGAAGCTTAAATCGATATTCAAAGATTTAAAAGAAAGTTTATTAGTGATGGAGAAAGCTTTTACTGGATCAGAGTTTTTTATATCTTCTGGCTTTACTCTAGCGGATTGTTATATCGCTGCTTTGATTATTTGTTTAGAAGCAGAAGGATTTATTCTAGATGAGGAATACAGTGCAATTTATGAATATAAGAGAAGGCTCTTTACTAGAGATTCCGTTAAAAAAGCTAACCTAAAAGGTGGTGCTGGTGAATCATTACTTAAAACTCTAAGAACACATAGATAAGGATGTAAGGTATGTGGTATCAAAGTTTTATAAATTTTGTGTTTTTTGCCTTTAGTACTTTGTTAGTTGTTGCTGCTATAATCTTTGTAATTGGCAGTTTTTTTTCATTATTAAGCAAAGCAAAACAAGAAGCTGCAAGGCTAGCTAAAGGTAAGCTTGAGATAAATAAAATAGCAACTGAATATAAACAGACTAAACAACAGCTTTTAGAGACCTTACTTGATAAAAAAGAGTATAAAAAGTTTTTAAAGGATCAAAAAGAATTAAATAAGCAAAATAAACCAAAACAAAAAGCTTTTGTTCTTAATTTTAAGGGTGATATCCATGCTTCGCAAGTCGAAAACCTACGTAATGAAGTTTCAGCTGTCTTAGCAGTAGCTAACCCAGAGAATGAGATTATTGTCAGGATAGATAGTCCAGGAGGTGTTGTTAATGGTTATGGTTTTGCAGCAGCGCAACTAGAGCGTATTCATCAGTCTGGAATAAATCTGACAGTTTGTATTGATCAAGTTGCTGCAAGTGGTGGCTACATGATGTCAGCTGTTGCACATAAAATAATAGCAGCACCATTTGCTATAGTTGGCTCTATTGGAGTTGTTGGCACTATTCCTAATATTAGAGAATTACTTGAAAAAAACGGCATCAATGTTGAAATGCATACTTCTGGAGAGTATAAGCGTACATTAACCACAGTTGGTGTTAATACGGAAGAAGGACGTAATAAGTTTAAGCAAGATTTAGAGAATATTCATGAGCTATTTAAAAAACATATTCTGGTATATAGACCAAGTCTAGATATTAATAAAGTAGCTACTGGCGAATATTGGTTTGGTAAAGATGCCCTTGAGTTAGGCTTGATTGATAAAATTCAGACTTATGATGATTATTTAATCGATTTACTTAACAAACAGTATGATGTATATGAAGTAAGTTATGTTATAAAAAAAGAAAAGGGGTTCTTAAAGTCTAAGCTTAATATGCTTAAAAGAACTATGGCAAACTTATTGTATGCATGTAAAATAAATATAGGATAAAAGTGTTATCTCTCACTACACATCAGCAACTTCTTGATAATTTTCTCAAGCAAAAAGCTAAGCAGATGCTTCATCATGCTTTTATATTCAGAGTAGAGGATGCTGTATTGATAGATAACTTTATTAACTCGTTGTGTCAATTATTGTTAAGTGAGAAAATACTTAGTTATAATGACTCACCGTATATCAATATAGCAGCGATTGAAAAGGATGAGATTAAAGTTGCAGAAATAAAAAAAATAATCAAAAATTGTGAGCTGACTGCACATAATGATTTAGCAAAGATTATTATAATTCAAGAGCTTGATTTATTAAATGAATCAGCTGCTAATGCATTATTGAAGACATTAGAAGAACCAACACGGGATACTTTTTTTTTGATGTTTACAAGAAACTATAATGATGTTTTAGCAACTGTCAAAAGTAGATCTTTAGTTTATGATATCAAATTTACTCAAAACGATAAGTATAATTATCTAAACTATGCATTTGATATGTCAAAAGATGATATTGAAAAGTCATTACAAATGACACGTAATGATATAAATGTAATTGCTAAAATTAAGCTTGAACAACATTTTTGGCAACTGCGAAATAACTTGATCAAAGTGCTAGCTAATCAGGTTAATCTAAATGTGTTTCTGAAAGAAGCTAATCCACATTTTAAGGATACTCTTTATTGGTTAACTAGTATAGTTATAGATGTTTATTACTATAAACTTGATGAGCAAAACCAAGATATCGCAAACTATGATAAACTAGCAGTGATAAAATATCTTGCGGCTAAATTTGATGTTGATTATATATACAAACTGTATTCTAAGGCTCTAGAGGCACAAAGCTATTTTGTAAAATTGAAAAATGTAGACAAAGAGTTAGTCCTAGAAAACTTAATATTAGAAATTATAAAATAGGTAAAATAAAATGGATGTAAAACAACAACAAAAATTAAAGGCTCAAGCACACAGCTTAAAGCCAGTCGTTCTGATGGGTGAGAAAGGCTTAACAGAAAATGTAATTTTAGAGATTGACTTAGCTTTGGCATCACATCAATTAATAAAGATAAAAGCAAGTCGTTTACCTAAAGAAAAAAGCAACAAATTGCCAGTGAAATTACTCAAGTCACAAAGTCTGAGCTTGTGCAGATTATTGGTAATATTATAGTCTTATACAGAATAAACCCAAATAAAGATAAAAGATAGGTATAATATGAATTTTCCAATATCACGTCCACGCAGACTTAGGATTACACAAGCTTTTCGCGATATGGTTGCCGAGACGACTTTAAATGTTGATGACTTGATGTATCCAATATTTGTCGTACATGGTCAAGGCATTAAAAAAGAAATTTCAAGTATGCCAAATCAATATCACTGGTCAGTAGACAGACTTGATGAGTTGGTTGACCAAGTTGTCAAGGCTGAAATAAAAAGTCTAATGATATTTGGTGTACCAAAAACTAAAGATCTTGTTTCATCGGAGAATTACGATCCTAATGGTATAACACAACAAGCAATTAGAAAAATTAAACAAGTTGCTCCAGAGCTTGTAGTAGCTACAGATGTGTGTATGTGTAGTTTTACACCACATGGGCATTGTGGGATTTTAGATGAGTATGATTATGTTGATAATGATAAAACATTAGAAATATTACAAAAAATAGCTGTTTCTCATGCACAGGCTGGAGCAGACATTGTAGCACCAAGTGGGATGATGGATGGGCTGATAATTGCGATGCGACAAGCTTTAGATGAAGCAAATTTTGAGACTGTAAGTATTATGTCATATTCTGTCAAATATGCATCTGCATATTATGGCCCATTTAGGAATGCTTGTGGTTCATCACTTAAGGGTGATCGTAAAACTTATCAGATGGACTATCGTAATAAGAAAGAAGCAATCCGTGAAGCGCTTGCAGATATTGAGCAGGGTGCAGATTTTATTATAGTCAAGCCAGCATTAAGTTATCTGGATATCATAAATGAGCTAAATCATATTGTAGATTTACCAATAGCAGCATATCATGTCAGCGGTGAGTATGCGATGATAAAAGCTGCCGCTAGTGCTGGTTTAGTTGATGAAAAGGAAATCACTATTGAAACGCTTATATCGATGAAAAGAGCGGGCGCTAAAGTGATACTTACATATACTGCTTTAGATGTGGCTAATTGGTTTAAATGTTAAAATATGATAAATATAGCTTTATACGAACCGGAGATTCCGCCTAATACGGGGAATATTATTCGCCTGTGTGCTAATGTTGGAGCTAATTTGCATCTTATTGAGCCTTTAGGCTTTAAGTTAGAAGATAAACAACTAAGAAGAGCAGGTTTAGATTATCACGAGTTTGTCGATCTGAAGATTTATAAAAACTTTGCTGAGTTTTATCAAAAAAATAAAGATAAGCAAATTTGGGCATGTACAACCAAAGCAAAACAATATTATCATCAAGTGGATTTTGGTTGTGATGACATTTTACTTTTTGGCCCTGAAACTCGAGGTCTACCTGCAGATGTATTAGAGCTACTTAAACAAACACACCTTAAGATACCAATGCATAAAAATAGTCGTAGTTTAAATTTATCAAATTCTGTGGCGGTTATTTTATATGGTGCTTTAAACAACATCGGTTTTGAGAAATTAGGATTGTTATAGTATAGTAATAGCCTATAAATTCTGCCTTTTAATCGTTTTTATTGTTATATTAATTTTTTAGTAGTTTTTTCTAATCTTGATGTAGAATTATGCATTCGATCAGGGTCTATTATATTTTAGTTAATAGTAAATATTATGCAATCGATATTTTAAAAAACTATAGTTGCTATAGCTATATTCTTATTGTCATATTTAGTTGCTTTAGCAGCTTTACCAAATGTTTACATTGTCACAACTGGTCGTATACTATTGCAGAAATTGTAAAATCATCAACTGCTGCTGTCTATAAAGCTGGAAGTTTATCAATTAATGATATTTTAGAAAAAGAACCAGCTTTTAGTAAATTAGCGAATATAAAATCTGAACAATTTTGTAATATTGATAGTGTAGATATGACAAGAATTAAGCTTTCTGAGTACGTACAAAAACTAATAGATGATCCAATATTGATGCTGTGATTATTACTCATGGTAGTTATAGTATATATTATGGTACAAACAGCATTTTTTCTTAATCAAGTTTTAGATATAAAGGGGCTATAACAGATTTACATCATTAAATAGTGATCACTTATGAATTTATATGATGCCTTAGTTACTGTCGTGAACAAACAGTCGATTGGTAAGGGTGTCTTAGTTGTGATGAATGAAGAAATTTTAACTGTAAATGATGTGGCTAAGACTAATACAACAAATGTTGATGCATTTAAAGCTCCAAATTATGGTAAATTAGGCACATTAATAATTAATGATGTTGATTATTATCAAAGTCCTAAATATGTTGGTAATATATTAAATATCGATGATTTGCAAAAATAACTGCCTTACCCAAGGTTTAAGTTATTTATGAATCAAGCTGACATTTCTGCGTAGTTTTTAGATAGTGTGTTGGCTATCAAAGGGTTAGAGGGTATAGTCCTTGCAGATCTTGGTGATGGTAATATTCCATCTGATCAAGGATATTTTCTTATGAAAGCACGAGCTAAAGGTATTGTAGTGGTACGTTCAAGTTATATAGGTTTTGGTAAGGTTACCCATAATTATAATAATTTAGATGACAAATTTGATCTTGTATCCTCAGGGGACTCTTTCGCCAGAAAAGGCGAGGATATTTTTGCAATTGGGCTTAATAAAAACACATAATCTTAAAAAGATTCAAAAACTATTCGATAGATTTTAGTAAGTTAATAAATAAAAGTTGTTTTATTTACTAAGAAGTTTTCTTTTAAATGGCGATAAACTAAAGAAAAAATGTAACAACTATTATGCTATAACTATCACCAAAAAGAGCTGAGTATAGTTATCTAATTATGATACAAGCGTTTCTGAAGAAACTTGCTCTTTGCTAACAGCTGTTATTTGTGCAACTAGGCCACCTAATATTGAGGCAAATGCTAAACCACCATATTCCTATCATAAAGCCATTAACTTTAGCTGAAGCAAATCGAGTAAACATCGATAACCCTATTGCTGATATCAGAAGTTCTCCTAATGACTTGTAAAACATAGCTAGCAAATAACCAATATAATAAAAACAACGCTATTATCAGTAGTAAATTTAGAAATGTAAAGTAATATAAAAGATAAGCTTATAACAACTAATCCTATAGAAAATTTACTGTAGATACTTAGAGTGAATTTTGTATTGTTTAAGTGAACATAATACTTCGCTAGAATTGGGCTTAGTACAAATATCCAGAAAGGGTTTAAGGCTTGAAAAATCTCTGAAGCTATAGTGACTCCTAAGATTAGATGATTAGTATTTTTAATTGTGAAAAGATTTATTGAAGATGCCATTTGTATATATAAAATCTTATATACTATGGCATCACACATTAAAATTAGTGCTAGCATCATCTTGTAGAAGTAACCATTTTTTTATATACAAAAGATAGATATATAAATAAATACACATGCTATAAAACTAAGAATAACTATTAGTTTAGCTACAAATAAATAAGCTAATCTTTAACTATATTTATCATCACTGCTACACCTATAATGACCCAAAATAGGTAATATAAGTTAAGCTTTTTGCACCAGCGTATGTTAAAATATGTTTCATTGTAAAGCTAAAGCCTACAAAAGTTGCTATAGTAAAGATTAAAGCCATAGAGATAACAACAAAACTAGTTGAATACCATAAACTTTTGTAATTATTGGTATTGGTAAGTTACCTAATTAATGAGCCGCGAGATTAATAGCCATATAAAAAAGTGTAAAAATATTGCTAATTTGTCCGGAATCGCTATGGTCATAACATTAGATACTAGGCTTTCTGGGTTTGACTTAAATAGCCCTGTGCCCACACAAATCAAAGACAGCCACCATAAAGTTGTCTCTTTATCGTAAGCCCCAAGACAATAGTTTGTTTTGCTCCTAAGATAAAGTCGTCAATATAAACACCTAAGGCAATAAAAGCATATACTAAAGCGGCAAAGGCTGCATATAGGTTACGATTGCTTGACTTTAATTTAAATGAGTACTTCCTTTTTGCAAATAGACAACTAAAATAGCTACTAGAGCTTGATAACCAAAGTGTTAAAAATAGTATAAAAAGCCTTTGGTCGCTTGAAGATTTTTAACATAAATTTACTTCCAACTAAAAATTATTAAATCTTAATGCTTAATTATTCAAAAAGAAAATGATTGTTACAAGTAATTAAAGATTATCATGAGTTGAAATTTATCTCTTACATTCTATCTGGAATAGAGATACCTAATAAATCTGAAGCAATTGTCATAGCTTTAACAGTTGCCATACATAGAGCAATTCTTGCTTTTTTAAATGACTCATCATCAAGATTAGTAATAGGACAATTAACATAGAATTTGTTAAAACTGTTAGCTAATGAGTATGCGTACTCACAAATATGATGTGGTTGAGAATTTTCATAAGCTCTTTGTACAGCAATAGGAAACTGTATTAATTGTAACTGGAGTTTTTCTTCATGTTCATTATGTGCATTTACAACTTTGTAATATTTTGTTAGAGATTGGATATCATAGTTTTCACCAAATATTTTTCTAAGAATTGATTTGGCTCTAACTGCAGTATATAAAAGATAAGGGCCTGTTTTACCTTCATGCTGCGCAAATTTTTCTAAATCAAAGATATAATCATTAGCATAGTTATTGACTAGGTCACCAAATTTAATAGTTGCCATAGCTATTTGATCAATAATGCTATCATCGTGCTCGTCAGGCATTCTGTTTTTGGCATATTTTTTTGCTTGAGAAATTAAATCTGCCAAATGCATCACACCACCTTCACGAGTTTTGAAAGGGCGACCATCTTTGCCATTAACTGTGCCGAAGGCTACGTGTTTAAGTTTACATTTTTTACTGACAACTTTTGTTCTCTCAGCAACGCTAAATACTTGTTTAAAATGAAGAGACTGTCTTTTATCAACTACATAGATTATTTCATCTGGATCAAGATCTCTACTGCGTTGCCACAAAGCAGCTAGATCTGTAGTACCGTACATAACACCACCGTCTTTTTTGATGACTATAAGAGGTGGTACACCATCTTTATTCGTATCTATAACCCAAGCATCTTGATCTTCATAGATAAAATTATTAGCTTTAAAGTAATTAATCATCTCATTGACAAATTTATTAGCATCACTTTCACCTAACCATAAATCAAAATGTACATCTAAGCTATCAAAATCTTTTTTAATTGCAGCGGTCGAAATTTTTACAAAATGTTGCCAAAGTGCAACATAGCCTCTGCGGCCTTGTTGTAATTCAAAGGTAGCTAGCCTAACTTTTTCCATTTCAATTATGTCAGATTTATATCTTTTCGAAGCACGAGGATAAATTTCAGCTAGCTCTTGAACAGTTACTGGTGATTCAGAAGGATACTCTCCAGTATAAGTTTCATCAAAATATGCAAGTTGTGGCGATTGTAGTTTTATTTCTTTTATAAGCATACCCATTTGCGTACCCCAATCACCTAGGTGTACATCAGAGACAACAGTATTATCGTAGAAGCGATGGATCCTTTGTAAAGCATCACCTAAAAGTGCAGATCTAATATGACCAACATGCATCGGTTTAGCAACATTAGGACCACCAAAGTCAAGAACTACTTTTTTAGCTGATAAGTAATTTTGAGCACCAAACTTAACGGAATTTAAAAACTTATCTGTAGTATTAGCTAAGAATTTTGGTGCTAAAGTCATGTTTATAAAACCTGGTTTAGCAACTTCTAGTTTTGCAAAAACATCCTCGGCATCAATATGCTTTACTATCTCTTCGGCAATTATAAAAGGTGGTTTTTTAGCAAATTTAGCTAAAGGCATAGCTCCATTACACTGAAAATGTCCCAAACCTTCACGAGTTGAGGTTACAACTTTAGCAAAACTTTCTGCATAACCTAGTTTTTGGAATACTTTTGCAAGAATTTCTGATAAATAATTTTCTATATTCATTAAAATAGCCCAATTGTTTTGTTATATCTAAGAGTTTTAAGTTAGAATGGAAATATCTTTCAAATATAGATATAATATCACGGTTATTTTAAAAAACTCAATAAATTAAGGCTCTCAAAGGTCAATTATGTTAAAAGGGATTTATAAGTATCTGTTGATGTGTTTTGGCACTGTATTGTTTACAGTGCAAGCAAATGCTGCGCGGATAATAAGCAATAGCCCTATTAAAGAAGATTGGCAGTGTAAAGTTGTCGACGGCGAGTGGAGTTGTAAAAGAGCAAAGAAGCCAAAAAATGTTTTCAGTAAAGAGCTTACTACAGCAGAAAAAGAAAAAGCTATTGCAGATGATCTGGCATGGGTTAAGAAACCATCATATTTTGTTGGTGGATACTACAGTAACGATAGTCAGTTTACTAAAGCATTATGTGAGTCTAAAAAGACAGATCTTAGTTATGAGAGATCTGAGTTTGATAATGATGGTACATTAATAGTATCTGGAAATGTCCAAGTACTACAATGTGATCAGGAACTGTATGGTAATAATGCGATAATAAACTTAAATGATAATAACAGTGCTATAAGGTCGCTAGTTATGATTGGTGATGTTATCGCTAAGCAACCATCGACAGGTATAGTTATCCGTACTACAGAATTAGATGCTGATATGATGGATAAAACTTATAGTACCGGTGAAGCATATTTTAGGTTAGCACGAGAAATGCCTGATACTCGTATATATGATAAAGATCATTTTAGTGGTTATTTACGTGGTTATGCTAAGACATTCAAAAAAGAAACTTCAGGTGACCTAATACTCACTGATGGATATATTACTTCAGGTGATCCTTATGATAATGCTTGGAAAATTATCGGTAATAATATCGATATAGATACAAATACTGGAATGGCATATGTAAAGAATGGTTATTTTGAAATCCAAGATATTCCAGTAATGTACGTGCCATTTTTTTCATATCCAATTAATAATCAAAGAAGATCTGGTTTCTTATTTCCAAGTTTTGTGCAAAATGCTAATTCTGGTATTGGTTTATCGGTGCCTTATTATTTTAATCTTGCACCTAATTATGACTTGTTACTAAATAATGTTATATGGTCTGAAAGAGGTATAATGGAAAATGGTATATTGCGTTATATGACTAAATATTTCCAAGGTCAGTTTGAGGGCTCAATAGTGCCTTATGATTTTAAAGAAGGAAAAATGCGTGGCGCCTTTGCCTTATCAACTACAGGTCAGTATGAAAATTTTAATACAAACTTGAAATATGAGTATGTTAGTGATAAGAACTACTATAATGATTTTTCAGCTGGAAATATTAACTTAGTCACAAAGACATTATTAGATAGAGAGTTTAATCTAAACTATGGTAATGATTATATCGATTCTGGTATAACTGTATTAGACTATGGTGTTGTGAATCCAACTATTGACCTTGCGAATATACCTTATGCTAAACTTCCTGAGGTGAGGTTTAATATAACATCAGATGGTTACACTCTTGATTATGTGACACTTAGTGCAAATACCCTAAATACATATTTTTACAAATCACCATGGCCAATTAATCCCAGCGTGAGTTCTGTAGAAGGAACTAATGTGAGTGGTTTTAGATCTTATGAAGCTCCAAAGATAAAAGGAAATTTTGCTAATAACTGGGGATATCTAAACCCATCATTAGAAGTACCTATTCGTTATTATCAATTAAATAATAAAGCTACAGATACTATTCAATTTAGTAAAAGTAGTGTGACTAGTATATTACCGATATTTAATATTGATGCAGGGATGTATTTTGATAGAGATTATACTACTGAGAATGGTTCATACACTCAGACCATAAGACCTAGACTATTTTATACTTATATCCCTTATCAGAATCAGAATGATATCCCTATATTTGATACGAACTTACAGAATGAGCAATATATGCAAATGTTTCAAGTGAATAGGTTTACCGGTTATGATAGGATTAATAATGCCAACCAGTTAACATATGCACTAGAGTTTTACACTACTAGCAAAGATGATGGAAGTACTTTAGCATCTGCTAAAATTGGTCAGATGGTGTATTTTGCTGATAGAAAGGTTAATTTGTGTCAAGGAAACTCAGCTTGTCCATATCCTGACTTGGAAGATCCATATTCAAAAGATATGTTCTCACCTGTTATGCCATCTTTTGAGTTTCAGGTTATGAAAAATATTTATCTTTCAGCACAAATTAACTATAGATTCCAAACTCAAAAAGTAGGTTATCAAGTCTATCAATTATCATATAAGGATGAAAATGAGAATATTTTCAATATTTCATATAACAATATTTTAGACAACTGGAACTTTATTACTCAGGAGCAAATAAACCAGGGACAAATGCCTCCATCTCAAGAAATTATCACTCTCTCAACAGTTCTAAATGTTACTGATCATTGGGGCATTACAGCATTATGGAATTATAACTTTAAACAAAAGCTAATCTCTAACGTATTTGCAGGTGTTCAATATAATGCTAAGTCTTGGGCAGTTAGAGCTCTATGGCAAGCAAGTGCATATACCAATCAAGATCCTAACAATCCAACAAAACTTGGTGATTTGACTAATACTTATATGGTGGAATTTGAGTTAAAAGGCCTTGGAGGTATTGGTAATACTAGTGATATATCTTCACGTCTACAACAAATAAATGGTTATAAAGTAGGAGAGTGGGGAGGAGGAGTGTAATGAAAAAGTTAACGATAATTATTTCGTTGGTACTCATGTTAACTAATGCTTATTCAGATATATCTCCGGCTATGTTTCAAAACTCTTTTGATTCTGGTATTGATGCTACATCGTCAGTGTCAATCAATACATCAGATAAAAAGTATCTTGTAAACAAGACAGTTGCCATAGTAAATAGTAAACCAATTACATCTTTTGAGTTAGATCAAGAAGTTGCTAAGCTAGAAGCAATGCAGCCAAATTCAACTTTTAATACAGATCCTCTAAAACTAAAAAGACAGGCGCTACAAGATTTAATATCTCAAAGTGTTTTATTACAACTTGCAGAGCGTAATAATATTACAATATCTAACCAACAATTAGATACCGCAATACAAGATATTGCTGCAAAAAATGGTGTATCGATGGGGTCTTTAAAGCTTAATATCGAAGCAGCTGGGATGTCTTTTGATAGTTATAAAAAAAGAATTAGGGATCAGCTAATGATAAGCCAACTACAACAGCAAGCTATAGCACAGCAAGTATACGTTTCTCCTGAAGAAATACAGAAGTATATTAAAAAACATCAAAAACAGTTTAATAGAGAAATGGCGCCTATTAAGTTATATACGCTTAAAAATCTTATTGTGGCTTTACCAGATTCTAAAAAAGTGCGCCAAAAGAAAATAGATTTATTTAAAAAACTAGCTCTTGCTATCAATGACGGTGGTATTGATTTTTCTGAAGTTGTTAAACAGTTTTCCCAAGCTTCAAATGCAATCTCGGGAGGTATAGTTAGTCAACAGGTTAAGCTTGATTCAATACCTGAGATATATAAGAAATATGTAAAAGGACTTAAAAATCATCAAGTATCTCAACCTTTTATAGTTAATAATACATTGCAAATGATATATATAGATAATCTTGATGAAAAAGCACCAATTTTAAGTAAAAAAGTGATAAAGTATTATGTTTATGCCATAGAGATAAAGCTCAATGATAGTATGACCGAGGAGGGTGCTCAAAGTTCTCTTGAAAGAGCAAGACTTACTATTGAGAGCGGTCAAGAATTTGCTAAAGTTGCGATGAAATATAACCAAGATTATAATCATCCTAATGGTAAATTTAGCTGGGTATCAGAACTTGATAGTCCACCTTCATTACCTCCTGCTGCGTTTGCACAAATTAAGCAATTAAAAGAAAACGAGTTATCAAAACCTTTTCAAGCTGATGGTAAAACTTGGATGATTATTAAATATACAAAAACCAAAGAGTATGATGCTGCTGAGCAGCTTAAAGAACAAAAAGCATTAGAAGCAATATTCTCTGAAAAAGCTCAAGAAATTTATAAAACTTGGCTAACATCAATGAAAGATGATGCATATATAGAAATACTCGAAGAAGATTTAAAAACACCTGAACTTTACTAAAATGCAATATAAGACAAAGGCAGAGAAATCGCTAGGACAGAATTTTCTCCAAGATGAAAATATAATTCGTAAGATAGTTCAGCTAGCTAATATAAAAAAGCATGATATAGTCGTCGAGATTGGACCTGGTTTAGGGGCTCTGACAAGATATTTACTTTCAAGTAGTGATAATGTCAGTGTTATTGAGTTTGATACAAGTATTATCGATACATTGGTAGCAAATTGCCAAAAATATGGAACTTCGCGTGTATATAATCAAGATTTCTTGAAATTTGATATGTCTTCTTTGGAGAATACATCAAATCAAAAAATAAAACTAATAGGTAATCTTCCTTACAATATTTCCTCACCAATCCTTTTTAAAGTAATCAAAGATAATGAGAAAATTGTTGATGCTCATTTTATGCTACAAAAAGAAGTTGTTGAAAGAATTGTTTCTTTGCCTAATAGTAAATCCTATGGAAGATTATCGGTGATATTACAGTATCACTTTGACTGTAATATGATTTTAAAAATTTCTCCCAAAGTTTTTTATCCACAGCCTAAAGTTGACTCGGCTATTCTACGACTTAAACCTAGAAATAATAAATTATTGCTAAAAAACTACAATTTTTTTGAAGAAATTGTCAAACAAAGCTTTGCGCAACGTAGAAAAACTTTGCATAATAACTTAAAGTGTATATTAAAAAAGCGAAAAATTGATCCTAACACACTGCCTGTAGATACTAATCTTAGAGCAGAGAATTTAAGTGTTGAAGATTTTGTCAACTTAGTAAACTTTTTAAGTTAAGGCATAACAAGATGGCTACATATGTTATCGGTGATGTACATGGTTGTTACGATGAACTGCAATTATTACTACAAAAGATAAATTTTGATATACAAAAAGATAGGCTTATTTTTACTGGTGATACTATTAATAAAGGTCCTAAGTCCCTTGAGACTATAAACTTTATCATGTCTTTGGGTGATTCAGCACAGGTCACTTTAGGTAATCATGAAATATTATTTTTAGCTGTTAGTTATAATTATTTACCATCAAACAATAAAAATAACTTTAATGATGTTATCAAAGCAAAAAAGCTAAAGGAAATTCAAGATTGGTTGTGTAATCAAAATCTTTTAATAAGAATTAATGATATTTTTATAACTCACGCAGGAATTCCACATATTTGGTCACCTAAAAAAGCAATGAAAATAGCAAATGAAGTCGAGTTTGTGCTAAAAAACCAAACAACCAGAAGACTTTTATTAGCAAATTTTTTTAACAATGAAGGTGATAAATGGGATAAGGAATTAGAGGGTATTGAAAGATGGTTATGTATTCTTAACTACTTCACACAGATGAGAACTATTGATAAAAATGGTCGCTTGAACCTTAAATTTAGTTCAACTATCGATCAGATACCTGAAAACTTTAAACCATGGTTCAAATTAAAGCATAAGAAATTTACAGATAACTATAAGATAATCTTTGGACACTGGGCAGCTATCAAAGGTGAGACAAAAGATAGCAATGTAATAGCTTTAGATACAGGATGCGTATTTGGAGGTAAGCTTAGTTGTTATTGTATTGAGACAGATAAAAAGTATGCAGTCAAAGCACTTAAAAGCTATAAGGATATTTAGATATATGGATATTTTAGTTATTAATGGACCAAATCTTAATCTATTAGGCACTCGACAACCAAAGTTTTACGGTCATAAAACTTTAGCTGATATTAACAGTGATTTGTTAGAAACTGCCAAAAAGAATAATATAAGTATTGATTTTTACCAGAGTAATCATGAGGGTGAAATTGTTGATAAAATACAGCAGACAGCTGCAAAAATCATCATTATAAATCCTGCGGCTTACACATATACAAGTGTTGCAATAAGAGATGCTTTTTTAGCTATAAATAAGCCTTTTATTGAAATACATTTGTCTAATATATATAATAGGGAAGAATTTAGGACTAAATCGCTTCTATCAGATATAGCTTATGGATGTATATTTGGGTTTGGACCAAATGGTTACATATTAGCTTTAATAGAAGCAATAAATTATATAAATATGAAAGGAGAGTAGAAAAAATGGATTTACTAAAAACGATTGATAGAGTGGCTGAAATTCTTAATTTAAGTGATATAAAGGAAATCAGAGTTAAAGATGGTGGTTCAAGCATCTTTATGACAAAAAATAATACAGCAGCTATTACAAGTGTAGTTTCTGCTGCACCTGTTGCCAGCAGTATTACTCCTGCAGCTTCAGCGACTCCTACTGCTACTTCAACGGTTATTCCAGTAACACCTAAAGTAGATACAGTTGAAGAAATACATGGTGAAGAAATTAAGTCTCCAATGGTAGGTACTTTCTACAGTGCATCTTCACCTGACGCTGCTGCTTATGTTAAGGAAGGTCAAGAAGTTAAAAAAGGCGATGTGCTATGCATTATCGAAGCAATGAAAATTATGAATAAGATTGAAGCAGAAAGAACAGGTAAAATTGTTAAAGTGATTGCTAAAGATGGTGAGCCTGTTCAGTTTGATCAACCTCTGTTTATTATTGAATAATAAGCTATAGGTGATAATTGAAATAGAGACTTCACAGTATAAACTTTTTAAAGGTAATACAAAATGATTAAAAAAGTACTGATTGCCAATAGAGGTGAGATAGCTCTTAGGATTTTAAGAGCTTGTAGAGAGTTGGGAATTAAGATAGTTGCTGTGTATTCTACAGCTGATACTAACCTTATGCATGTTAAACTAGCTGATGAAGCAGTTTGTATAGGCCCTCCTGCTCCTAATCTTAGTTATCTAAATATCCAAGCTATTATAACTGCTGCTGAAATTACTAATGCTGATGCGATACATCCAGGTTATGGTTTCTTGTCAGAAAATGCAAAATTTGCTAAAGCTGTTGAAGAAAGTGGCTTCATATTCATCGGTCCGCGTGCAGCAAGTATAGAGATAATGAGTGATAAAGTTGAAGCTATCAAATATATGAAAAAAGCTGGTGTCCCATGCGTACCAGGTTCAGGCGGTCCATTAGGAAGTGATGAAAAGAAAACCTTAGAAATTGCTGATAAAATTGGCTACCCAGTTATCATTAAAGCTGCTGCTGGTGGCGGTGGTCGCGGGATGAGCATCGTTAGAAAGAAAGAAGATCTTATTAGTGCTATTTCTCTAACAAAGAGTGAAGCGAGGATAGCTTTTAATAATGATATGGTTTATATGGAAAAATTCCTAGAAAATCCTCGCCATATTGAAATCCAAGTTTTTGGTGATGGTGAAGGTAATGCTGTATATTTATTTGAAAGAGATTGCTCTACTCAAAGAAGACACCAAAAAGTTATTGAAGAAGCTCCAGCAATTGGTCTTACTGATGAGGAAAGAAAGCGTATTGGTGAGCAGTGTGTTAGCGCATGTAAGATATTAAAATATCGTGGAGCTGGTACTTTTGAATTCTTGTATGAGAATGGTGAATTCTACTTTATTGAGATGAATACTAGAATTCAGGTAGAGCATCCTGTTACTGAGTCAATTACTTCTACAGACCTTATCAAAGAGCAAATCAGAGTTGCTAATGGTGAAGGTCTAAGCTGGAAACAAGAAGACATTGCTATAGTAGGACATGTAATTGAGTGTAGAATAAACGCAGAAGATTCTGAAAGAATGATTCCTTCACCTGGTAGGATTGATATGTATCATCCGCCAGCAGGGCCGAGAGTGCGTGTAGACTCGCATATATATTCAGGTTATGTTGTTCCACTAAACTATGACTCAATGATAGCTAAGGTTATTGTGCGTGGTCATAATAGAGAGACAGCGTTACAGAAAATGCGTGCGGCTTTAGAAGAAATGGTGATTAATGGTATTAATACAAATATACCACTTCATCAAGAAATTCTAAATAATGAAGATTTTATTAAGGGTGGAACTAATATTCACTTCTTAGAGAAATTATTAGAACAAAAAACAAAGCTAAATAACTAAATCTATCTTTATATACATCTGCATTTAATTTTTACCTTTTTTCTTATATAATTTTGACTATTATTAAATAAATTAGTTAATTGTAAAATTTTATGCATAATTTTCAAACTTTTCTAAAAAGTGTTAGAGATTCTCAACAGCTTAAACGAGAAACTATAGCTGATGCTATTAATTTATCATTAGAAACTATACAACTTATAGAAGAAGCTGATAATGATAGTCTATTACTAAATTCTAGTAGTGTACTTAAGAATCAAATTAGAAGATATTGTGAATACTTAGAAGTTCCTGAGAAAAAAATAGTATCAATACTTAATAAAATTGATGTCCTTTTTTATAAAAAATCACGCTATGGTAAGTTGAAGTTTTTTGACTATATCAATAGATTAACAATATTAGTAATAGCAATAGCAATAACTATTTTAGTGACTCAATATATTAGAGAAAACATCGATATTATAACTCCAGAAAATTCAAAGACTGCTATTATCTATACTCCGATCAATTATGATATTGATAATTCTAAGCAACAACAGCCATCTCTACCTTCAAATACTAGTAATGCGAAAACTACTGATAATATAAATACTAATAAAGCTACTCAGCTACCAGCAGCTACATATACTTCAGCAGTAACACCAAAAACACTAGTAGCTCATCCACCACCGACTACTGCAAATATCAATAATGTCATGATTGATGACGAAACAACACCACAGCAATCAGAATAGTTAGATACAAATATAAAATTTTGGATATACCTAATTTATAAAATGAATCTTTTAAATAAACTTACTACTAAGAGTTGAGAACTATTCTACTACATATATACTTTTGATTGACTTTGTTATATGTTTAGTTCTTAGCGTGGTTATATCCTTTACTAGGAAATCTTTTAGTAATTAAGCATTAAAATATACAATTAGATATTAATTTGTAAAATCATTTAAACTGACACTGTATTTAATTATTTAGTCGTATTTTTAAAAAACATGTGTTGATTTACCTGTTATAGTTCATTTACCAGATTATAAAGAAGTTATTGTTTCATACTCAGAAAAAATTTTTGATTTTTGTATTTATTTAGCAATTATTATTAGTTTACTGAGGTTTTTGTATAAAAGTAAAATATTGCTATCGAAAATAAAAAACCTGAAAAAAAGATTATTATGATGGTTTTAGAGATATCAATGCTATATTTCAAGCTTTAGAGCTTAGCACTATAGTGATCAGTGATATTGATGGCAGCTTTTCGTGTGCCCATTACCGCTTTTGGGGCTTTCAGTGAGGTTTCTTTTGCTGGTTTAACTCTTTCACAAAGTACTCTTCTGACAAATTTATTTGGTGACTTATTTGTAGTATTTAATCGTAAGTATTCTGAGGATGATATTATTTCTTCAGACATAAATTCAGCAATTAAATTTAGTAGATACCATCAAAAAAATTGGCATTTTAACTACTAGAGTTGATAATTATGAAACAGCATCAATGCATATACCAAACTCGGTATTTCCGAATACTTGTATAACTACAACATCGCGTCTAACGCATACGCATAGTATAGTTTATAAATATTGATTATAAACATATCGATAAAATTGCTATTATCAAATAAAAAATTTTAGAAATAATTAAATCACATACAAATATTGATGAAAATAAAACTCTAGCAGTCTCATTAGTATCAGGAGGTACCAATATTTCTGGTAAGTCAGAGGGAAGTTTTGGTAGTAGTGGTATTAATATACAAATTTATGCGATGGTTAATAAAGTTTTTTATGATTTTATCAACGTTCAGGATGAAATTCTTATAAATCTTGCTAAAGAATTAAACGACTTAAACATAGAATTTGCGATAAATCCAGTTATGCTGCACAAATATTAATAATCTAATCTAAAATGCTGAGATTTTTTATGTCGCTAATACCCTCTAAACTCATAAGTAGTCTATCAAAACCTAAAGCAACTCCGGAACATTCAGGAATATTTTCTAAACACTCCAGAAGTTTAGTATCAATATCTAAAAGAGTTTTTTGTTGTTGTTTTCTTATTGCAAGATCATTCTCAAAGCGCTTTAGTTGCTCTTTTTTATCTATAAGTTCATAGTAACCATTTGCTAGTTCTATACCATTATAAAAAACTTCAAATCTTGTGGCAACTAATTGGTTATTTTTATCATTAACTCTTCTAGCTAGAGCTGACTGATGGACTGTATAGTCATAGATAAAATAAACAGTATTGTGCTGATTGAGGTTTTTTTCGATTTTATAACTAAAAAGAATATCCAAGCAATCTGCTATAGTTGGATTTTTTAAGCCTTGAATCTCACCAATATTTTCTCTAACTAGTGCTTGTAGTTCAGATAAACAAATATCGTGTGGATTAATGTTATAATATTTTTCAAATGCTTCTTGATAGCTTAAGTAGATAAACTCTAAATTTACTTTAAGTATAGCAAATAACTTTTGCATTTCCTGCATTAGTTGAAAGTAATCTATACCAACACGATACCATTCTATCATTGTGAATTCGTGTTTATGTAACTTACCACAAGGTTCATCACGAAAAGCTTTACAAATTTGATAAATACTACCACTACCAGCCGCAAGTAATCTTTTCATTACATATTCTGGAGAGCTTTGCAGATATCTTTTTCCAGCTACTGTATTTATACCAAATACATCTATAAATGGATCAGTAACCGCATAATCATATGCTAGAGGGGTATCTACTTCTAGGACATCTAAATTTTTGAAAAAGTTACGAATCTTTGCAAGATATTCAGCACGTTTTTTAATATTTTCTAAACTCATTTTATAACTCTAATTTTATTAATATTAGCTAGTTGAAATTCACAATAATTATTATTTTCATCTATGATTTTTAATCTAAGATCTTTAGAAATACCTTTAGCGATACCTTGATAGCTTTGATCAGCACAGTTAAAAATAATTTTTTTATCTAAGATATAATCATAATTAGCTAATTGTGCTAGCGCAGTGGTATCACTTGTATCAAAGCTATCAATAATGCTTTTAACTAAATCAACTATAACCCTATAGGAGTTTAATTGTTGGTTATTTATGTTTGATAAAGATGTCCATTCGCTATCAATATTTTCATCAGTATTTGTCATATTGACATTGATACCTACTCCAATAATAATATTAAAACTATCTTTTTTGATATTATTAGTTTCTATGAGTATCCCAGCAAGTTTTTGATCTTGAAAATAAATATCATTTGGTAATTTTATTTTTAGGTATTGTTGTAGATTTTTCGGTATATATTTTTTGATAGCTGCTAAGACCCTTAAGGCTATTTTGACACTTTTAAGTGAATCAGTTGTGATAGCAGAATTACAATGAAATGCTAATGTTGAGTAGATATTACCTTTATCTTCAGAAATCCACTTATAACCAAGACGACCACGACCTTTTGTTTGCTTATCTACATAACAAAAGTGATATTTATGTGTCAAATTTGTCGCTAATAAGTAGTCATTTGTTGAATCTATAGTTGGAAAATATTCAACTTTTATATCATCTATATACTGGTTAAGTTGTGTTGTTATGTAGTGATGATTTTTCATTTTTCGATAGTTTTAATATTAAGTGATAGATTTACCTGTCCTAAGAATTCTTCTTTTTGTAACTTATAGCAGGCCTTTATAGAGTCGCCGATAGCTAGCTGTTCTAGTATTTTATTATCAGCAGCATTAAACCATATTGCTTTGATTGATGATAGATCTTTATAGCGTAATACTAGCTGAGCATGAATTTTATCTTTACCAACTAAGCGTAAATTTTCAATCATAAATTGATTACAAAACAAAGGTTTTTCAAATTCTCTGCCAAAAGGTTCTAAAACATCGATTTTATCTAAAGTTTCTAAGTCAAAATGATGCTCTTCAAGCTCAAAATCATATTCTATGCTAGGCTCGAGAATTATATTTTGCTTAGTAACAATATCAGTTATTTCGCTTTCAAATAATTGATAGAAGTTGTTAAAATCAGATTTTTTTATTGTTAAGCCTGCAGCGGCCTTTATGACCACCATATTTAATGATTAGTTGTGGTTGTTTAATAGCTATACTATCTAAGATAGTTTTGATATGGATATTGTCTATACTTCGTGCTGATCCAGATATTATAGTTGAGTCATGTTGCGTTTGCGAGAAGATAATTACTGATTTACCAAACATTTCTTTAATTCTACTTGCTGATATGCCATGAATTCCAGAATGACCATCATCCAGAAGTATACATAAAGAGTTTTTTTGCTGATTTAATTGATCCGCTTGAGCTATGGCTTCTTGAGTAAGTTTTTTTTGAATTTCTTTGCGCTGGTTGTTTTGTTGTTTGAGATTATCAAAGATATCTTCTATTTTGTACTCATCTTCCTCGAGTAAAAAGTTAACAGATCCTAAAGCATCAGAAACTCTACCATCACTATTTAGAATTGGTACGATACTAAAACCAATATATTCACTTGATAGTTTGTCTTTATCTAGAAAGTCCCAGCATAAGCGTTGGTTATTTTTAAATTGATCGATACCAAATTTTGTTACAATACGATTATTGTGACTAGTTGCCATACTTACACAATCAGCGACTGTACCAATAGCAACAAAATCTAACAAATTACTTAAACCATATGTTTGAGATATTACTTTGTTATTTTGTAGATACTTTCTGCGTAGTGCAACCATAAAAAGCCAGACGACCATACAACCAGCGATAGCTTTATCAGGATAGTTGCAGTCTTGTTGAGTTGGATTAAGTACTGCTATAGCGCTTTTAGGCGGACCTTCGAGTGGGATAGCATGATGATCAGTTACAATTATATCTATACCATTTTGTTTAAGGATGGCAATCCTTGGCTCATCTGTAGAACCATTATCAGCTGTTATGATTAAACTTGGTCTTATTTTATCTGTAAGAATTCTATTCACTAGCGACTCTGATAAACCATAACCTTCCTGTAATCTATGACCAATATACGAGCGGATTTTTTCTTTAGGGTAACCAAATATTTTTGTTAAAGCTTCATATAAAATTGCGTGTGAAGTCTGACCATCACAGTCATGATCAGTTTCTAATCCAATAACTTCATTATTTTGTAGTGCCTGATAAAGTCTTTCTACAGCTTTTTCAATATCTTTGAATAAAAATGGTGATGATAAATCTTTGATTGAACCATTTAATATTAGCTCAATATTATCTATTTCACTTACTCTAGCTGAGATTATTTTTGCTGTAAAAGAATTATAGCCTTTAGCTAGTAGAGTACTAAAAATATTGTTATTAATTTTTTTTGTTTGATTAGCATAGATTTATATCAGCCTGATTTTTTTTACCTTTCAGATGATTTCTAAACATATTTACACCTGAGATAAATAGCAGACCTAGTGGTATTGCAAAGAATATTCCCCATAGCCCCCATATGCCACCAAATATGAGAATTGCCGAAACAACGCCTACAGGATGCATATCTAGAACTTCTGAGAAAAGTAGAGGCACTAACAAATTACCATCAAGTGCTTGGATTATAAAAAACACTATCAACATCGATACAAAAGTACCATTTAAGCCAAACTGCAAAATTCCTACCATTACAACAGGAATTGTAATAATTACCATGCCAACATAAGGAATTATTACTGATAAGCCAACTCCAACAGCTAAAAGTACAGCATAGTTTAGATCAAAGTAGGCAAAACCAATATATGTAAGAGTAGAAACGATAATAAGTTCGATTGCCTTTCCTCTTACGTAGTCAGCTAGTTTTGGTTTTAGATCATTCCAAACATAGTATAAAGCGCCATTTTCTTCTGGTAAAAATGATTTAAACCAATTAATCATTTTTTCTTTATCTTTGAGAAAATAAAAAACCATTAATGGTACTAGAAACAGGTAAATTAGTACAGAAAATAAAACTGGTAATGTTGTTGCAGTATTTTGTAAAATAAAAGAACCAACATTTGAGCTAATTTTTTTCCAATCAATACTATCAAACCAACTTACGATAGAATTGATACGTTCTTCTGTAAGGATTGTAGGATATTTTGCTGATAGTTCCTCTAAACTAGTTTTTAAACTTGATAATATATGTGAAGCTTGTTTTACAAAGTCAATAAGCTGATTAATGATAATTGGTAATAATACAAATATTAGTGATAGAAGTGCTATCAAAAACATAATATAAACAATATATACTAAAACTATACGCTTAAGCTTAGTGACTTTTTGTAAAATATTTACAAAAGTATCAAGTAGATATGCAATTACTAGTGCAGCTAGTATTGGAGCTATATAATCCCCTAAAAAAGTTAAAACTAGATAAAAAAACAGCATCAAACCAACAAACACTATTGGTTCATTATTTTGATATCTGTTTTGGTACCAATCTTTTATAGTTTTTAAAAGCATTTAATTATAAAAAAATTGTTAATTAAAGTGTTGATATTGTAACAGTTTTAGACAATATTTTAATATTTTTAAAGTGTTAAAGTTTTTTATAGATAATTAAGATTTATTTTTTAATGGTTATAACTGCTGGAATAATTAGCGCAATGACAATACCGATAATAAGCATCATATCAAAGTTAAAAACTGACATAGCCATATTATCTATAGGAATAAATCCAACAATTATCGCTACTAAACAGACAAAGCAGCCTAACAAAGCCATTAGAATAGTTCCAAAAGAACCCTTAAATATTTCGTATTGACTTTCTTGAAGTGGCGAACTGATTTTTAGTTTTACAGCGGTGATAAACATCAAAATATATGCTATCACTGCTAGTTGTGCAGTTAAATCACTAAGATACCAGTATGCTTCATTTACTGATGGCATAAAAATATATGAGAAACAAAATACTGTAAAAACAAGTGCCTGAGTAATAAGCATAGTATCAGGAGCATCATTCTTATTTGTTCTACCAAATATTTGTGGCAATATGTTGTCATTACTAACAACCATAAAAGCTCTAGATAATCCCATAATCCAAGCCGACGTTGTTGTAAATGCACCAAATATCAGCGTTACTGCGATTATATAAGTCATCCATGGCATATTAATTTGACTAAAGAAGTAGTGGAAAGAAACCATCAAACCTGTAACAATATCAACATCACCAATTTGTAACTGACTGCTTACTAATATCACCGTAATATTTGATAAAATTAAAGACCCTAATATTACAGAACCAGAAATTAGTAGGGCACGAGGGAAGTTTTTCTTAGCATTTTTAACATTTGCTGCGTGTATAGCGCTCATTTCTAAACCAAAAAGGCTAAACATTACGGTTATAAATAAAGCCCAGCTACTGATATTATTACTCGATGGGATAAAGTCAGAAATCTTTGGCGCAACAAGCTCAGCAGCATGAGACATTGACCATATTATTGCTATTATGATGATAATAAACATTGGTAAAAGTGTACCAATAATGGCACCAAGTGTACTTAATGTACTTGATGTTTTGATGCCAAATAAGTTAATTGCTGTGGCACTCCAAAACATCACTAAACTCATTGATATCATATACCATGGATTAGCGACTAATTGATTAGCATCTTGTCCTGTTAGCGGTGCTATGACATAAGCAATCACTCCAGCAAAAAAACCGCAAATAGATGGAAACCAAACTAAGTTGTAAACCCACTGTAACCAGATAACTAAAAAACCTAATCTTTTACCAAATGCCTTTTTAACCCAGATATAGATACCACCAGTTTCTTGTGAAGAGCCTGTAGACATCTCCGCTGTTAGTAGTGCACATGGAATCAAGAAGAGAATTCCAGCTAAAATATAAAAAATTATAACGATCCAGCCTGCTTGAGCCGTGATAGAAATATTTCTTAAGCTATCAACAGCGATAATATTTATCATTATTAATCTGATAAGACCAAACTTTTTACTACTAATAATTTATTCCATTATTTTACTTTTTATTTATTCATTACCACACTTTAGTATATACTTAAAGGAATTTTATAACAACTAGAGTGTGTGTTACTTTTATGAAACGAAAGGTTTTTATTATTGGTCTGCTAGTTAGCTTGTTTAATTTGGTATATTCAAAAGATGAGTCATACATTTGTGATAATAAAATTCTTAAAAGTCCTATCACAGCTACACAAACTAGAACACAGTTAAATTTTACTAACTGGGCAGACTATATATCTCCTGATATAGTACTATGCTTTTCAGAACTATCTAATACTAGAGTCAAGTATATTTATACCTCTGATGATAATATGACTCGTGCGAAAATAATGACAGGATCATCTGGTTTTGATCTAATCGAGCAAGGTGCACTATATCTAAATAGCGAAATAGCATCTAATGCTCTTGTCAAACTTGATAAATCAAAGCTACCAAATCTAAAATATCGTAATAAAGTAATTTATGATAAAGTTTCACATATAAATGATCCAGGTAATAACTATGCTGTGGTGTATAGTTATGGAACAACAGGATTAGCATATAACAAACAAGAAATAGAGCAAAGACTTGGTAAAGATGTGGTTCCTAATAGCTGGAAGTATGTTTTTGATAAAAAATACCTCAAACAAATAGCTCCATGTGGAGTTTCATTACTTGATGAACCTGAGCAAATATTCGGAAATTATTTTTTCTATCATGGTATTGATCCAAATACAAATAGTAAAGCTGAGTATGAAAAAGCAGCTTTAGATATTATTAAAAATATGCGTCCATATATTAAATACTTTGATAGTAATAAATATCAAGATGATTTCACCGCAGGTAACCTTTGTTTAGTTATGGGCTATTCTGGTGATGTAGTTAGATCTGTAGAAAGAGCAAAGTTAGTAAATCCAGATGTTACACTTACGTATGTTATCCCTAAAGAGGGTACTAATATTTGGTTTGATATGCTGATGATACCAAAAGGAGCTAAAGATTTAGATAAAGCTTATGCTTTGATGAACTATATTATAGATCGATATGTATCAGCACAAAATAGTAATTATTTGTATCAACCCAATGCTGTTACACAAAACAAAAAATATCTAAATGATATATTTGATGATATTAATATCAGACCTACTGATGAGATGATTAAAAAAATGTATGTTCTTAATATCCATGATGCAAAAATGCAAAGCTTTATTAATAGAATGTGGATGAATGTTAAATATGGTATAGAATTTACACCGAAGTACTATAAGCCTCAACAAAATAAATAATTTCTTATAAATACTATCTTTTCTTTTAGCTTGATATTAGTGAAAAATTATATTCAATTTGAGGGGTATTTAGCTGTAGTTGATTGGTTGATAATAATTGATGTATTTTATTTTATTTTTAAATTTCTGCTAATATTCTATGATAATTCTTAAAACAAATGAGATTGATATTACCAAGATTTACTTGTTTGACTATTTCACAACCTTTTGATCCTTCTTCATGTGAGCAGTTTCTAAATTGACACATTCCTCTGTATTTTTTGAAATCTAGAAAACCATCGAAAAGCTCTTCTTGTGAGATATGTCAAAGTCCAAATTCTTTAATACCTGGAGAATCAATAATATTCGTAGTGTCATTAATTTCATACAGGGTTGAACAAGTTGTTGTATGACACCCCTTTTTAGTCGAGCCTGAAACTTCTATTGTGGCAGTGATTTTTTCACCAAGTATTGTGTTTAGTGTTTCAGACTTACCAATTCCAGACTGTCCTAGAAAAATAGCTATCTTATTAGCAAGAGTATCAACTAACTGATTTATTTCGATGTTATTCTTTGCTGATATATAAAAAATCTTGTAACCTATATTTTTGTATATATCTACAATATTTTGTAGATGTTGTTTATCATCTTGAGACTGATCATCAATCTTATTGATGACTATTATAGGTTCAATATCACTATTGTGAAGAGCAGCTAAATATCTATCAATGTAATGTTCAACAGGAGCAGGTGAATGCGCGAGAATAATCACAGCGTTATCAATATTAGCGGCAATATTTTTATTCTTACGCTGGTATTGATTTGGACGCGATATGAGATTTTTCTATCAAGTAGTTTAGTAATTACATAGGTGGAATTTGTGTATTCTAATTCGACATCATCGCCAACTGTAAGTTCGCCCTTTAGGTGACTACGCTGTAATGCTGAAACTTTTCCACCAGTGATGAGCTTCACACAAATATTACCGCCAAAATTTGTTATGACCTTTGCTTGTAAAAATTACTAAAAAGTTATTTTTTACTAGTTTAATTATAAACTTTATTTATAAAATTACTAATAATAGTATTAAGTATATTTGAATAAAAATCACTTGTTTGTTACTATTGAGAAGTTAAGCAAAAAATTGTATTTATGAAAAAAAGAGGGGTAATGAAAAAATCAAAAATCTTAGTGTCGATAGCAATTGCAGTTTTTGGAACTACAGCAACGTCTTTTGCAGCAGATACTAATAAGTCCAGTTCAACAGACAAACTATCGCCGGAAGGTTATTGGATTCAGTTTGATGAGGATAACGATGCTGGTCGTGGTATGCCTGAAGGGATTATCCATACATATTTTGCCAAGAGTGATGAGTATGGTAAAAAAGGTACACTACAGATGGAAATCGTAGTGCCACTAATGTATGTTGATTCATTTGGTAAGCCTACTAAACCAAGGGCTACTTGCTATAATTGTTCTAATGGCTCTTATAATGATTTTAACTATATGGGTAAAAATGCACCTTTAGAAGGTTTTGTATTTGCGGGTAATATGCAACCAGAAGTTGGAACAGCTGTTGCTAACCAAAAAAGTGATGTTTACAAAAATGGGGGGGTAATAAACCCGAATGATGGTAAAGTTTACGCCTCAGAAGCCCAAGTCCAAGATGGTGGAGATACTATGTTTGCCAAAGCCGCATATATTGTTTGGGGTAAAGAGTTAGGTAGTAAATCTGCGCATTGGAAGAGAATAACAAAAGCTGACTATGAAAAAGTCAAGACAGATTGTGGTGTTACTGCGGATGGTCAGTATACAAATAGTGATACAAAAGTCACAAGCGTGTGTACTAATTATCCAGTTGGTCAATTTGGTGTTAAAAGTCCAGTCTAATTAGTTTGTATAATTACAAATTTTCTTTATACTTTTTTTTAAAAAGTTAATCTAAATAATCTTTAATAATGTTGCGTAAGTTGATTGTTATAATAGTTACTGTTTTTGTATTTTCTTTTGCTTATACAGAAGAAGATTGGCAAAATCTCTATGCTACTGGCTATTGGTTGCAGCGAGATAATGTTACAAAAACAAATATTGCTGTTATTCATGCTTATGGTAATCTTTATGATTATTCAAGTGGCAAAGATAAATATCAAGGCTTAGAATTCGTTTGGAATGCCAAAAAACTGATTCTGGAGATCCTGCTAAAGGTAAAGGTCCGCTATATAACAGATGGTGCGGTTCTAAATCCACATGATGGTAAATACTATCATGTAAAAGCTCGAACAATGGAAATGGTAAAAAGATTTATGTAAGAGCTTATTGGGGTTTTTTAGGTAAGAGCGAATATTGGCAAAGATTATCTGCTGATCAAGCTGAAAAAATAAAAAAATTATGCGGTTTGACAGCAGATAATGTCTACACCTATGAGGGTAAAAACGGTAAGGTCAACGATAAAGAGTTATTTAAAGAATGCGCCACCAGAAACTTTGTAAAAGATCCTTTATAAGAAAATATGCAACCACAAAAACATGATTACCGCCAAATAAAAATTCTACCAGAAAGTCTAGCTAACCAGATAGCTGCTGGTGAAGTTATTGAAAGACCATCTTCAGTAGTCAAAGAGCTTATTGAAAATGCTATTTATGTAGATAAACAAATTGTGATGCTCATCTGTGGGGATGGGTAGCCAGTCCAAGATTTAATCGAGCTCGTCCAGATATGCAGAGTTTCTATATAAATGGGCGTATAATCAAAGATAAAATTGTTGCTCATGCGATAAAAATGCCTATAAAGATGTGATGTATGGCAACAGATACCCTGCGTTTTTACTTTATCTGGATATTGATTATCATGAGGTCGATGTTAATGTCCATCCGGCAAAAAGTGAAGTGCGTTTTAGAAATCAAAAATTCATCTATGATTTTCTCTTTGGTAGTGTCAATAAAGCCATAACTACTAGTGCGGATATAAAAATATCCCGTCATCAACAAGTAACTAGTCAAGAACGACATGCTAGTGATAACAACCCGCTTAATATTGGTAATATGAGCTTGGATATTAATATTGAAGATGAAGTGGAGACTGATACAAATCTTAACTTACTTGATAAATATTTTGAAAAGCAAACCACACAACAAAATCAAATTAGTATCTCACAACAGTTAAAATCTAGTGGCTTAGGTCAGGCTATTTGCCAAATCCATGGTATATATTCTCTCACAAGTTGAGGATGGCGTTGTACTTGTAGATATGCACGCAGTACACGAGAGAATACTGTATGAAGAGATGAAAAAAACTTGGCATGCAGATACTGATAAATTTAAGCAGAATCTATTAGTGCCGCTAACTTGTCAGCTAGCTAGTAATATAGTTGCAACTATAGAAGAAAATCTAGAAGCCTTTGAGAAATTAGGTTTTGTGATATCTATAGTTGCTGATGATGCGATACTTGTTAGGGCAACCCCAATATATGTCAAAAATAAAGATATCCAAGATTTAATATCAAATGTAGCTACAGAGTTTAGCTCTTCTAGTAAAACAAAAAGTGTTGAGTTTTATTTAAATCATATTTTAGCTACAGTATCTTGTCATGCTGCTGTTAGGGCTAATGATAAGCTTAGTATTCCAGAGATGAATCATTTACTTAGACAAATGGAAACTGTTGAAAATTCGGGGCAGTGCAACCATGGGCGACCAACTTGGGTGAAGCTTAATTTTGCACAGTTGGATAGTTTCTTTTTGAGAGGTAGATGAAAAACAACATATATCTAGTTCCTTTTAATTTGTACAATAGTTTCAAAAATATACTGCTCTTAAATTATTTTACTTAATAATTATTGATTGTTATAATCGGTGGGTAGTATCTTCTGTAGTAACTTTTAACGGCCCAAAGTTAGCAATTTAAGGATATAACAATATCTAATTTATAGGGACTTAACTTATGACAGATTATACTAATTCTCAAGGGGTTTTAAGCTTAAATAAGAGTTTGATGGGATATTTCCTTATCTATGAATTAACTGTCTATTTGGCAAATGACATGATTATACCAGGTATGCTCCAAGTAATCTCTGATTTCCAAAGTGAATCTTCTATGATTCCAACTTCATTAATAATTTTTATATTAGGTGGTACTACATTACAATTATTTATAGGACCTATATTTGACATTATAGGAAGGCGCCTTATTGATGATATTAGGTTGTTTGTTTTTTTATTAAACACAATTTTTATTATGTTTTCACCAAATATTAGTTACTTTACTCTTGGGAGATTCTTACAAGGTATATGTTTATGTTTTATAGGTACAATTGGGTATGTCATTGTCCAAGAAATATTATCAGAAATGGCAGTTGTACGCACCACTTCAATTATGAATAATATTGCTAAATCTCCGTTAACAGATCATTTGTTAGATGCAATTATTGTAGAAATATTCCATTGGAGAGTGATTTTTCTAATTCTTGTGTTATTATCTGCCTTAGCCTTAGGGGATATAATAAAATATATGCCTGAAACAGTAGTGTATTAGTACGTCAAGACAAAATTTTAAGCTAAATTTCGTTAAAATTTATCGTAATTATCGTAAGCTTTTGATTTCATCTACATTCCTTATAGGTACTGTAAGTTTAGGCTTTTAAAGTGTTCTTTTTATAGTATGGCTTGGAATAGTATCTATTTTACTTATAAAAAATTCTCATCTTAGCACTATAGAATATGGTTTATGGAATCTTCTTTTTTTGTTCAGTTTTATTCAGAAGCTTTATAATAAGAGATAAAAGTCGAAGTTTTTCTCTAAAGACACTTGTAAAAATAGGGGTTATATTAGTATTAGCTTCATTAATTGTGTTTTATTTAATAGCATATGTGGCTCAAAGTTACTTATAATTATTATCGGATTAAGTTTATATGGATTTAGTTTATTGTTTAGTGGAACATCTTTAATAAGATTTACTCTTTTTAGTGTTAATATCCCTAAAGGAACAACTTTCGCTTTAATGTGGTTGAGATGGGCTTTAATTAATGCTTTAGGTAATCAAATTATTTTCATGGTTATATTTTCAAAGTGAAATGTAAGTATCTATTTTTGGTTTAGCTTGTATGTTTTGTGGCCTAGTCTATTTCCTCTTACAATTTAAGCTATTAATTTTTTTTGAAACAACAGGTTTAAAGTAGTTTAGTTTTTTTAAAAAATAAAATACCTAAATACTTTTCAGCATCTAGAATAGATATACAGTCAATAGTAACTAAAGTTTCAGCTTGCTTATAAATATGCTTGGTGTACAATCACTCTAAATATATCAATATCTCTATTTTTAATAATCAACATACTCATCAGTAGACATCGAATGGTTAAAATGAAATAGGTTTTAAAATATGCTTAGTTATTTTAAAGCTAGAAGTAGATTATTTAGTAATAATGCTTTTAGTTATGCTTGTGGAATGACAATTTGTAATGCTGTTGTTGTCGGTATTGCGTATATTTCTATAAGTTGGCATTTATTATCTTTAAGAAATAGTATGGAAGTTATTATACTATTTATGTTTATTTGGTGGAATGTGCGGTTGTATTATTACCGCTTATAGGTTATTTTACTGATCTTCTACCTAGAAGGATAATCATAGTTTTAGTTAATATTTCTAGAGTATTATTGCTTTTAGTATTTATATTTTTAGATAATCTAAACTCTCTTGGTCTACTGTATTTGTTTACAGGTGGGTGGGGATTATCTTGGCATTTTTTATGCTGGTGATAATAATAATATCGTGATAGTTATTCGCTAATGATGATATTTTGCTCTATGCGAATAGTACTGTTGATGGACTATTTGAGTTTGGTATGGTCATATGAATGTCTTTAGGTGGAGATAAATATTTCCTACGCAATAGTCACCAAGTCCTACAGATATTTCACATAGGCTTATTAGGTAATGGAATTATAGACCTCTTGGAATATATTATAGCTATGAATATACCAATATATATGAACTTGCACATCATCATTAATAATTATTCGACTAAAGTCTATTAAGACATAATTACCACAAAGCCAGTATATAATAGATCCTATTAAAACTAGAAAAATACAAAAAGGTAGTATCTTTTCAAAACCTTTTGAATCTATAAGATATCCATAAGGTATTTGTAATAAAGCATATTATAAAAAGTATAGTGTTGATAATTTAACAAATAACCCTTCGCTAATATTTATCCTTTCTAATATAAAATCGCCATTGACACTAGGTGTTATTTGCAAAAAAGCCGAAACCATGGTAAAGAGCAAGGCGACTATAAATATTTGGATGCGAAGGCAAGTAGACATTATTTTAAAACTAAATAAAACTGTCATATTTGATATTTTAAATAAAAGTATTTATTGAATATTATGTTACGCCAATATTAATTTAAGAAATGAAGAAGTATATTTTACTGATCTAGATTGCCTAAGTATTTTTCTGCATCTAACACAGCCATACAGCCAGTACCAGCTGAAGTTACAGCTTGTTTATAAATATGATCCACGACATCGCCAGCAGCAAATACTCCTTTGATATTCGTTTGTGTAGCATCACCAGCTAGCCCTGATTTGACTTTGATATAGCCATTTTCCATCTCAAGCTGACCAGCAAAAATACTAGTATTTGGTGTATGACCAATAGCAATAAAAACACCAGCGACATCAATTTGAGATTCTTCGTTAGTTTTGATATTTTTGATACGCAGAGCATTAACCCCCATATCATCACCAAGTACTTCTTCTAATGTTGTATCCCAGATGATATTTACATTACCATTCTCTGCTTTTCCCATTAGCTTATCAATAAGAATTTTTTCAGATCTTAGAGAGTCTCTACGATGGATTAATGTCACAGACTTAGTGATGTTTGATAAAAATAGTGCTTCTTCAACAGCTGTATTACCACCACCAACTACTGCGACATCTTTATTTTTATAGAAAAATCCATCACAAGTGGCACATGCAGATACACCCTTACCCATAAATTTTTCTTCTGATTCTAACCTTAGATATTTAGCTGTAGCACCAGTTGCTATGATTAGAGCATTACATGTATATTGATCTACTTCACCAATTAGTTTAAAAGGTTTATTTTGTAGATCTACAGCATTGATGGTGTCATAGATTATTTGGGTATCAAACCTTTCTGCTTGTTTTTGTAATTTATCCATTAGTTTAGGACCCATAATACCATTAGGCTCACCAGGCCAGTTGTCTACATCTGTAGTAGTCGTAAGTTGACCTCCTGGTTGCATACCTGTGATTATCACTGGTTTTAAGTTTGCACGAGCTGCATATATTGCTGCGGTATAGCCAGCAGGACCAGATCCTAAAATTATTAGTTTATGATGATTCGCCATTTTGAGAAAATTGCTTAAATAAAATATGAGCAAAATTATAG
Organism: Francisella-like endosymbiont; assembly: GCF_003069505.1. Lineage (NCBI taxonomy): Bacteria > Pseudomonadati > Pseudomonadota > Gammaproteobacteria > Thiotrichales > Francisellaceae > Francisella-like endosymbiont. The sequence goes on along the minus strand of NZ_QAPC01000004.1, from coordinate 28,905 downwards.
CATAGTGCTTAGCTAAGTAAAATTTATAATACTTAGTCCTCCTGAACTTGTTCCAGGTTCCTCACTATAAATCATAAAATAAGTCTTCTAACTTAGGGTTGGCTTGCCTAATTAAGTTAAATTTCCAATTTTTATGTTAGCGTTTGAGTTGTTTTTCCCCTTAATATAGCAGATTCAATATTTTCTGCCATTTCATAATACACTAACTTATGGGTTCGATATTTTTTAGTAAAGCCCTCAACTAACATATCCTTATGTTGATATACTCTTTGCTTAAGATCTGACGAAACACCTATGTAAAGAACAGAGTCTTCTTTGTTTGTAAGTATGTAAATAAATCCTTTCTTATTCATTGTATCTCATGTCGGTCTATTCATCTAAAGGTTTAATATGAGATCATGAAACAAGTTCAGGATTAATGAGATTTAGCTTATAAGATCTTTTATCTCAGCAAAATCATCAATATGAGCAAAGCTATCTAAAGACTTAAGGTCAATACCATTATGATAGCCATAACTAACTATTACTACTTTTATATTAGCACCTTGTGCACATAAGAAATCATTCATTGAGTCACCAACCATTAAACTCTCATCCGGCTTAGCATTTAACTTATTCATAGCAAAAAGTAATGGTTCTGAGTTGGGTTTATAACTAGGAGTTGTATCACCACTAATAATAATATCAAAATAATCAATAGATTTAAATGTGATAGAGATTGTATAACATCTTCCTCATGCTTATTTGTGACAATAGCCATTTTGATATTTTGCTTTTTCAAGAAGTCTAATGTTTCAAACACATTTGGATATACTTTACTATTAGCACTATTTAGTATTTTATAATTATCACTTAATATTTTGACACCCTCATCTGTGATAGATTCAATATATTTTTTATCAGTAAAATCTAATGCCAATACTTTTCTAACAGTAGTAGGGTAGCCTTTGCCAATAATATTAGCCAAAACATTTTTGGATACTGGTTTAAATCCAAAATGCTTACGCATAGCATTTGTTGCGACTGTTATATCGCCTATTGTATTTACAAGCGTTCCATTTAAGTCAAAGAATATGTTTTTTATCATAAGATAAATAATAAGTTATTTTATAAACAAAATTATATATCTTTAAATTCAAATAAATAAGGGATTCAAAACTTGTTGATATGACTAATTTTTTTATTAAATCGTTAGTTTAGAATAGATTTACTTATCAATTTATCAATTTGTGTTTTATTGTAACTATTTCATCAGTTTGACTAATTTTAATTTCTAAAGCAGTAGCTGCAAATGCTGTAGAGCAACTATCTCGTAAAATTTTCTTAGAAGCAGAACAATGAATATTTGTTACTTTTGTACTATCTAATATTTCTCTTACATTCTGTGAGTTGATGCTACCACCTGGCATTACCTGTATTTGGCTACTAAATTGTTGTTGTAGCGACTTTATAGTTTCTAAACCTTTGATTACATTCATAGCAGTTCCTAATGCAGGATTCTATCGAAACCAAGAGTAATTATCTCTTGTGTAGATTTTTATATATCCGTAGTTAGATCAATAACTCTATGAAAAGTTAGCTCTTTACCAGTTTGTTTTGTAAGTTGAATAAATGGTTTTAAAAACTCTTTATCTACTTTATTATCTTTTATTAATGCACCAATAACAACACCATCAACATCAAGCTAAAGCATAGTTTTTAGATCATCAAGCATAATCTGTTAATCTACTTGATCGTAATAAAAATCATTACCACGATAGAGAATCATAGCTTGTAGTGAGCTTTAAAATTAGCTTTAGCAAACTTTACTAGGCTAGGTGAGGGTGTAAGTCCCTCGACACCTAATGCTGAACAAAGTTTCAATCTATTAGTATTAGCTTGTTGTGCATTTAGGATTGATTGGTAGTTATCTGCACAGATTTCTAGAGTTATCATTATTTAAGAAGTTTTACAGAGTTATCTTTATATTATAGCCAGTTGCTTTTAAGAAAATCTATAAATAATAATGTTTCGCTACTTACTGGGTAAGTTATAGCGACATACTTTTTTCATGGCAGTCCTTCGGACACTGCTCAGGAACCTGTATGCAAAACTGCCTAGAATTACGCTATCGTAGTTTTAAATAAATGGAAAATAAAAAACAATCAAGTCATTTTGAACTAGTTTCAGAATTTCAAGAAATTTAGCTATAATTATTTGTGAGAAAATTAATTTTGTAGGGTTTTTATGAGTCAGTTATTTATCGTATATTTGGGTGGTAGTGCTCCAAAAGCAAATATTGAGTTACACGATATACAGTTTGTAGTTGGTGAACTATTGAAAATACTTATGAGCACCTTAGAAAAAACGGGTTTGGTACTATTAAGGGTCTACATTTAGATAGTTATAAAGCTATCAAAGGCTCTGATGGTTATCAAATATCTATCCAAGACAAACTTCAAGATTATGATAAAAAACTATATTTTGTTAATCTTGGTAGTTACGATAAAAGTAAGCTGAAAACAGTCTACTAAAAAATTCATTATATCAGTATAAAGATATCTTATGGAGGTTGATGACTGTTTAGAGCTTAGTTTTATAAATGGTAAATGTATTCATCTAAATCCGAATGATGGAAAATATGATCTAAAGCTTGATTGGTTTGGGTATAGAGTGATTGGGTAGTGTTATGATTCTTTATCAATATAGAGGTAATATACATAATAATAGTAAACAAGATAAAAAATAGTTCATAGACTTGCTTACAAAAGGATCTATAAAATTCACTAACCCAGTTGATTTTAATGATCCATTTGACTGTTATCCAAATCTATGAGGTGGTGAGCTTCCTGTTGGGTCAATGCCTATGCTGTTGTGGATAAAAGCAACTATATGTTACAAAAAAGTTGTCTATAGTTGTTGGAGTTACATGTTTTACCCCTTACAATGATAAAATGGAGTCATTATGCAAGCCAACATAAAGGTATTTGTATAGGTTTTGATACCAATATACTTATTGGAAAATGTAAAAAAATGATCATAGCCACCCTGTAATACATTCTCTTAAAAATGTGATTTATACAAATCAAAGGCCATGTGAAAGAGATGTTGATATGTTTTTTAAAAAGTTTGATGAATGGAGTTATAAGGATAATATACGCTAGTAAGCTATGCTGTAAAAGGGACTCATCAATTGGGACCTGGAGTTTGGGAGATACTTAAAGAATCTATTAAAGAAGTTATTTTTGGGGCAAGAACAAGAATTCCAAAAAATATTCAAGAAGAATTAGTAAATGAAATAAAAGAGTATCGATCAGATATAGAATTGAAACAAGCAGTTCTCGACACTTATACTTATAAAATTATTATCGAAGATTCAGATGTGCAACCACATATTGCTCCAAGTAGTGGAACACTTACTATGCCAAATGGGAATATTGACTTTTAAGTCGGATTACAATATCAATCTAGCTTATTTCTTAATAGGCTCAATCATATTATCTTTCCAAACCCAATAGTAAACTGGTTCGCTACCCTTAAAGCTTGCAATAATTGTCTTGATTATCAATAGCATGAATAGTTAGTTCATCTAAATAGCCTATTTTTATATAATTACGATCTTTGGTTGTATTAAAATTCATTTTAACTAAATGCTAATTGTAAATCATTAAGAAGTTATAACTAAATTAACATTTATTACGTAAGAAAATATTATAGTTATTAATATTTAACATAAGTACGATATAATCGTTTGCTCTAAAATAAACTTATAATTTAATCGGGGAAATATGTCATTTAGAGGTTCATGCCTTTGTAACTCTATTCAATTTGAAATTAATGGTAATTTTGAAAATTTCTTTTTGTGTCATTGTAAGTATTGTCGTAAAGGTATAGGCTTAGTTCATGTGGCCAACTTGTTTTCATCAAATGCAAAATTAAGTTGGAAATCTGACCAAGAGTTAATAAGAAAATATAAATTACCGGCATCACATCATACATAAAGTTTTTGCAGTAAATGTGGTTCAATACTGCCTTTTGAGCAGACTGAGTTTAATTTAGTAATAGTTCCAGTTGGTAGTTTGGATGATAAAATAGATATTCAGGCCAATAGCACATATTTTTATGGCTAGTAATGCTAAAGGGGATGAAAATTTAGGGTCTATTAATAGTTTTAATACTTTTTCCCAGGTTCTTTGAAAATATTATTCTTTATTATTCATTAATTTTTCAATACCTACAAAAGCTACATTAAATTATTACTGAACCAAGAAATATTTCCAATAAAACCATACGAATGAATACCTCCTATGATATCTATTAGTGAAGCAACAAAGCTAAGCTTAACTTGTTTGTTAATAATTCTAGGTTGCATCATATATTGATAAATACACTTACGTCAATTTAATATAAACTACGCCAACCATAAATGGCACCATTGAAGCAATAGCTGCTATAAATGCAAATAATATAGGACTTGGTATACCTAGCAAAAAGAATGTAATCGCCATAATACTACCTACAAGCATTGCTGTTAGAAATATCGCTAAACTAACTCTACGAGTTGTTACAATAGCAGTTGATATAAAACTATCGTTATTGTGTCTTTTAGAACAATTTTTTTAGAAATTTTTCTAAGCTAGTGCTACTTACTAAAAATTGATAGACTAATATAAAGTGTTATCAAGAAATCAGTTACTAACTTACTGAGGTAAAGCCGATGTATCTTATCATGGGTAATATTTTTCCAAGATTAGAAATTAACACATCTAAAATAGGGTAGATAAAAAGATATAAAACTCAAGCAATTAACCCTACTATTAAATAAATAATGCTTAATTTTTTGATAGTAGTATAGCAGTCATTTTAAAATTATAGTCATTAGCAAAATTTATATTCTTGACTAAGAATAACAGTTTAATTTTTATTATTAAAGTTTATGTTATCAATTTACCATGGTTGTTGGTTACCCTGTGCATCTAAGAACTTTCCAGAATCTTCAATCTTTAGGGAACTAATAAGCTTATTCATATCGTGTATACTTTGTTTAACTTCCAAGAGGCATTATTTCCACTTATAACAGTTTTAACCCAGCTGGGTCTTAGACTTATAGTTATTATTTCAGAATATTCAGCAGCAAATGTTTTAGTTAACATATTAAGAGCTGCTTTAGAGATACGATAGGCATAGCCAAAACCAGCTTGTGTTTGACTTATGGATCCAGCTTGGATAGCAATATTTATAACTATTGGTTTATTTGATCTTAGTAAATTATTCTTAAAATTATGTATAAGATAAAACTGACTTAGGCAATTGGTTTGAAAAGCATTATTTACCAATTTGGATTTGTATCAGATATCCTAATTCTTCTGTGGTGTTCTGGATAGATACCAGCATTATTTATGAGTATATCAAGCGTGATATGATTATATTTTTGCATTAGCCTATTCTGATCTACGACATCTGTAACATCAAGTTTTTAATAAATAGATTATTAATAGACTTTAGTAAGTCGTTACAGCTCAGTAGCTTCAGCGGGAGCCCTACAAGTAGCTATAACGATATAGTTTTGTTCTAGGTAATACTTTGTAAAACCAAGACTGATTCCTCTATTTGCATCTGTTATCAGAATAGTCTGTTGATTTATATTTGCCATATTTAATTGATTTTCCCTTAGAGCATATAACAGCTATCTTGAGCTGACTTTGTCAAGCTAGAAGCTGTTTGAATTGGTAATTCAACACAGCGACACTAGCACCTAAAAGAATAGTACCTGTTATTTGCATTGGCTGAATTATAGGATTTTTGTTTAAGCCACCATGATCAAACATCATTGGTGACATTATTGCAACCACCTACCATTCCACCTAAAGTACCCACAGGAACCATTATCACTGCTGTAATACCAATACTAGAAGCGTAAATAGAAGTCGTAATCGCACTATATATCTTATTACAATCTTTTATCTGATTATTATATTAATAGTCTAAATTTTTAGGAGTTTGAGTATTTGAGTTTTAGTTTGTGGTAGACAGTAAGTAAAATTTGTTGTCACTAGCACTACAATTATTGTAAATAATACACTTATTTTTCTAAACATAATTAAATATTTTATATATAGAATACTACTATCGCTTTAAATCAAAGTTGTAATAAAATATATGATATAAATTGAAAATATAATGAGAGAAAATTTTAAGAAGAAAAGATTACCAGCCAGTAACTTCTTTAAGCTTTTTGCCGATCTCAGCAGGTGATCTAGTGTAAGCGATTCCAGCAGCTTCAAATGCAGCGAATTTCTCTTCAGCTGTACCTTTATCGCCAGAGATTATAGCACCAGCATGACCCATACGCTTTCCTGGAGGAGCTGTAACACCAGCAATATAACCAATTACCGGTTTAGTAACATTATGCTTGATGTACTCAGCAGCTTCTTCTTCAGCTGTACCACCAATCTCACCAATTAATATAATTGCTTCTGTTTGTGGATCATTCTCTAGAAGTTTAAGAGCTTCGATTTGGTTCATGCCTGGTATAGGGTCACCGCCTATACCAATACAAGTAGATTGACCAAAACCTAATTTAGTAGTTTGCGCAACTGCTTCATAAGTTAGAGTACCTGAACGGGAGATGATACCAACTTTGCCTTTCATATGAATATGACCAGGCATGATACCAATCTTACACTCACCTGGAGTGATTATGCCAGGACAGTTAGGACCAATTACTCTTACATCTTTATCTTTAAAGTACTCTTTAACTACTAGCATATCTAGAGTAGGAATGCCTTCTGTGATGATTACTACTAACTTAACACCAGAATCAATAGCTTCGATTGCAGAGTCCTTTACAAATGGAGCTGGTACATAAATTACTGATGCATCAGCACCAGTAGCTTTTACAGCTTCTTCCATTGTATTGAAAACTGGTTTACCTAAATGAGTTGTACCACCTTTACCAGGAGTTACACCACCTATGATATTTGTACCATAAGCCATAGCCTGTTGTGAGTGGAAAGTACCATTTTTACCAGTAAAACCTTGTACTAAAACTTTTGTATTTTTATCAACTAATACGCTCACTGTCTAATATCCTTTTAACTGTTTTAATTTATTAACCTAGCGATTTCACAACTTTTTCAGCAGCATCAGCTAAACTATCAGCAGGTATTAGTTTTAGACCTGAATCAGCTAATATTTTAACACCTTTTTCTGCATTGTTACCTTCTAGACGAACAACTACTGGTAAAGTTACATTTACTTCCTTAACAGCTTCGATAATTGCTTCTGCGATCATATCACAACGAACAATACCACCGAAAATATTAATTAAAACAGCTTTTACATTCTCAGCATCTAGGATTAGTTTGAAAGCTTCGATTACTCTTTCTTTAGTAGCGCCACCACCTACATCTAGGAAGTTTGCCGGCTTACCACCATATAGTTGGATAATATCCATAGTAGCCATTGCTAGACCAGCACCGTTTACCATACAGCCAATGTTACCTTCCAGCGCTACATAGTTTAGCTCATGCTCAGAAGCTTTTAGCTCTTTAGCATTTTCTTGAGACTTATCTCTTAATGCTAACAGTTTTGGATGTCTATAAAGAGCATTTGAGTCAAGGTTGATTTTACTATCAACACAAACAATCTCACCATTTTCTTTTATAGCAAGAGGGTTGATTTCAAATAGGGCAAAATCACACTCGATAAATGCTTTATAAGCACCTAGCATTGTTTTAACAAAATCATTGATTTGCTTACCTTCTAAGCCAAGTTTGAAAGCTACCTCGCGAGCTTGGAAAGGTTGTAAACCGACTAATGGATCAACTTTTACTTTAAGGATTTTTTCAGGAAAGTTGTGTGCAACTTCTTCAATATCTACACCACCTTCAGTTGATGCCATAAAAGTTACTTTACGGCTAGATCTGTCAACTACAGCGCCTAGATATAATTCACGTGTAACAGGATAAACGTCTTCAAAAACACCTACAGAATTAACTGGTTGACCTTCAGCATTAGTTTGGAATGTCACAAGATTTTTACCGATTAAGCTTTCTGCTACTTCACGAGCTTCTTGAGATGATTTAACAACTTTTACACCACCAGCTTTACCCCGACCACCGGCATGTACCTGAGCTTTAACCACAGCAAATCTGCCACCTAGTTGGTCAAATGCTTGAGCAGCTTCATTAGAGTTATGAGCTATGATACCTTTTTGAACTTTTAGACCATAGCTTTCTAAAAGTTCTTTAGCTTGATATTCATGTAAGTTCATTGATTTTCTTCCTTATTTGATCGTTTGACGAAAATTTTTGTTAGATAACAAGTAAAATAATAACTCATTTATGCTATTATTTCTAATAAAAATGCTTATTTTAACGTTTGATTTACCTATAATAATAATTAAAATGTGATAATGTTAATTTGTGTAAATTTATAAATAAAAAGGCAGCCAAAAATGTTTGACTATATAATTTAACAAAATCAAATCTACTATTTTCTCGAAAATTACCCCAGCTCAATTGCTTCTTACTGCTGTTTTAGCATTTGTATATGGATTTATTCCGGGGATTGCCTATTCACCGTTACTTTTCATAGGAGTACTATTTTTAGTCATAATCCTAAGAATAAATATCGGAGTATTTGTCTTTATTACACTTATTGCGAAAGCTCTCTCTTATATCTTACAAGGACTTAGCTTTGCTGTAGGGACATTTTTACTTGATGGTTTCACGCAACCATTATTTAAAAATCTAGTAAATACTACTGTAGTCGCATATACAGGTTTTGATTATTACCTTGTAACAGGCGCATTTGTTGTTGCCATAGTTTTGGGATTAATCTTTGGGATTATTATTGCAAAGATTTATAAAAAAATAGTAGCAAAAATGGCAGCAGTTCAGTCTGGTACCGAGCTTTATAATAAAATCACAAAAAACTTTTTTGTTAAAATTGCTAGATGGATTTTCTTAGGCAAGAATATTTCTAAAGTTGACTGGGTTGAGATGCAAAATCGTAAGTTTAGGCAGCCATTTAGATTAACTGGGGTTGTACTAGTAGCTTTGATTGTCACAGCTTTAATATACTCACCAAAGCTTTTAGAAACATTGATAGTATCAAATATCATCAAACAGCAGTTAACCAAAGCTAATGGTGCAACTGTTGATTATCAATCTTTAAATCTGGATTTAACTAATGCTAAACTAGAGATAATAGGCTTAGGAGCGGCAGATCCGAATGATCTTAGTAAAGATAGATTCTACGCACAATCTGTAAGTGCAAGTATAGATATCTCAAACCTACTTACACGACAAATCACCATAAAAGATGTTGTTATAACTGGAGTGGCTTTAGATAAACAAAGAACTACTAAAGGTGAGTTGTACATTAATACAAAATTCTTGGCTCCACAACAATCTAAGATTAGTTCAGAGGTTATAAAACAACAGGCTATTGAGACTATTGGTAAGGTTGGCGAAAAATTAGAACAAGTTGACCTTTAAAAACTCAAAGAAAATACTAAACAAGCTAAATATATAGCTAATGGTATCAAACAGGTGACTGAGTTTTTATCTAATTTTAGCTCTAAAAATGATAATACTGGAGGATAAGCTGTTCAAGGTATTACTCCAAAAGCTGAAGCTAAAGTATATGGTTATGCAAATATTAAAAATGAGACTCTACGTTAAAAGTATCCAAATTTTGTGATTCAAAATATGGATATAAAAGACTATGAAAATGCAGGAACCGTATATGATGCTAATGTAACTAATATATCGACAAACCCTCAATTATTAGGGTTACCAACTACTATAGTTGTTAAATCAACAAATAATAATAATGTTGATGTCAATGTAGTTATTACCAATAAAACAAATGTTGATAATACAGTTAAGTTTAACTTACAAAATATTGCTGGTAATGCTATTAAAGATTTAACTGTTGAAGGTGTTGGTTTAGATGCTAAGAGCTTAACTGTATCAGGTCAGGGAACTTGGCAGTTTAGTGGTATAATAAACATAGTGTTTAATATTCCACTTCAGCTCGACTTTAAAAATTGTTAGTGTTAGTTTTAATCAGTTTAAACAAAATATTTCTAAGCTAACATTAAAAGGGGCTATCTCAGGAGATTTAAATAATATTAGTTTTGCTGTGGATGTATCATCGTTGCAGAACTTGCTCAGTGTTGATACAGTCAAAGATGCTGCAGGACAAATAGCAAAGCAAACAGGCCTAGTAAAAAAGCACAGCAAGTCATCAACAACACTAAGATAAATGGCAAATCTATCAAAGATTTAAATGCCAACGATTTAAAGAATATCAATAAAAAAGATGTTCAGAATATTGCTTATCAATTTGGAATTAAGCTTAACTAAGTTGTTTGTCTATACGATTCTAATTTAGTTCTCGATTATAAGTTGCCTATCTAAAATAAATTCAAAATCATCTTAATAGTCTATTCACTTTTTTAGTTAATTTTTTTATATTTAGTATTAATAATGTTTTAGAGCTTCAAAAACAATAATTATAAAAAATATTTGGATAATATTCCTAGAAAAGCTAATAATCCTAGTTACAAAAAATCACCTTTATTCATAGCAAAAATAATCTTGATTTTGTTATGATATAAAAAATTAATGTTAAGGAATTACTTTATGAAAAAGATATTAATTGCTGCTTTAGGTATTTTAGCATTAGTATTATCAAGTTGCATTAATCATCAGAATACTCAAGCAGCTGTAATTACTAACGCTGATGAGAACTATAAAGATTATGCTAAGATTATAGCTATCCCAGATGTTGTTAATGATTTGTTGAATGATCCGGTAACCCCTACAGTAGGACCACGAGATGCTAATAAAGCTGTTGTAGTATTTTTTGATTATGGGTGTGGTAAGTGTGCTGAAATTTCTAAAGAAATTAATGAACTTATTAAAGAAAATCATAGTGTCAAGTTTATCTTTAAGGCTTATCCTTCACCAAAAAGAGATGCTAAAGTAGCTAATTATGCTTCGTTAGTTGCTAATGAGGCATATTTACAAGGAGGCTCTGAGTTATTTTTAGCATACAATAAAGCAATTTTTACACAGTGCGAGACTAATAGTAGACTCACAGATCAGGATGTTGGTAATGTAGTTAAGCAGCTAGGTATCAAAGTAAATGATGCTAAACTTAAGCAAAAAGCTGCTACTGAAGAGCTTGATAGCAGAAAACTTGGTAAGCTAATAGGTTTCTATGGACCTCATTCATTTGTGATCTTACCAACTAATTTAGTAACAAACAATGCCAATGATTTAGACAATAATGTCGATAAAATTTATGTGATTTCAGATAAGCAGACTAATGCTGCTACAGATGATTATCAACAAGCAGCAAAATGGTCTGCTGCTAATATTCAAACACAGCTTAATAAATATTAAGTAATTTAGACTATATTTTATTCTTAAAAACTTCTAAAGCTTTTAAGAAAGTATCAACATTTGCTTCTTTTTTTGTGGCATTTTCACTTAGATAACGACGATATATTTTAGCATTAGTTAAACCATTGAATAAGTTTAAGGTATGCTTAGTTATATTGTTAAGTTTTATGTATGGATCATTATCCATTTGAACTTTTATATATTCAGCCATTTTATAAGCAATCTCTAGCGCCGAGATATTGTTACTAGGCTGATTATAGAAAATATTATCAAAGTCTTTAAATAACATAGGATTGTAATATATCTCTCTACCTATCATAACACTATCTACATGTTTAAGGTGTTATTTAGTTTCTTCAAGTGTTGTAATCCCACCATTAATACCCAGCTCAAGATTTGGAAAATCTTTTTTGATATTGTAAACAACATCATATTTAAGTTCTGGAATAGTACGATTTTCTTTTGGTGATAGGCCACTAAGCCAACCTTTACTAGCATGAATACAAACATAATCTACACCGGCTTGAACTTGCTTATCAACGAAATTATATAGTTCCTCATAACTATCATTATGGTCATAGCCAATACGACACTTAACAGAAATTGGGATATCTAAGTTATCTTTCATTGCTTTGACACAGTCTGCTACAAGCTCTGGTTCTGCCATTAATGATAAGCCAAAATTGCCTTTTTTAACTCTTTCGCTTGGGCAACCAACATTTATATTAATTTCATCATAACCAAGCTCTTCAGCAAGCTTGCCACAGCTGATAAAGTCTTTTGGTACACAACCACCTAGCTGTAGTGTCACTGGGTTTTCTTTGGGATTATATTTAAGCAAAAATTCTTTATTACCATGTAAGATTGCATTTAAAGTAACCATTTCAGTGTATAACATTGTGTGCTTGGTAATTAGACGCATCATGTAGCGATAATGCCTATCAGTCCAGTCAAGCATTGGTGCTATACATATTTTTCTAGTTGTTATTTTTATTTTAAAATCTATAAGAAATTTAGTTTGTTACAATTATGGAAGATCATCATCAAAAGTTAAGATACGAATGATTTTATCAATTTGAGGACGATATTTTTCAGTATCTTGTAATACTTACTATAGCGAGGATTTGATCGGTCATACAACCAGTTTGCTAGATCCCAGTTGTATGTTGTATCAAAGCAAAGTTTACCAAACTCAGTTAGGTTAAATTCTGCTTGAGTTTGTAGACATCCAGTCATAAAAACATCAGCATATGTTTGTAAGATAGGATAATTTTTATTAGGAAATTCGGCAGCCTTAAAATCTTTAACATACATCCAAAAATCCCCTTTTGGTAAACTCTTAATACCTAGAGGTACGATATCTTTGCGTAGTATTTTTACACGACAATATGATGCTATTAAAACCTGATTTTTTTCCTAGTAAAAAACTTGCTGTTATGACAGCAACTATTACTACCAATATATTTTTCTTTTTCAAAATTTCAAAATGGATCTATCTGCAAAATTGTTAGAGTTAATATTAGCATTTTTGGGTAAAATGAAAAACCCTCAATGTCTATTAACTTAGATTGTTATCAACATTAATAATTAAGATTTATTTGTGCTATAATATCTAGAGATTGAATTTTAAATAATAACGATAAATTTGGAGCTTGTTAATGTCTGAGAGTAAAGCTTATGACTCATCGAGTATTAAGGTACTTAAAGGTTTAGATGCTGTTAGGAAAAGACCTGGGATGTATATTGGTGATACTGATGATGGTAGTGGCTTACATCATATGGTATTTGAGGTTATTGATAATGCTATTGATGAAGCCTTAGCTGGTTATTGTGATGATATTAAAGTTATTATAAATAAAGATGGTTCTGTATCTGTATCAGATAATGGTAGAGGTATTCCTACAGATATTCATAAAGAAGAAGGACGCTCTGCTGCAGAGGTTATTTTAACTGTACTGCATGCTGGTGGTAAATTTGATGATAATTCTTATAAGGTATCAGGAGGTCTACATGGTGTTGGTGTATCAGTTGTAAATGCTCTGTCTGAACAATTAAAGCTAACAATATATAGAAATGGTATAGAGCATTATCAAGAGTATGTTCATGGGGTACCACAATTTCCATTAAAAGAAGTTGGTCCAACATATAAGACTGGAACACTAATTACTTTTAAACCAAGTAAAGAGACATTCTCATTTGTAGACTTTGATTATGATATCTTGATGAAGAGAATCCGTGAATTATCTTTCTTAAACTCTGGTGTCAAAATTAAGCTTATTGATAAAATTAACAATAGGTCAGAAGTATTTAAATATGATGGTGGTATTGTTGCTTTTGTTAAGTATTTGAACAATAGCAAAAAGCCTGTTCATGAAAATGTTATAGCTGTAAATGGTACAAAGGATGATATCCAAGTAGAGCTTGCTTTACAGTGGAATGACTCATATAAAGAATCAATTTTTTGCTTTACAAACAATATTCCGCAAGGAGATGGTGGTACACATTTGTCTGGTCTTAAAGCAGCAGTTACTCGTACGATGAATAACTATATTGAGTCAGAAGGTTTAAATAAAAAGCTAAAAGTTACTTTAATAGGTGAAGATACGCGTGAAGGTTTAGCTGCAGTATTATCTGTGAAAGTTCCTGATCCAAAATTCTCATCACAAACTAAAGATAAACTAGTATCATCTGATGTTAAGTCAGCTGTAGAGTCATTAGTTAATGAAAAACTACAAGAGTTTCTTTTAGAAAACCCTAAAGAAGCTAAAATTATATGTGAGAAAATTTTAGACTCAGCAAAAGCTCGTGAAGCTGCTCGTAAAGCGCGTGATATGACTCGTCGTAAGGGTGCTTTGGATATTGCTGGTTTACCTGGTAAGCTGGCAGACTGTCAAGAAAAAGATCCAGCATTATCTGAGATTTACCTTGTTGAGGGAGATTCCGCGGGAGGATCAGCAAAGCAGGCTCGTGATCGTAAAATTCAAGCAATCTTGCCATTAAAGGGTAAAATCCTGAATGTTGAGAAGGCTCGCTTTGATAAAATGCTTGGCTCTCAAGAGGTAGCTACACTTATTAAAGCTTTAGGTTGTGGTATAGGTGCGGAAGATTATAACCCTAATAAAACTAGGTATCACAAAATTATTCTAATGACAGATGCTGATGTTGATGGATCTCATATTCGTACTTTGCTATTGACATTTTTCTACAGACAAATGCCGGAGCTTGTTGAGAGAGGTTATTTATATATTGCTCAACCACCTTTATATAAAGTAAAAAAAGGTAAGCAAGAAACATATCTAAAAGATGAAGATGCTCTAGCAGAATATCTTGGTAATATAGGCTTAGAAGGCGCGTGCATCTATCTAAATAATGATAATGTTATTTCTGGTCAAGTTTTGGCTAACTATTATGAGCTTTATCAAAAATCACAGAAAGTAATTAAGAAGTATACAAAAACATATCCTGAGAAACTTCTTAGAGTCATGGCGTATGGAACTAAGTATGTTGATGAAAGTACTGATATTTCTCAATGGTGGCAAAAAATCGTTGAAAACTGTAATCAAAAAGCTTTAGCATATGAGCGCTTTAAGCTTATCGAAACAAAAGATATAGATGAAGATGGTAAAGAGACTATATCGTATGGAGTTAACCATTATATTAATGGTTATGATACTGACTATATAGTTAAGAGTAGTTTCTTTAGCACTAAAGATTATGAAGATTTAGTTACATATGGAGATGTTTTATCGGATATATATTTTGAAGGGGCTTATGTAGAAAGATGTGGTAAAAAAGAATATGTTGATGATTTTGAGTCAGCAATTGATTGGCTACTTAAAGAAGCTAGAAAAGGTAATGATGTGCAGCGTTATAAAGGTCTAGGTGAGATGAACCCTGGTCAGCTTTGGGAGACTACTATGGATCCTGATAATAGAGTTCTTTTACAAATATCAATAAAAGATGCAGTTGAGGCAGATGCTTTATTTACTACTCTTATGGGTGATGAGGTGGAGCCACGAAGAAACTTTATTGAATCAAATGCTCTTGATGTTATTAATCTAGATATTTAGTTTTTTAAAGGTTTATATTTTTACTAAACCTTTGATTTCTGTAATCCAATTAGCTTATTTTTGTTAGGCTCTATATATTCTTCTATTTAGCCCATATATTCAATAAAGTACCTAGTGAGCCAGATTTGTGGCATTATTTCTAATGAATTTTTATAGCTTTGTAAAATAAATTCAAATAACTGTTTAAAGCATTTTCATACTTTGAAACTTGAGTTTTATGATCTCTATTAATTTCATTAAGATGTAAGAAGTTATTTATATTATTTGATATAAATATTTGTCATCCTTAACATATCGTTTGAAAAATATTTAGTAACTTTATAATAGTCATTTTGCTATTTTTCAGAGAAAAGGTTTGAGAAGCATTTTAGTTTGAATGTCATCTTTGATAATGTATGAAATAACAGTATATAGTTATATCCTTATCAGATAAAGAATTTAGCTTTTGAGATTGAATATCTAAGAAAAGACCTTGATTGTTGTTTAAAAAAATTAGCTAGAGCTTCTCCTACTTTAAATACTTGATCTACTGTTTTAACTTTACTCACGCTTAGTATATATTTTGTAAGTCATTTTCATTATCATTGAAGAGACAAGCCTGGTGAATTACAGCTAAATATACAAAAGTTGTAAGAGAAGTAAGTTTCTCAGAAGAGGTGTTTATATTTTAAATGCTCCAATTTGAAATAATTATAAAAGTTTGCTCTTTTCAGAGCATTAGAAGGTATGTTTGCGCTATTCTATCTTAGAAATGCAGAAAATACTTCTATTATACGCTCATTTTCCTCTGCTATACTTATTTGTAATTTCCATTGTTCAGATGCTTCAATTCCATTTTCTGATATAAAATGATCTTTAATTTTCATCCTACCTAATGATTTCTTTAAATTATTTTCCTCATTTTGGATAGATTTAAAATTCTAATACTGCTCAATAGTATCAAGAAAAGCTTGTTTAATAGCTTTAGCACTTATGAATTTGTTATTTCCATTTATAAAACTATGCTTAGTTTGTTTATTTTTTTATTAAGTTATTTTTCTATAGTAATTTATTTAAAATATTTACCAATTATAACATTTTGTAATTTCTTATTTAATATAACTTTAACTATAATTTAGTTATAAGTTAATTTATGAAAATATTGTTTAAGAATTTTTTTAAATTAAAAAAATATTTATAACCTAAAAAAGTACACTCTCGCTTATTTGTATATAATCTTAACAAAAATTAACTTATCTACAGCATCTAAAAAAATTATAATCTTTTGAGTTAGTTAGTATGAAAAAATTAAGGGAGTCAATAATGTCAGATATTAACATAAAGATTGGTTTAGCAGAAATGCTAAAAGGTGGGGTTATAATGGATGTTGTCAATGCCGAACAAGCAGAAATAGCTCAACAAGCTGGGGCAATAGCTATAATGGCTCTTGAGAGAGTTCCTGCTGATATCAGAAAAGATGGGGGTATAGCTAGAATGTCTGATCCTAAGCTTATTAAAGAGATAATGTCGGTAGTTTCAATACCAGTAATGGCAAAAGCGCGAATTGGTCATTTTGTCGAAGCACAAATCCTAGAATCTTTAAGGGTTGATTTTATTGATGAGAGTGAGGTTTTAACTCCAGCTGATGAGTTAAATCATATTGATAAGGATAGCTTTAAAGTACCATTTGTATGTGGTTGTACAAACCTTGGTGAGGCTTTACGAAGAATAGGCGAAGGTGCAGCACTAATTCGTACTAAAGGTGAAGCAGGTACAGGTAATATAGTCGAAGCAGTAAGACAGTTAAGACAAGTTAACAAGGATATAAATTATATCAAAAATGTCGATAAATCAGAGCTTACGGCTATAGCAAAAAATATGCAAGCACCTTATGATCTGGTCAAGTATGTGTATAAGAATGGTAAATTACCAGTACCAAATTTCTCGGCAGGAGGAGTAGCAACTCCAGCAGATGCAGCATTGATGATGCAGCTGGGAGCTGAGTCGGTATTTGTTGGATCAGGAATATTTAAGTCTGCAGATCCTCTTAAGCGAGCTAAAGCAATAGTTAGCGCTGTGACATATTATAATGATGCCAAAATATTAGCTGAAGTTTCGGAAGACCTTGGTGAACCGATGACAGGTATTAATTGCGATTTTGAGAAATTTTCACAAAGAGGTTGGTAATAATGGCACAAAAAGTCGGGGTATTGGCAATTCAAGGAGGTTATCAAAAACATGCTGATATGCTCAAATCTTTGGGTGTTGAGATAAAATTAGTTAAGTTTGAAAATGACTTTGATAGTATTGATAGACTTGTTATTCCGGGTGGTGAGAGTACAACCTTATTAAATCTGCTCAATAAGCATCAAATTTTTGATAAGCTACATAACTTTTGTAGTAATAATCCAGTTTTTGGCACATGTGCTGGTAGTATAGTTTTGTCAAAAGGAGAAAGCTATCTAAGCTTGATAGATCTAGAGGTTGAGAGAAATGCCTATGGGTGTCAAGTAGATAGTTTTGTTGCTGATCTGAGCTTTAACAATAAAAATATTGTTGGTGTTTTTATCAGAGCCCCAAAATTTGTTGTAGTTGGCAATCAAGTTGATATCTTATCAAAATATGAAAATTCGCCAGTGCTACTTAGACAAGCAAATATTCTTGTTAGTAGTTTTCATCCTGAGCTGACTCAAGATACTACAATACATGAGTATTTTCTTTCGATGTAAGTTTTATTTTTGGCATTTTTTACAAAAAAAAGTATTTCTTTGAGCTATAACTAGGCTTTCTATTTTTGTATTACATACATAACATTGCTGGTCAGCTCTGCCATAGACATTTAGTTGTTGAGTAAAATAACCAGGCTTACCCTCAGTGTTTTTATAATCTTTAAGTGTAGTTCCACCTTGAATGATAGCTTTTTCAAGTATTTTTTTAATAGAGGATACTAGCTTGTCTGTTTCTTTTTTAGTGATAGTATTAGAAGCTCTTGTTGGCAAGATATTACTATCAAATAGTGCTTCACTAGCATAAATATTACCAACACCGACGACAATATTATTATCCATAATCGTTTGCTTGATTTTTCTTGATGTATGCTTAAGTTTAGAAACTAGATAATCACTATTAAAATCAGCTGTTAATGGTTCAACACCATGTGATACTAAAACTCTATGTCTAAGAGGAGTGTGATTAGTATTTACCAACCAATAACCAAATTTGCGTGGATCATTGTATACTAAATTTAGATTATCTGATAGTTTTACAACGATATGGTCATGTTTAATTTTGTTGTAGTTTGCTGAGTCTGTAACTTTAATGACTCCAGACATACCTAGGTGGATAATTAATTGTAAGTCATCCTCAATGAAAACTATTAAGTGCTTACCTCTGCGTTGAATTTGTTTGACTACTTTATTTTTAATTTTTACTAACTGATTTTTATCAATAGCATAGCGAAGCTTATCAGTATTAATTTCAATATCAAGTATCGTTTTGTCGATGATAGTTTTAATTAAGCCTCTTTTTATTGTTTCTACTTCAGGAAGTTCAGGCATAAAATAATTTTATTATAAAAATTAAAGTGAGTATATGATAACATAGTAACTTATCTATAAGCTTACTATTTATGATTTGATACTGGTAGGAAAATGCGTTTTAAACAGCTTAAATCTTCAATACATAAAAGGCTAAATCAGCGTTACATATATGATTGTAATAAAAACATTGATTTTAAAAACTTTAAAAATGGCTCAATAATTGTTACTAATGATACTACTATAGTTACAGTATTGGCATTGAAAACTCACATTGAAGATAAGCGTATTACAGTTTTAGGAGCTTTTGATGATAGGGCTAAAGGTCTTGAGAAGTCTATGGACAAAATTGGTATTAAATATATCGATCATATTAGCTTTTGGGATCATCAAGGCATACTACTAGTCAATAAAAACTTAACTTCTCAAGTTGAGCAAAGTGAAAATAGATTTATATTGTTTATCTGTGGTCCAGAAATGCCATACTTTTCACAACGAAGAAATTTAGACAGGCAAATTTATTTTGATATTGCTAAGATAGAAAATCTTAGATGCTTGAATAATGAGATTGAGAATCTTTCTGTCAAAACATGGGAAGGGTACCTAAATCAACTCAAAGCACCTGCAGAAATATGGTTTATGCAGATGCTTAATGCTAAAAAAAATCTAGTGTTGACAGATACAACAGGGGTTGCATTAGATGGCTACAAATTTGCTACTGGTGCAGTATTGATGTCTAAAAAGCTTCAAAAAATTACCCAACAAGAGAATAATGTTGGTGTCTGCTTACCGACAAGTGGTGGTGGTTATTTAGCAATTTTAGCACTCATGATGAGTACTAAAGCAATAGTTAATCTAAACTACACAGCTTCTGAGGAGGCATTAAGATATTCTATTAATAATGCTGGAATAAAAACCATCATTACTTCAAAAGCATTTGTTGAGAAGCTAACAAATAAAGGTTTCTTTGTTGAAGAAGTTTTTTCAATGTGTAGGATTGTTTATCTTGAGGACATCAAGACTAAGATTACTAAAGTAGAAGGTATAAAAACATTTTTAGAAATTAAAATTTTGCCTGCTTCATGGTTAGTCAAAAAATATCTCAAGCCAACTAAGCTAGATGATGTTTCATTTATAATATTTAGCAGTGGTAGTGAGGGTGTGCCTAAGGGGATAGTTATAAAAAATAAAAATCTCTTGGCAAATGTGTATCAAAGTACAAATGTTATCGAATGTAAGGAAAATGATTCTGTAGCGGGGATACTTCCAATATTTCATGCTTTTGGGCTTACTATTTCATTGGTGTCACTATTTCAAGGTGGATATATCGCATGTCATGCGGATCCAACAGATGCAAAGGGCGTTGCAAACTTAATTAGAAAGAATAAAAATACAGTGCTATGTGCTACACCAACATTTTTGCGAATTTATACTAAGAATAAATTGGTTAAGAAAGAAGATTTTGCTACACTTAGATTAATTATTACAGGTGCTGAGAAGCTTTCAAGAGAAGTCCGTACAATGTTTGAAGATAAATTTGATAAGGTTATTAACGAAGGTTATGGGGCTACTGAGCTTTCACCTGTGGCTGCAGTTAATAGACCGACTAAATCACCAAACAAAATAGGTACTGTTGGACTAACCGTACCAGGAGGGCAGTTTAAGATCATCCATCCTGAATCGCATGAGGAGCTTCCAGTTAGCGTCGAGGGTATGATTATATATAGAGGTGTTAACAAGATGGATTACTATCTCAATGACCCTAAAAAGACAAATGAAGTGATGATACAAAAATATGGTTATACATGGTATATAACCGGCGATAAAGGTAAAATCGATGGAGAAGGCTATTTAACAGTTGTCGATAGGTACTCTAGATTTGCTAAAGTTGCTGGCGAGATGGTGAGCTTAGGCTTGCTTGAACAAAAAGTTTATGATGCTTTAAGAGAAAAAGGTTATGATTCACACAAGATAGATTTTGAGGTCTTGGCAGTAGCTACTTCAGATACAAAAAGAGGAGAGATAATTAGCTTACTTTATACTCTAGAAGCGCTTGAACCATCTGATCTTAAAGAGATTATAAGACATTTAGACATAGAGAATTTGTATAAGCCAACAAACTATTTTAAGGTTGTATCTATACCTAAACTTGGTTCTGGTAAAACTGATTTTTCAAAAGCCAAGAAGTTAACTAATGAATTAATCAAGGCATAATCTAACATGCATTATTCAGTATTGCTGCAAGAGTCTATTAATGATTTGAATGTTAATCCTCAAGGTATCTATATCGATGCAACTTTTGGTAGGGGAGGACATTCAAAGGCTATTTTAGATAGGCTTACTATAGGGCATTTAATAGCTTTTGATAAAGATCTTAATGCTATCAGCTACGCTAAGCAAAATTTCCAGTTTAATAATTTCGAGATAATTCATGCAAGTTTTGCTAGTATTTATGACTACTGTTTGCAAAATAACCTCCTTGGTAAAATTGATGGCATAATTATGGATTTTGGAGTCTCTTCTCCACAACTAGATAATGCCGCTAGGGGCTTTAGTTTTATGCATAATGGTCCACTAGATATGCGTATGGACGTTTCTAAAGGTATTACAGCTAGCCAAGCTTTAGAAGAGTTATCAGTAGATGATTTAAGCTATATATTCAAAGTTTATGGTGAGGAGCGTTTTGCAAGAAAAATAGCACTATGCATCAAAGATTATATCCAACAAAATGGTAGTGTTAATACAACATTAGAACTGGCAGAACTTATTCGCACAACTATTGGTAAAAGAGAAAATAAAAATCCAGCAACACGCTGTTTCCAAGCTTTGAGGATTTATGTTAACAATGAGCTTAAAGATTTAGAAGCCCTGCTAGAAAATATTTTAGCAGTTATTAAAGTTGGTGGTAGGATAGCTGCTATATCTTTTCACTCATTAGAAGATAGGCTCGTGAAACAAAAATTTAGCGCACTTATAAATCCAAAACAAGAGCTTAACAGAATTACAAAGATGTTACCACAAGATAGTAGCCAGATAAAATTAAAATGGATTACAAAAAAAACCAAAGCTAATGACGATGAACTTAATCAAAATGTTCGCTCAAGAAGCGCTATCCTAAGGGTGGTCGAAAAACTGTGATGTTAACAAACCGTCAAATAAGGATAAGGTTATTTGAATCACTTAAAAATAGTTTCTTAAAAAAAACAGTTGGTATTTCTTTTGCATTATTATTCGTATTGCTCATTACCGCATTTAGCCTTATAGTTGTGCGTTTTGAATATAAAATGCAATTAAATGAACAAAAAAATCTAATTCTTGAGGATACTCGTTTAGATGAACAATGGAGTCAGATTGTATTAGAATATAGTTCTTTAGCTACACCAACTGCTGTAGAAAAGTTTGCTCAAAAAGAAAAAATGGCGTTACCAACACTTAAAAATATTGGTTTTTTGAGTGAGCAAAAAGAGGAGTTAAATGATGAGTAGTTATCGACCAAAACTGCGTCATCTTGTTGTAATTATTTTACTGCTACTAAGTTTTATTGTTTTATTTATAAAGCTTATCTATATGGAAGCTATCCAATACCCTAAGCTTAAGCAAGAAGGCGATAATCGTAGTGATAGAAGTATAAATATAAAGGCATACAGAGGAATAATTCTAGATAGAAATGGTAATCCTTTGGCAATAAGTACACCTGTGGATACAATTTGGGTTGATCCTTTTTATGTTAGTGCAGATAGTCCTGAGCTAAATAAAGTCATGGATATTTTAAATCTACCTGAAAAAACTAGAGAAAAGATAAAAAGACAAGTTAAGGTTAGAGAGGGAAGAAGTGGTTTTGTCTATATTGAAAGAAAGGTTCAACCATACTTATCACAAAAAGTTAAAGACCTTAATATTACAGGTATTCATGTAATATGGGAGTTTAAACGCTATTATCCAATGGCTGAAGTAACTTCTCATATTGTAGGTTTCACTAATGTTGATGGTAAGGGACAAGAAGGCCTAGAGCTTGAGTTTAATAAGTTTTTAAGTGGTCAAGATGGTTATTTTGAATACAAGAAAGATCTTCATGGTGGAGTTGCTTCTAAGGTTGAGGATAAATATGTCGAGCCTAAGAATAGTAATAACCTACAGATAAGTATTGACTCCAGGTTGCAATATATTGCATATAAATATCTTAAAGAAGGTGTTATTAGAACCAATTCCGAAGCAGGTTCTGTGATAGTTGAAGATGTCCATACTGGCGAGATATTAGCAATGGTAAATTATCCTTCGTATAACCCTAACAGTATGGCTGATGCTTACCCTGATAGGAGAAGAAATAGAGCTATTACAGATGTCTATGAGTTGGGTTCGGTAATGAAAACTTTTGCAGCAACAACAGTTCTAACTTATGGTGATAATGTAACTCCAGAAGAGCCGGTAATTGATACTCATCCAGGCTTCTATCGTATCGGTAAAAATACCATAAGAGATGAGCGAGATTATGGTGATATTGATTTAAGACATATCTTAATGAAATCTAGTAACGTGGGTATCTCAAAGATGATTTTAGGTTTAACAGAGCCAAGTATATTAGAATCTTCATTAAGAAATTTTGGTTTTGGCAATGAAACGGGGATAAAATTACCTGGTGAAAGAGATGGTTATGTTCCAACTAAAGATAAATGGGACGATTTCCAACTAGCGACATTATCTTTTGGTTATGGTATTAATGCTACCGACTTACAGCTAGTAGCTGGTGTCTCTGCAATTGCTAATAATGGTCAGTATATTAAACCAACTATTCTAAAAAGAAGACCTGGGGAAGAGATTGAAACAAGACCTATCATCTCTGAAGAGAATTCAAAAGAAATGATAAGTATGATACAGTCTGTTGTTGAAGACCTTGGTGGAACTGCTTCTAAAGCACAAATCCCACTTTATCATGTTGCTGGGAAAACAGGTACAGCTAGGATGCTTTCTGGGGGTAGTTATGGTGCTAAATATTTAGCAAGTTTCGTTGGTATTGTTCCAGCAACTGATCCTAAACTCGCTATAGTTGTGACAATCAAAGATCCTAAAGGTGATCAGTATGGCGGTGGTTCTGTAGCTGCGCCAGTTTTTGCAGATGTTGCATTAAATAGCTTGCAGATATTAGGTGTTAAGCCAGATAAAATTGCCAACTAAACTCTTTATTTTTTATAGTTATAGTATATAATCACCAACTGGTAAACTGTTCCTTTGTACGGTTTGCTCGATGTTAATTTAATCAAGACAAATGGAGTAAATTTATGTTAACAGCTCAAGATAAACAAAAAATAATTAAAGAAAATCAATTAGCAGAAGGTGATACTGGATCACCAGAAGTGCAAGTAGCTCTTTTAACTGCTAGAATCAATGATTTACAAGGTCATTTTGAAACACACAAAAAAGACAATCACTCAAGAAGAGGTCTTTTAAGATTAGTAAGTCAACGTCGTAAGTTATTAGACTATCTACATGGTAAGGATGTTGAAAGATACCGTAGTCTAATCAAGAAATTAAATATACGTAGATAATAAATTTCATCTTAATCGTTCTTACGTCATTAAATTCAAAAAAATAAGGTTAAACTGTGAAAATATTTAGAGAAGTCTTTGAACTAGGTAACAAAGAAATAGTTATTGAAACAGGTGGTATGGCACGTCAAGCAGATGGGTCAGTGACTGTAAGTTGTGGGAATAATGTTGTGTTGGTAGCTACAGTAGTTAAAAAATCAGTAGCTGATGGTGTTGACTTCTTTCCGTTATCGGTACATTATTTAGAGAAAACTTATGCTGCTGGTAAAATACCTGGTGGTTTCTTAAGAAGAGAAGGTAGACCTTCTGAAGAACAGATTCTTATTTCTAGGTTAATAGATAGATCTATAAGACCGTCATTTCCAGATGGATTTTTTAATGAGATTCAAATCGTTGCTACAGTTTTATCTTATGACGGTGCTTTTTCACCTGACATACTAGCTTTGATAGGTGCTTCGGCATCTTTAGCAATATCTGGAGCACCTTACAATGAGGTTGTTGCTGGTGTAAGAGTAGGTTATACAAATGGTAAATACCTTCTTAACCCAAATAAGCAGGATTTGAAAGAATCAGATTTGGATCTAGTAGTCTCTGGAACTGATGATGCTATTTTGATGGTTGAGTCAGAAGCTAATAGCCTTCCAGAATCTGTTATGCTTGGTGGGATCTTATATGCTCACAAGCATTTAAAAACTATTATTAACTCAATTAATAGACTTGCTAAAGTAGCATCTAAACCTCGTATAGAATATTCTATATATCAAATCAACAAGTTTCTTAAATCACAAATAAAGTCACAATTTTTTGGTGAGATTAAGAACGCTTACACTATAGCATCAAAGCAAGAAAGAAATCTAAAGCTTAATGCAATTAGAAAAAATGTTCTAGAGTATATTTTCTCTAGTGATGTTGATGGTAATGAATATAGTGAAAAAGAGATATTAGAGGCTTTCCATGATATTGAAAAAGATCTTGTAAGATCAAATATTCTTGAAGGTAAGCCAAGAATAGATGGTAGATGTACAGAGACGATTAGACCTATTAATGTCAAAATAGGTGTTTTGTCAGGTGTACATGGCTCTGCCTTGTTTACACGTGGTGAGACTCAAGCTTTAGTTGTAACTACTTTAGGCAGTGATAGAGATGCGCAGCTTGTAGAATCTTTAGATGGTATAGAGAAATGTCGTTATATGTTGCACTATAACTTTCCACCATATTCTGTAGGAGAGTGTGGTATGGTCGGCATGGTTCCAAAGCGTCGTGAGATTGGTCATGCTAACTTAGCTAAGCGTGCAACTCAAGCAGTATTTCCTAACGAAGAAGCATATCCTTATATTGTTAGAGTTGTCTCTGAAATTTTGGAGTCAAATGGTTCAAGCTCTATGGCAACGGTATGTGGTTCTTCTTTATCAATGATGGATGCTGGTGTGCCAATTGCTGAGCCAGTAGCTGGTATTGCTATGGGGCTTATCAAAGATGGTGCAAAATACGCTGTATTATCAGATATTTTAGGCGATGAAGATCACCTGGGCGATATGGATTTCAAGGTTGCTGGTACTAGATATGGTGTTACAGCACTACAGATGGATATCAAAATCAAAGGCATTTCAAGAGAAATTCTTGAGCAAGCACTAGAGCAAGCAAGGGTTGGTAGATTACACATCCTAGGAATCATGAATGAAGTAATAAAAGAGCATAAAGAAGCTGTATCTGATGTTGCGCCACAAATTCATGTGATGAATATTAATCCTGCTAAGATTAAAGATGTTGTTGGTCGAGGAGGTTCTATTATAAAAAGTATTGTCGAAAAGACTGGTGCACAAATTGATACCAGTGATTCAGGTGAGGTTAAGATATTTGCTAAAGACAAAAAATCTATGGATATGGCTATAGCAATTATAGAAGAAATCGTTGCAGAAGTTGAGGAAGGACAAATTTACAAGGGTAAAATAGTTAAGCTTTTAGATTCTGGAGCTTTTGTAAACTTGCTTGGTAATCAAGATGGTTATTTACCTTTTTCTGAAGTTGAACAGGCTGGTATGAAGACTAACTTTCTAATCGAAGGCCAAGGTCTAGAAGTCTTAGTACAGAATATTGATAGAGGTGGTAGAGTTAAACTTTCTCTTGTAGTGAGGTAATTTATGAGTGTAGAAGTTCAAAGTGTTGAGCCAATAAACTTTACAGAGGCTGCTTCTTTAAAAGTCAAAGAGTTGATTGAAGAAGAAGGTGATAATTCTCTTAGCCTTAGAGTATATATCATAGGTGGAGGTTGTTCTGGATTTCAATATGCTTTTGCTTTTGATAATGAAGTAAAAGATGATGATATGGTTATTACTAAGAATGGTGTTCGCCTTGTTGTTGATTCGATGAGCTTTCAGTATCTAGTTGGTGCTGATGTTGATTATAGGGATGATGTTGAAGGCGCTTATTTTATAATTAGAAATCCAAATGCCAAAACTACTTGTGGCTGTGGTTCATCTTTTTCTGTATAATAACTATAATCATGTTTAAATAATTTCAAATAAAAATCTTATGAAAATTGCTAATTTTGAAGTAGGAAATAGCAAGCCATTTTTCTTAATGTCTGGTCCTTGTGTTATTGAATCTGAGCAAATGGCGATGGATACTGCTGGATACCTTACTGAAGTAACTAAGGATCTTGGTATAAATTTTGTTTATAAGTCGTCTTTTGACAAAGCTAATCGTTCATCTATAAATAGTTTTAGAGGATTGGGCGTAGATAAAAGTCTTGAAATTTTAGCAAAGGTTAAAAAAACTTATAATATACCTATTGTTACAGATGTTCATGAAGATACATCATTTGCTGAAGTTGCTGAAGTTGTTGATGTATTACAAACACCAGCCTTTTTATGCCGTCAAACAAATTTTATCGTTGAGGTTTGTAAGCAAGGAAAGCCAGTAAATATTAAAAAAGGTCCATTTCTAGCACCTTGGGATATGCGGCATGTAGTAACAAAAGCTAAATCTACAGGCAATGAACAGATTATGGTTTGTGAAAGAGGAGTTAGTTTTGGTTATAACAATCTAGTCTCAGATATGCGTTCACTTGAGATTATGAAAGCTACAAATTGTCCTGTAGTATTTGATGCTACGCATTCGGTGCAATTACCAGGAGGTCAAGGTAGCTCTTCTGGTGGTCAAAGAGAATTTGTACCAGTTTTATCCAAAGCAGCAATGGCAGTTGGTATAGATGGACTTTTTATGGAGACCCATCCAAAACCTGATGAAGCTAAAAGTGACGGTCCTAATTCGTTCCCTATGTATAAAATAAAAGAGTTTCTAGGTTTACTAAAAGAGCTTGATCATTTAGTAAAAAGTCAACCAAAAATAGAACTATAGGGTATAAATAATGGCTGGTAAAGGAGATGTTTTCATAATAGGTATAGTTGGTGGCTCTGGCTCTGGTAAAACATTATTTTCAAATGCTATCATCAAAAAATTAAAATCAAAACATTTAAACAAAATTGCAGTAATTTCTGAGGATAGATATTATAAAAACTGGGGTGAAATGGTTGGCTTTGAAGAGGCTTGCAAAATAAACTATGATCATCCAGATGCTTTTGATCATAAATTGCTAAGAAAAGATTTAAATAATTTAGTCCAAGGTAATGATATCTATATTCCTCATTATGATTACACTACTCACTCAAGGATTGAGGGAAAAGCAGAGAAAATTGTTGGTGGGGTAAGTGTAATTATCCTTGAAGGAATTATGCTGTTCAATGATCGTAAGTTATTAAAAATGATGGATTTGAAGGTTTATATGGATACTCCTGCTGATTTATGTTTTATCAGACGCTTGATGCGTGATCAAAATGAAAGAGGTAGAAGTGTAGAGAGTGTTATAAATCAATATCTAGAAACAGTGCGACCAATGCACATTAAATTTATTGAGCCATCAAAGAGAAAAGCAGATATTATAATTCCTGATGGCGCGCAAAATAAAACTGTGATTGATATAATATTATAATAAAGTAAGACAATTATTGAAAAAAATGGAGTGAAAAATGGCTAGAGTAACAGTAGAAGATTGCTTAGATAAAGTAGAAACAAGGTTTGATTTAGTAGTTTTAGCTTCTATGCGAGCAAGTAAGATACTAAAAAATGGCTATTCTGAATCTATAGAAAATGAGAAAAAAGAAAAAGCTACAGTTGTAGCTTTGAGAGAAATCGCTGAGTCAGAAATTACCCCAGAGCAAATATTAAGAAATGAGATAGAAGGATAATATTATTAATCTGCTTAAAATATCTTGATTTGTATTAAAATTTCTATATAATATATTATTATCGGGTGCTTAGCTAAGCTGGGAGAGCATCGCCCTTACAAGGCGAGGGTCGGGGGTTCGAACCCCTCAGC
>NZ_QAPC01000003.1:0-219747 GCF_003069505.1 Francisella-like endosymbiont | reverse complement strand
GCACAACCTTGCCAAGGTTGGGGTCGCGAGTTCGAGCCTCGTTTCCCGCTCCATAAATTTACGATAAATTCTCTTATTTTGACAACCCTTATATGCTAAAATTTACATTATTTTAAAATGCATTTAATATTTTAAAGCCAATAGGATAAAAATGACACAAAAAATAATTTTAACTGGGGTTACTCCATCAGGAACGCCACATTTAGGTAACTATATTGGTGCTATTAAACCGGCAATAGAAATGATTAAGAATGATCAATATAAATGTATGTACTTTATTGCTGACCAACATTCATTAATCAAGCTTTGGGATAAAAAATTACGCCAGCAATACATTCATGAAATAGCCTCATCTTGGCTGGCACTTGGTCTTGATTCCGATAAAGCTTACTTCTATCGTCAGTCAGATATCTCTGAGATAATGGAATTAACATGGATTATCAGTACAACTACTGTTAAAGGACTACTTAATCGTGCTCATGCTTACAAAGCCTTAGTTGACCAAAATCTTCAAGAGGAGAATATTGATCCTGATAAAGGTATAACTACAGGGTTATTTAACTATCCTGTACTTATGGCTGCAGATATTCTTATTTTTGATGCAGATCTAGCTCCTGTTGGTAAAGACCAAATTCAACATATAGAAATAGCTCGAAATATCGCCAACCGTTTCAACCATATTTACCAAAAATCAATTCTCAAAGCACCTCAAGCTATGACAAGTGAAGATAGCCAAACTATACTTGGTTTAGATGGTCGCAAGATGTCAAAAAGCTACGATAATACTATTGCTATTTTCTCAACAGAGAAAAAACTTAGAAAACAAGTGATGAAAATTATTACAAATTCTCAAACACCTGAAGAGAAAAAAGATCCAAATAATTGTACTATTTATGCAATATATAAAAGTATTGCAAGCCAATCAGAGATAACTGCCCTAGAAGAGAAATACTTAGCAGGTGGGCTTGGTTGGAGAGATGCCAAACAAATACTTTTTGAAAAAATAAATGAGCATCTAAGGGATGCTAGAGAAAAATATGACTATTATATAAATAATCCTAAAATTGTTGATGATATTCTTAGCCAAGGAGCTGCAAAAGTACGCCCTTTCGCAAAAAATAAACTCAAAGAAGTTAAAGATATCATAGGAATGTAAAATGCAGAAGTTAGATAATATAATTATTGCTAATTATAGCATTCATTCTTTAGCACTTATATGCTGGACAAAGCAAAATTTATCAGATAATTTCTGTGTTTTATCTGTAGATACAGGATTTGCTGCAGCTAGCTGGAATAGTTATTTAGCAGCAGTTTTTGACTGGCTAAAAAGAGAAAATATAAACTACTTTCATTTAAATTCAGAAAATACTTTCCAAGAATTAGTTTTAGCACGTAAGCAATTTCCATCGCAAAAGTTTAGCTGGTGTGCTGGTTTTCTAAAAGGCATAACTTTACTTAATAAAATCGATGAGCTTGATGCTAATGGTGATGCCACTATTTTACTTAGTCATCGCAAAGATATGTCTAGTGTATCACAGCTTTTAAAAAACATAGATGAAGAAGAAAGATATGATTATAGACCTTTATCATATCCTTTACTAAATCATAGCTATGATGACATTCGCAACTTAACCAAAGAATTACCATTTGAACCTGCAAAACATAGTCTTGAATGCCAACCATGTATACATTTAACGCAGCAGTTTAAAATATTGACAAAACAAGATATTGAGAAAGTAACTGATTTAGAAGTTAAAACAAACAGCTTTATGTTTGGAGATCTACCTTTTGATAAATTAAGTGATGATTTTTTTACACAAAAGAATTTATTAGAAGAGTTATCAAAAGCATGTAGTTGGGAATATAGTTGTGGCTTATAGGGAATTATTATGAGTGAATATTTTTTATTTAGTTTGCTAACTGTTGTAGCAGCATTGATGAGTTACATTAACATTAAGCTTCTAAAGTTACCCAAGGCAATAGGCTTAACAATTCTCTCAATAACATTTTCGACACTGTGTGCCTCTTTTTTAAGTCCGTCAAATTTTTTAGTAGTTGCTTTATCAAGTTTTGATTTCAAAAAAAACAGTTCTTGATGGAATGTTATCTTTCTTATTATTTGCCAATGCGCTACATTTTAATATGATTGATCTAAAAAAAGAGCTAAAAGCCATATTTGGACTTGCAAGTATTGGTCTACTACTATCAGCACTTACAACTGCTATATTAATTTACGGCTTCTGTCTATTAGTCGGTTTTGATATTAGCTTAGGCTATTGCTTAGTTTTCGGCGCATTAATTTCTCCTACTGATCCTATTGCTGTAATTAGTACTCTTGCTGGTAACAAATCTATACCTAAGCATATAAAAACTTGTGTAGTTGGCGAGTCATTATTTAATGACGCTACAGGTATTGTCCTTTCCGTTGTATTATCAAATATCGTTTTCTTTGGTAGTGGTGGTGATTTTGGACAAGCTATTAATGGTCATGGTATTGAATATGTTTGGATAATAGCTAAACAAATTGGTTCAGAAGCTGGTGGTGGCATACTACTTGGTTATATATTTGCTAGAGTCGCACTTATATTTCTAAAAACTAATCAGGACTCTGAAACTTCAATTTTTGTAACATTAGCTGTAGCAAGCATGGGATATGTAATCGCTCATAGCTTACATGTATCAGGACCTATTGCCATGGTTGTTGCTGGTTTATTCATTGGTAATAATCTTTCAGATCATAAAAAAACATCTCCAGATCAAGTAGAAAAACTCGATAACTTTTGGATGGTTATTGATAATATGCTTAACTCTTTCTTATTTATACTCATAGGTCTAGAGTTAACTAGTATACCATTTAATCATAGCGCTTTTTGGGTTGGTGCTGCTGGCATATTCATTGTGACATTTGCTAGATTAATTAGTATCTCAATACCAATTACTGTAATTGATAAAAAACTTACTCGAACTTCAGCTAGAGATAATTTGCTTGTAGCTTGGTCTGGAGTCAGAGGTGGCATATCTTTAGCCTTAGCATTATCATTACCTGATGAAGGTAATGTTATAGTTAGTATCACCTATACTGTAGTTATCTTATCGATACTTGCTCAAGGCTCTACTTTGAAGATAGTTCTAAATATGATTTATCCTCACAATATTACTAAGAAAGCTGCAAATACTATAGATAACTAATAAATTATTCGTATTTATGTTTATAGTAAGCATCACCCAAGTATTTGACTAAGTAATTATCTACCTGTATTGCTTATGGCGTTGAGTCTGTAGGCAGGTTTACACGGATTAACTCAATAATTAATCCACGCATTAATGTCCCAATAGTTTGTAGTTTACATACATTCTTTTACAAATTTTTTGATCAGATAACGATATTGAATCCGTATACAACCTACTATAAATAGGTCAACATATGACTATATAATCGGGATTTTTGCGTTGGCTTTTGGATATCTTTTGGTTGTCTTGGATATATCTAACAATCACTATAACAAGATTACCAATCCAATTGGAATTTAAATGCAATATACTAGACTGAAAGCCTAAAATTAGTGTAACTTCACCAACATATACCACAAAATCATCCTCTTGAGAATCTCCAAATAGAGCTGCAAATAAAAATGCTAAGCTATCCCGCCACTATTCGACTGGTAAATGTAATAGAGCCAATTACTGTTAAATTAGATGGCAGTAAAACGATAAAACCATAATATTATCCATCCACAAATTGCTTAACTTGAAAAAATCTCTAATTTCTTTGAATTTGCCGGCATTAAAGAAAGTTTAAATAAAACATCAATTAAAATTATATTAACTCTGCATCAAATTAAGTATTTATAACCAAATTATATTTGTCTGATTAACTTTTCAATAAAATATTGATAATCTTTTTCACTCTGATATAGCTAAAAATAGTGATATACTTGGTAGAGGGCTAGGCTTGTGTATCGTAAAAAAGATATTTGAAGCCAACAGTGTCCAAGTATCTATCGAAAACAATAAACCACATGGTTTAAAAGTAACTACTAACATTTAAAGATCAAAATTATTAAATAGTTTAACTGTATATAAATTTTAGCTGATTTATAAACCAGATTTACAATATTAAAATATCTAATTTCATAAATAGATAATTATTTTCGCTTAAAACTAACAACTACTAATCAAAACAAGCTTTTATCAAATATAATAGAGGAGCTAAGACATTATTTTAGCTAGATTATAAAAATGATATTTTTACAATTTTAAGTAACTATTTAATCTAAAATAATAAAAATAGGAGTAAAAATGAAAAAAATAGTTTTATTAGGTTTAGCTCTTTCTAGCAGTCTATCTTTTGGTTCAGAATATGTTAATTTATTAGCTAGAAATAATATTAACTCTCTTGTATTAGTCAATATTTCACAACAGCTAGGATTATATTCATAATTTAGAATTAAATGAAGCAGATTTAACTCAGAAAATGGATAAATTACAATCTGAACTTAGTAAATCTAAACAAAACCTTAAACTAGCAGAGTCAAGTGGTTCTTACCTTAATTTATATCACTGGTTTATAAACAGAAAACAGTCAGGATACCTAAGTAAATATGATTAAACATCATTTCCGGTAGACTTTTTATATAGAAAATTAAACCAGAAGAAATAAGCATGTATGCTCGATTAAACGTCGTTTACAATATTTCAAATGAAGACACTCTTTCTCAAGATGATGAATTTTACAACGATATACAAGAAAGTATTAACTTTTATGAAAGTTTATTAAAAATAAGTAAAAGATAAATTATCTAAAAAAGAAATAACTAAAATTATTGAAGAAGAGGAGTATGACAATAATCCACTTTTAGACAAGAAAGTCAATAATATAAAATCTCTTAAAAATGAACAAAAGAAAGAAAAAAGTTTAGATAACCGTTTTGTCAAGAACTTAAAAGAGAGTGTTATATTTGGTAAATTAGAAACAAGCCAATTTGAAGTTGTTAATATTCTTTACCGTAATAACTCTGAATTATCAGGAGTTATTCTTTATAGTAAAAAAGAAAATAAGATGATTATTGTTTATCCAGGTAGCAAATGTGCATCTGATTGGATTGGAAACTTACAGGCTTGGAGACTTATACTGGTAATGCTGAACATAATGTTGGTAAGGGTGATTTCAGTATACACAAAAGTATTCTGTCAATGTTTATTGAAGAGTTAAAACCATTTAAAATTTAATAAAAGAGTTTATAGATAAGTATTCAAATACTACTCCACCAGAGATAATTGTACTAGGGCATAGCTTAGGCAGGTCATTATCTACACTCATGACTTATCATATTAAATCACACATATTACCAGCTTATGCTAAGAATAATCCTACGATGAAAAATACAAAAGTATATAACATCAGTTTTAGTGCACCTAGATTTGTTGATAGCAAAGGTGCTAAAATTATTGAAGAAAAAATAGGTAAAGGAAACATTATAAGGTTTTGGAATGCTAGAAATCTAGTACCTTCTATTATGTTAGGATCACTTAATTCAAAACATGTAGGTATAGATATACCTTTAAAAGATAGATTTTCACATGAGTGGTATAAGCCAATACTAACCCATTACTCTCTATGCAACGTTATTGGAACCTCTCTAAAGAAAGTTTTGAGGAAGTCAGATATGAAAATATCAAAAAAATAGATCAGCTAGATGACATTAATATAATTTCTGATTACTTAGAATATCTAACTTAATCTAAAGATAGAATTAAGCAATTAAGAAGAATTGCATCATTATATTAAAGATATACTTAATCAGGATAAATTAGAATTAAGAGCTAAATTAAAACAAATTATTAAGAAGCTTGAAGAAAATAAAATGTCTGAAAATGATATTGAGTATCGTAAAGAGATTGATCAGTTAAAATTTTAAATTCTAGAAACTAAAAAATCAAGCCTATTAAATTTTCTATAGATACTCATAAGCCTAAAGGTTAGATTAAATCATCTTAAAACTTAAAGAGCTATTAGAAAGTGATGATGATTTGTCAACTTATGATGAAGAATGGGATGTTCTATAAATAACCTAAACAAAATCTACTATAATATCTAAACTGTATTATCATCTAAGATCTCATTTATATAAGTCATATTATATGGGCTGAAATCTCAAAAATGGAAATTTTCTAAAATGATGTCCAAAAACTTTAAAGAATAATTACATTTATTTACATTATATCATTAGATGTAGATATAATTTTTAGAATTAAATAATTATGAAAAGTATTTTAGTAGTCGATGACGAAAAAGAAGGCTATAAATTTTATATTACAGATTCAGCAGAAGCTGCAGAACATATTCTAAACTCAGAAAAAATTGACTTAATGTTATTAGATATTATGATGCCTATAATGAAAGTGGCTTAGATTTTTGTAAAAGGATATGTTCACAGAAAGGTATAAATATAATTATTGCTACAGCTTCAAATTATGAGATAGATCAAATTCTAGCATACGAATTTGGTGCTAAAGACTATATATCAAAACCTTTCAATAGAAAGCTTTTATTAATAAAAATTAAAACTAATGTTAACAGTAGTCTGATTCGCTCTAGATATTTATTTTTTGACGGAGTTGTTTTTGATACTTTAGAGAAAACAATTAAAAATAAACAGGATATACTTTATCAACTTAGTAATATTGAATATAAAATATTGCTCTTATTGACTGAAAATATTTATAGTTTCGTTAACTGCGACAAACTTTTTCAAGCAGTTTATAATCGTCCTTATGATGGTTATAGCCGAAGTGTAGATGTTACAATTAGTAAAATTAGAAAAAAGACAAATGATAAAGATAAAGTTACTATACTCACAAGTTCACAAAATGGTTACTCCTTAAACAAAGAAGTAAAAAAGTTTGTCTCACAAAGTGATCTATAAGATTTCATAAAATCTTATAATCAATAGTTTGAATTGTAATTAATTTAGTAATTTCTTTGCAGACGCATATTACTTGCATCACTTGGTGAATACATACTTGTACCCATTATTGATGAAATCAAGCTATGATATTGATAGTTTATACCATAGAAATCAAAATAATTATCTGTAAATTCTTCTGGGAAAGCTGCTTGAAGCGTATCCTCTTGTGGTTGAGAATAAGACATATATCCTTGCTGCTGATTACTACCCCAAATTATTGTGCGCGGGTATTATTCATATCAATCATAGAAACTGGATCATCACTAAATTAAGCTGTTTGGCACCTTGAGATTCTGACTAGAGAATTCTGGCACACCATTTTTATATGTCTCATAAATAGCAGCATAAACATTGAAACTAATCATAAGAGCTATAAATAATATTAATAATCTCATTTTAACTCTTTGATAAAATCACTATTGTTCTTTAATATTGCCAAAGCTTTTTCATAAGCACAATCATTTAGTATCATTACTATCGCAACCTTGACGGATTTATTCGCTTTTAAGTAAAAATCTGCTGCTGTCGTATAATCTACTCCAGTAGCTTCACAGATAATATTTTTTGAGCGCTCGACTAGCTTTTGGTTAGTAGGTTTTACATCTATCATTAGATTTTGATAGACTTTACCGACAGCAACCATTGAAAGAGTCGATATCATATTTAGAATAAGCTTTTGAGTAGTTCCAGCTTTTAATCTTGTTGAGCCTGTCAAAACCTCAGGCCCTGGTACTGCCTCTATAGTATATTTAGCATATTTAGATATTTTTGCCTGCTTAGTACAACTAATAGCAACCGTAGCTACACCAATAGAATTAGCATACTCAAGAGCACCAATCACATATGGTGTCCTACCACTTGCAGCAATACCTATTACAATATCTTTAGCTGTAAGATTTATGATCTGTAAATCTTCTTTGCCAAAATTAGCATCATCTTCAGCTTCTTCTTGGGCTTGGATAAAAGCCTTTTCCCCACCAGCTATCAAGCCTATAACCATATTATAATCAACACTGAAAGTTGGTGGACACTCTACAGCATCTAATATACCTAATCTACCACTAGTCCCTGCCCCAATGTATACAATCCTACCAGCATTTTTTAAAGTATAAGATGTTGCTAAAATCACCTCTGTTATATTTGTGTGCTGTTCTTTTAGAGCTTCAATTACACTATACTCTTCATCTATCATTAAACTGACTGCTTCAGCTATAGACATTGAATCAAGATTAAAGCTTCTAGGGTTTCTTTTTTCCGTGTTAATATTTTCTAAGATATTCATAATTTGATTTCCTTGACTATTCCTAAAGGATAAAGGTACTTACTATCTAAATATACAGGAGCAGCTGGTTTATTATCCTCTTCATCTTTAGCTTTGCTATTCTTTTTTTTAACTCTTGTTTTTTCTTTCAGCTATCGATTTTGATTTAGTTTTATTTTGGGAAGAAGATTTACCTTTATCATTAATTTCAGACTTATCCTGTGGCTGATCTTCATCACCTAGTTCATCTCTAATTTCCTGTACTTTAAGATCTAATGCCCCTGATTGAATATATATCTTATTAATTGTGTTTTTGACCGCATCAAAATCAGCTAAAATTTGTGGGCTAGATGCCTCTAAATCAATCTCTTGGAGTATATCAAAGTCGTAATCAAGTTGCATAACTTTATCTGGTGTAAATACAAATAAATAGCCAAACTTTGATACAACTAACTGAATGCCTTCATCTTTTTTATCAGCTTCTTTTTTTTGATTCTGGTAAGCTAACAACAACCATATCACTATTTTTATTATCCAAGTCAAACTCTTTTTCAAGACCATTTGAGCCGCATTCCAAACTTATAAAACTACCATAACCTTTTTTATATTCATAACGATGTAATTTATTAGGCTCAAATGTAATTATATACATCGAATCATTAGATTTGGACACTATTATTGGTTTACCAAAGCTCTCTCCATCAATATATGTATCTAGACTCTTACCAACGCGATGATTACCGTTATAATTAAAATCACTAATACTCATCAGTGTTTTACTTTGATCATTAGGATGAAATATCAGCACCATATTAGCCTCAAGATTACTTGCCATATCTGGCACTAGTAACTTAACTGTATCCTCATTTAACTCTTCTTTGAAGTCAAGTTTATCAGCCAATTTGACAACATACTTTTTATTGGTAGATGAATACTCTGAATAGTAGACTTCTAACTGTTGCCTAGTTATTTTTTTCTTTTAGTAGTATTATCCTTGGTATTACTACCACTTTGGTTTTGTCCACCACTTCTAACAATTAACAGCTCAGGAGGTGCATTATTTTTCTCAAAATACCAAACTACATCAATAATACCATCTTTGATAAACTGTTCTCCTGATGAACTCATATCTCTGCCACCACCACTAGTTACAGCTTGCCACTTACCAATTTGATTACCCAAAGCTTCATTATCAGCTGCTAAACCTTTGACCTCTTCATTAATAAGGTCATCTAAAAGTATATCTGTAGTAAATAATTTATCTGTATCATATAGCAGTAAATATAATCTCCACTTACCCTTCTCAAGGTTCCAGCCTACCTTAACTTTATAGTCTGTTGCTATTTTATCTAGAATTGGCACACCAATTTTTGCATTTTTTGTAAAAATATTTAACTGCCTATTCTGTTTTTGTATAAAGCCAATAAGTCCTTTTGGCGCATCATCAATAGTACCATCACTTTTTAAGCGATAAATTCTCTCTTGGTAATCAGTCATAGCGTCAAGATTTATCATCGGCACATTAATCGTGATAAAATCGTCATCAAAACTTTGGTAGCTATTTGCCGCTAACGAATTATAGATAATCCTTTCAGTAAGATCAACATGTGTACCTAAGCTAAAAGCTTTATATATTACATCATAACTATCATATTGCTGAGACTGAAAAAGTTCTGCATTTGTGTTATTAGGGAAAAACGGTGATATATTATCCTTATTAACTATAATTTGAAACTTACTATCGCCTATTTCAAACTCCGATGATTTTGTGAAATTTATATCATCTTTAACTTATAGATATATAGGTTTCACCTAAGACTTTCTCATTATTATTTTTAATGATACTTTTAGTAGTCAAAAGCCCCATCTTAAACGTATATAAAAGACTTGTAAGCATCACCATAATCACAAAAGAAAATACCAAAGCCATTAACAATGCCAAACCAGAAACTTTCGCTTTTAGTCTTTTATACATATAAGCCCCTAAACTTGATCTAATAAGAATATTTTACTAGTTGGTTGACCTGATACTTTAAAAGAAACCTTAAGTGCCGCAATTGTTGCACTTTTTACTTTTATTGGTTGTTTTTGTAGTGATTGCCACTTTAGCTTTGCACTTCCTTGATGGATATCAGAATTTAAAACATATTCGATCTTCAAATCACTGACATTATCTATTAACTCATATATTACCGAGTCATCGGAGTTTTGTTTCACATACTCATATAAAGAGTAAATTTCTTGACCACTTTTATCTTTTTACCACTATCTGCTACAAAGAAAACTTCTAGAATATACTTACCAACATAGTCACCAATCTTAAACTTATCTTCAACTAGTCTAGTAGTCGAGATAAAATCTAGTGTAACAGCACTAACTTTAACTAGCTCACACTCAAAAACATTACACAAAACTAGATAATCATTAGCTTTAAGATCTTTCTCCGGTAGCGTATCTTTTTGAAACTCATTTATTTTAAAAATATTATTTGATGAGTTAGTTTTTAAAGTTGAGTCTAAGATACTTCTTTGAATCATCAGAAAATCTGTACCTGGTTGTACACAGTGAATACTTTCTTTTATATTCATACTTATAAGATCTTCATCGTGTAACATCCGCTCTTTACAAGCTTCAACTGAAAGACTTAATCCCTTTGGCAGACCTTCTAACTCTTGAATTGGAGCTTTTCCAATGGTTATTATCCCCATTTTCCCAAAGATATCTCCAAAGTTATCCCCTGAGTTATTCACAAGCTGTTGATAGATATCACCATATTTAGTAGTAAATCCTACATGACTGATAGCATTATAGAAAATTTGCTTAATCAAAAGCTGATTGGTATTTATCTTATGTTTGTCACTTAATTTGATATACTGCTTATTCATATCAATATAAATACCAATAGCCATTAC
Source organism: Francisella-like endosymbiont (assembly GCF_003069505.1). Lineage (NCBI taxonomy): Bacteria > Pseudomonadati > Pseudomonadota > Gammaproteobacteria > Thiotrichales > Francisellaceae > Francisella-like endosymbiont. The sequence continues at coordinate 208,606 of NZ_QAPC01000003.1, read as the reverse complement.
CATAACTATAGCTGCTATAACCATTGAAACCATTAGCTCTGGCAGTGTAAAGCCAGCGTTTTTATTATTGCTCTTGGCTATCATTTTGCTTTACCTCACGCTCAATAACCTTAACGCGATCTGCAACACTAAGCTGGTCATCAATAGTAACAATATTGACTATTTTGTATACTATATTAACATTATTATCAGTAGCTTTTTTGGATTTTTTATCTGCTTTTTCGACCATCTTTCTGATGTCAGCAACACTAAACGCTTTGAATCTTTCACAGCCTTTGGCTTTTCTTCAAGCTTAGCATCATTTTGTTTCTCTAACACAGCTGTTTTGATAAATTCTATACCATCTTTGGTTTTAGTATCATCAAAAACTCCAGTTAGACGATAAACACTTACTCTCTCATCAAGAAGAGTTGCTATCTCATTTTTTTGTTCTCAAGAATTATGTTGACTAAGACACTATTTAGCAGCAGAAAACCTGAGGATAACACAAACAATAAAATCAAAGCGGCAAGCATTGACTCTACTATACCAAAGCCTGCCTGTGGTTTTATCTTTTGTAAGAGCATTGAAACATTTTTGATTTAGTATTTATAAACTATGCTTCCTTGAACCTTCCAAAAGACATTAATTTATCATATCTTTTAGCATTTCTTTGTTCTACTGTCATGTCAGAAAGTATTTTTATCTCTGCAGTTATAGCTTTTCTAATATTAGTAGCAGTAGTTTCATAATCACGGTGAGCTCCACCTAGTGGCTCAGGAATTACTTCATCAACTATTTTTAATTCTTTAAGACGCCCTGAGGTGATATTCATCATTTGTGTAATCTCAGATGCTTTCTCAGCTGTTTTATGCAGAATTGAAGCACATCCTTCAGGTGAAATAGTTGCAAAATAGCTATACTGCAGCATAAGTAATCTATCACCAACACCTATACCTAAAGCTCCACCAGAACAGCCTTCACCAATTACGATACATACAACAGGAACTTTTAGAGCGCTCATCTCTAATAGGTTTCTTGCAATAGCTTCACTTTGACCACGCTCTTCTGCTTTGATGCCAGGGTAAGCACCTGGAGTATCAATAAAAGTCACAACTGGCATATTAAACTTCTCTGCTAGTTTCATAAGTCTTAAAGCCTTACGATACCCTTCTGGATGCATCATACCAAAATTGTGTTTTATTTTACTCTTGGTATCACGACCTTTTTCCTGACCAATAACCATAACTGGCTTATTGTTTAATTTTGCCAAACCACCGATAACAGCTAAGTCATCACCGAAAGTTCTATCACCATGCAATTCTTGGAAATCAGTAAAAATTAACGGTAATAAATCTTTAAAATATGGTCTATTAGGATGGCGTGATAATTGTACTACTTGCCAATCTGTAAGCTTAGAGTAAGTAGATCCCATCAGCTCCAGTCTTTTCTTACTTAGCTTTTTAATTTCGACTTCTGTTTTTTCATCTTCAAATACATGTGATAAAGATGTGATTTTATCTTCAATTTCTTTTATTTTTGACTCAAAGTCTAAATAATTCATTTATTTTCTCCTTTCAAATGCAAATCACTTCATAAAAAATCGCCACATTGGTATTTTAAAGTATTTTAGCAAAATAAAAAAGTAACAACGACTGATTTTAAAAGTTTGTTATGCTAAACATTTATATATAATCAATTGCTATCAAATAAGATTCTACAATTTAGCTATTATGCAAGATACTTCTAATCACACCCCGATGATACAGCAATATTTAAAAATTAAATCACAATATCAAGATATATTATTATTTTACCGTATGGGTGATTTTTATGAGCTTTTTTTGATGATGCTAAAAAAGCTGCAGAGTTTTTAGATATTACTCTGACTGCTCGTGGTAAGTCAAATAGTGAATCAATTCCAATGGCTGGAGTACCATACCATGCCGCTGAAGCTTATATTGCAAAAATTGTCAAAAAAGGTCTATCGATCGCTATCTGTGAGCAAACTGGTGATCCAAATACTTCAAAAGGCCCAGTTGAGAGGCAAGTCACACGCATTATAACTCCAGCAACAGTTTCTGAAGAAGCTTTTTAGATAGTAATCAAGATAGTATTCTTGTGAGTATTTTTGTCAAAAAAATAAATACAATTTAACATACACTAACTATACTCAAGGAAAAATTTATCTAGTTAAAACACTAACTAGTCTAAATGAACTAAAAAATGCTGTTCTGAAACTATCACCTCAAGAAATTATTACTCACTCTCGTGAACTTGCTCAAGAAAATCCTTTTAATAGACCAATTAAAGCTTTAGAAGAATGGTACTATAGTAATTTTGATGCAAAAAAATATATTAAAAACTCTTTTGATACCAATATTGCTAATAATATTCTCAATCTTTATAAAAGTGAACAGCTAACAACTATTGGCTCAATACTTAGCTATCTTGCAAATATTCTCAAGGATACTCCTAGGCATATCACTGATATCAGCTATGAACAAGAACAAGATATCCTTAACATCGATATAAACAGTCGTATAAATCTTGAGTTAGATAATAACTCAAAAAGTAGTTTGCTCAGCATAATTAGCAAATGTAAGACTAGTCTTGGTAGTCGTTTACTAAAAAGGTATTTCAGGAATCCAACAAGGAATTTAAATATTTTATCTACTCGCCATAATGTTATAAATAGCTTAAGTGAAAATCAGTATTTTTCAAAAATTTAAGATGTACTTAACTATATCAGTGATATTGAAAGAATAATCTCACGAGTTGCACTTGGAACTGTAAAGCCTAAAGATCTTGTCGCACTACGCGACTCTCTTGAGCAATTACCAACACTCAAAAAACTCCTTAGTGACAAAAATATTCAAGAGATTGAGAATATCAATAGACGTATCCACCAGCTTGATGAACTTGTCGCACTTTTAGAAAAAGCTATCGTTGAAAATCCCCAGCAAATATTCGTGATGGTGGCGTCATTAAAGATGGTTTTGATAAAGAACTAGACGAACTAAAAAGCATAAAAGATAACTCTTATGATTTTCTAGTTAAATTTGAAGAGTTACAAAAACAAAAAACTGGTATAAGCACACTTAAAGTTGGTTACAACCGTGTCCATGGCTACTATAGAATTATCGAAACAGCATGCTGATAAAATCCCAACTGAGTATGTCAGACGCCAAACTCTAAAAGCTAGTGAACGCTATATCACTGAAGAGTTAAGAAACTTTGAAGATAAAGTCCTTTCATCAAAAGAGAAAGCCATAGCCCGTGAAAAATTAATCTATGATACACTATTAAAGAAAGTTCTAGAATATTATAAGCAAATCTAAGAAACTGCTGCAAGTATTGCAGAAATAGATGTCTTAGCAAATTTTGCTGAAAGAGCTATTAAGCTTAAACTTAGTCAGCCTAAGTTTAATAACTTAGCAAAATTAGAACTTAAACAAGTTCGTCACCTAGCTATTGAACAGAATATTGATGAACCATTTATCCCTAATGATACATGACTAAGTAAAGATACCAATTCCCTACAAATAATCACCGGTCCAAATATGTGGGGTAAGTCGACATATATACGTCAGGTTGCACAACTAATATTCTTAGCTTACATCGGCTCATTTGTACCGGCAAGTTACGCAGATATTTGTGACATTGATACTATCTACACAAGGATTGGTGCATCTGATGATATCTCTAGCGGCAGATCAACTTTTATGGTTGAAATGACTGAAACAGCCTATATCCTCAATAATGCTAGTGCTAAATCGCTAGTAATAATGGATGGATAGGTCGTGGCACAAGCACTTTTGATGGGCTGGCTTTAGCTAAGGCATGTGCAGAGAAATTTGCCAAAATAGGTGCATTTACTTTGTTTGCAACACATTATTTTGAGCTCACAGAATTAGCCAAACAATATCCAAATGTATGCAATATTCACTTTGAAGCAAAAGAATATAAGGATAATATCTACTTTATGCACAAAGCTATTGCAGGAGCGGCTAAAAAATCTTATGGCATCCAAGTAGCTAAACTTGCTGGAATATCTCAAGATGTTCTAGAGTCAGCAAAGCAGAATTTATATAATCTCGAAAAAAACAGCTGCTAACAGAACCAACCCAAATCCAACCCCAACTTGAGTTAGAACCAACAACTCAAAAAAATCTTTTACAACAAAAACTTGATGCAATCGATATCAACACAATAACACCTTTAGAAGCACTAAATATTCTCTTTGAGCTAAAAAAGCGCTAATTTAGTTATATAAATCTTTTTCAATTTGCTATAATTTTCCAAAACTATAAAACTTTATAAAAGTCTTAGGAAAAATCATGCAAAATAATGAAATCCAACCATCTTTCTTAATCCAGAAAGTATATACAAAAGATGTTTCTTTTGAGACTATTAACTCTCCTGTTTGTTTTAAAGAACAGTGGGATCCTGGTTCTGATTTTAACATTGACATAAATACCACAAAAATAAATGATGAAAATTTCGAACTACATTTAACTATTACTGTAACTACGAAAAACAATGATACTAATGCTTATATAGCTGAAGTTACTCAATCTGGAATATTTACAATTACAGGCATGACAGCAGAACAAATTGATTCTGTACTTAATACATATTGTGCAAATACTCTTTTTCCTTATACCAAAAGAATAATTGACTCCTCAATAATCAAAGGAGGTTTCTTACCTCTTAATCTTCCTCCAATCAACTTTGATGCAATATACCTACAAAAGAAAACTAAGCAATTACAACAATCCACACATTAAGTAAGGTAAATAGCCTATGCATCATTCACAAAATAGTTTAATTAAAATTTTAGGATCTATAATGATTACTGTCGGCACCATGATTGGCGGCGGTATATTAGCTTTACCAATAATTACCGCTAAGCTTGGTTTTGTAATAGGTTCACTCCTCATATTCATAGTTTGGAGCATATGACCTACACAGCGGTAGTTATATCAGATATCTCATGCTCGATGCCTTATCGCAGTAGCTTCAAAACCATAGCAGAAAAATATCTTGGTAAACCAGGTGGAGTTGTTGCAAGTATTGCTTTTTTGATATTAATGTATTTCATAAGTACTGCATATATCTCTGCGGCGGCATCTTCATTATCAACATCATTACCAAGTCTTGATGAAAAACTATCATCTTTAATCTTTGTAATTATCTTTGGTAGTATCGTGGTCTTAGGGACTAGGTTTATTGACTATGCTAATAGATTTTTTATAATCCTTAAGATCTTAGTTTTAGTAATTTTGTGTGTAGTTTTTAACAGATATATTGATGTTCCTAACCTTTTTGTAGCTCCTGTTGACCTTGGAATATCACTAGTAATAGCTATTCCTGTTTTTACAACATCTTTTACTTCACATATTATCGTACCGGCATTGTCTGACTATCTTAGTAAAAATGCTAAAGATATGAAGCGTATTGTTATAATAGGTAGTATTATCCCATTAATCCTATATTTAGTATGGGTCGTAACTATTTTAGGTGTATTACCCCTACACGGCCCAGTAAGCTTTATGGATTCAATTTTCAATCATACCCCAGTAGATAAGGCTAATATCGGCGATATTCTAAAAATACTAGGTAGTAAAGTAAGAACTCCAACAACAGATGCTGTATTACATATTTTTGCTTATGTTGCGATTATAACATCATTCTTAAGCGTAAACTTATCTCTATTTCATTTTAATTTAGATACTTATAAATTATATAAAACTAAAAAAGCTATAGGTTACTCAATAGCAGCAGTACTAACCTTTGCTATACCATTAATAATAAACCAAATGGATCCAGACATCTTTATTCATGCAATGACTTGTGTTGGTTTATCAATCTCTGTTTTGTTAATGATTATGCCAACGCTTATGGCATTTAAGATAAATAGCCTCAGTGATAATTTCAATTACAAGATATCAACTTATAAAAGTCTATGGCTAATTTCACTAGTTTCTGGTGTAATAGTTATATTATGTGTTGTTGCTTAAAACCTAAGTATGATTAATCTAGAGTATATCAGTAATTTTCTTGATAATTTACTTTATCTCAAAAACTACTCTCAAGAAACTATCAATAACTACCAAAGAGATTTATTACAACTAAATCAATCTCTTAATGATAAAAATATTACTAGCTTAACTCATAATGATATATTGATATGGATAAAGAAGCTCCACGCTCAAGGTAATTCTCCTAAAACACTTCAGCGTAAAATTAGTTCGGTGAGAAGCTTTTTTAATTTTCTAATAAATAGCGAAATAATATCACAAAATCCAGCTAGTGGTATCAAAGCACCTAAAAGTAGTAAGAGACTACCCAAAGCAGTCAATACAGATGAACTGGCATATCTACTAAATATAAATCCAAACAATGATATTGAAGCTCGTGATATTGCCTGTTTTGATCTGTTGTACAGCTGTGGCATTAGACTTAGTGAATTATCATCAATTAACCTAAAAGATATCAGTATCTCACAAAAAAGTATCCGTGTTATAGGCAAAGGCAACAAACAGCGTATTGCATACTTTGGTTCTAAAACCCTAAGTAACCTCGATAGATGGCTCAAAATCAGAGATACCCTTAAACCAAGCTGTGATTATCTATTTATTTCTCGTGATGGTAAACATTTGACAAATAGATCAATCCAAAAGCGCCTTGAAATATTTGCCGAAAAATATGCTAGCCGCCATATTCACCCACATATGCTACGTCATTCTTTTGCTAGTCATGTACTTGACTCATCTAAAGATCTGCTAGCTGTAAAAGATTTATTAGGTCATGCTGATATTTCTAGTACACAGATATATACTCATTTAAACTTTCAACAATTAGCAAGTGTTTTTGATAAAGCACATCCTCGAGCAAAGAAAAAGTAATGCAGATAAATATTTCTAACTTAGATTAAAAAATCATCTTGATAAGCTTATAGAAGGTACACTAGAGTATAAGCTTTGCCAGCAACATAAATACTTATATCTCGAAAATGATAATCTAAAACTTCATTATGATAATAAAGAATTATTTATAGATTTCAATGATAGTGAAATCTTAAATAGAATAAACCCTAAAGCTAAGAAATGTAGTGTTGTACAGGTAGTTGAAGGTCGCTCTAAAGCTAAGCTTACTATCCTTGATACTACAATTAGGTAGTGATACTGTTACATTAGCTGCTAGAGGTCATACGCTAATAACTCTAGAAAAAGATCCATATCTCTATCTGCTGCTAAAAGATGCTTTGCAAGAGCTCAACAAATAGATTATCTGAAAGAGATTGTCACTAAAATAACCTTAATCAACATAGATAGTAATCATTATATACTTACAACTTATAAATCATTTGATTGTATCTATGTCGATCCAATGTTTCCATCTCGTAAAAAAAGAGCTAAAGTCAAACAAGGCATGCAAATACTCCATCAAGTTGCATTTAATGATGAGATATCTAACTCCAATTTATTAGATAACATTATACAAGGGACGAATAACCAAAAAAGCTGTAGTTAAAAGACTTATAAATGCCGAATTTCTCAGTAACAAAAAGCCAAGCTCTCAGCTTAAAGGCAAGACTAATAGATTTGATATTTATGTCTATAAAAATATTAAACACTTCTTTTAGCGTTAGTATACGAAGCGACAATAACTATTCCTTCAATAAATAGCAATAGTGCTGATAGCCAATAGTATGGAATAAAATCTCTATAATACTGTGGCGCATTTTGAATAACCATTGCAGAGTTTGCATAATTAAACAGCATAACTAATAAATACTACAGAAAAATAATAATTCCTATAGCTAATCTAAAAATAAGAAATATTCCACCTATAACAACCAACATATAGCATAAATAATCAAAACCAAACAGTAACTCGTAATCTAATATATAAGGGTTTACATATTTATACATTAGTCCAACCCATACAGCCAAAATAATTAACGCAATAACTAATAATAATTTCTTTTGCTTGGATGCTTTGATGTAAGTTGAATTTCTTAGCCAAACAATAGCTGCCAAAATAGCAGTTAGTATTTGTGTAGATAAGTAAATCAGTGATGTTGATATTCCATACTTGCCATAGATAAATACATTTATAACTAAACTAGCTAGTACAAATAACCATGCATAGCTATTTTTAAAAAAATCAAAAAAGCAAATATTAACATACATGCATTATTTTATGAATTATCTAAAATATCTTTATTTACTAATATTCATAGGCATGTTAACAAATATAGCTTATGCTTATGCTGATGATAATATTTATACTTGGCGTGCAGCAAATGGTAAAGTAGTCTTCTTACAAACAGTCCCTATTTTTGATCAATAGTATCAAAAAAGCGTTTATCATAAAAATCATATTGAACAAAGAAACCCTGTCAAACAACAACTTGCTTCTTTAAAACACAATAATTTTTATTTAGATAACGAAAATCCCCAAGCAACGACAACTCAAGCAACTAATCAAAGAAGTACTTAAAGTAAAAATTATCTCACCAGCTAATCGTGAAAGCCGCTTTGTGCATAATGAGAAATTAGCAATAATACTAGAGCCTACTTTAACAGCCGATGATCATCCAATATTCATCATAAATGGCATACCTTACCATGCTCATTTTAAAAACGATGGCTGGAAAGTCAATCGACCGAACCCAGGTCTAGTAACAATTGCCGTTCGAGGTAGACAAAAGATAATAAAATTATTAACTCTGATAATTCTGAATTTTATAGAAGGCAAGTGCTAAGTAGATAAATTTAATCTAAGCACTCTTTTGATTAGAACTAATTTTATATATACTTGATACTATTAGCACTTTGAGAATTTAATAATGTCAAAATTTCATAAAAATGTCTTTAGCGTTATAGTTTGCATATTGAGTTTTTTATCTCTTGCTAAAGCAACTTATCCAAAGGTCTATTCTTGGCGAGCTGAGAATGGTAGTGTGGTATTTTCAGAAGAAAAACCTAGTGATAATGTTGATTATAAAATTATTGAAGTAGATCAGCCTACTGTTATTGATACTAAAACTCAGCAAAATCCTACTGATGATAAACCAGTTAAAATAAACCAATCTGATGTAGAAAAACTAGCAACATCAGAGTTAGCTGAGAAAAACAAAGAAGTTCTTGAAGAAGGTCAAAATACTGAGTTAAATGTTGAGATTACCTCACCTGCTAATGATGCTAACATTTTTACTAAAGAAGATAAAAGCTATATCAACCAATCCTCAGATAGCTAGCAATGATAGTCTAACATTTATAATAATAGTTCAGCTATTCCAGCAACCTATGAGGATGGACAGTGGAAAATAGCTCGACCTATACTCCTGGCGAGAATAAACTTAGTATCTCTGGACGCATTGCTCAAGGTGATGAAATAAAATCAACTAATCAAGTAACTTTTTATATCAAAAATGGCTGGTTACAGCAAGCTAAAAATACTGGCAACTATCGTGGCAATTAATAAACACTATTTATCTAAATCTGAAACAATTGAATTTTTGATACAGTCTTTCGAACCTTGCTGAGCCAATTTTATAACTCACCCATTCACATTCAATTAACTAATTTCTAACAATTACTATCTAGTCTTCACTATCCCAATTAACTTCTATGAATTTCTCTGGACTTTTCTCTTTGAGATGATTTAAATTAGGACAGCTTATAGTATGTATAACCACCCCTTTTGAAACACTCATATATCCTTGAATTTGATCGGGATAAACAGGATGACAACACTTAGCCATCTCATATTTCATACCATCAAAGCCTGAAACTAAGACTTTTGGAGTTTTTGCTTTTATCGTTATTGGTTTACTTTTTTTCTTGATTAGTTTTTCTTCTGCTGAATATGTGTCAATAATATAGTTAACAACACTATTAGCCTTTAAGCTACCACCCTCAATCGCTGCAAAAAGACTATCACTAGTTTTCATATTAAACTTAGCAGCAACTTCAACGAAGTCAACCTCTTTAAGATCATAGCCTCTTAGCTCTTTTAGAAGCCGATCTTTTCCTAAAGCTATATTATCTTCTTTGTTCTGCTCATTAAACCATTTAGTGACTCTTGACCTATTACGTGCAGAAGATAAATAGCCTAAATTTTCTGACGCCCAATCTTTATTTGGATTAGGCTCTCTGCTTGTTAGAATTTCGACTTTATCACCAGTTTTTAGCTTAGTTGTTAATGGTACTATCTTACCATTTAGTTTAGCACCTTTAGTACGGTGACCGACCATCGTATGCACTGAATAAGCAAAATCTAAAACTGTCGAACCTTCAGCTAAATCTATTAGCTCATTTGCTGGCGTAAATACATAAATCTTCTTATTAAGCTCTTTAGTGATTTCACTACCATCTTCATTAATCTCTCTCTCCCACTCAAGAAGAGATCTTAACCAAGCAACTCTAGCCTCATAAGAAGCATCAAATTTAACACCTTCTTTATAGCGCCAATGTGCCGCAAAACCTAACTCAGATTCATCATGCATTTGCTGTGTTCTAATTTGAACCTCAATATTCTGCTCACCAACTTTAACAACTGTATGTATTGATTTGTAGCCATTTGGTTTAGGATGGGCGATATAGTCACTAAACTCTTCTGGTATTGGCGAGTATAAGTTATTAACCTCAGCAAGTACTTTATAGCATTCATCTACATTATTTGTTATAACTCTAACAGCAGTAATATCATACAAATCATCAAGTTCTTGATAACCTTTATTTTTAAATTTCTTGTAGATACTATATATATGTTTAACTCTACCTTGAATACCTGCATGTAAATTATATTTCCTAAGTATTGTTTTTAAATCTTGTATTACTTGAAGTAAGAAATCTTCACGCTGTTTTCGCGTAGCACCTAGGCTTTTAGCTATTCGTTTGTATTCATCTTGTTGTAAAAAGAAAAATGCTCTATCTTCTAGCTCCCATTTGATAGCACCTAAGCCAAGTCTATTTGCTAGGGGCGCATAGATATCTAATGTTTCTCTAGCAATAACTAGTTGGGTATTACTACTTAAAAATTTTAGATGACGAATTGTACATAGTTTGTCGACAATTTTTACCAGAACAATTCTAACATCCTCAATGATTGTCAGCAGCATTTTCCTAAATGTATCAATTTGCTCTAAGGAGATGTTATCTGAACGATACATCTTAATAGCTAACATTTTACGCGTACCTTGTAAAATCCTAAGTACTGTTTGGTTAGTTGCCTGCTCGATATTTTCATCAGATATATCGCCAAAATTATATAGCTCATAAAGAATACCTGCAGAAACAGATTCTTCATCTGCTCTAATTTTGAAAAGGACATACGCCATCTCAATAGCATATAAAAACGAGCTAATACCTGTAGGATGGCGCACAGATTCAGCACTTTTACTCTTAAGAAGCTCTAAAGCTGCAGCTATAATCTCAAACTTATCACTAGTATAAAAACTTTTAAGCTCAAATATCAAAAGATTATCTTTTATTTGACCACCACTATCTAGAAGTTTAGAGTCAATAACTTGCATAACTACCCACTTTTTGTAAAAAATACAAAGTCAGTCTATAAGCCGGGTTCTGTAATAGACAGTCATTTATCTAGGCTTACTGTCACCAGTAAGCTCAAGCGACCTACCCCTGCCACGATGCGAGCAACATCATAGTGGCACTATTTGGTCTTGCTTTAGATGGGGTTTACAATGCCATTGAGTGTTACCACTAATGCGGTGCGCTCTTACCGCACCTTTTCATCCTTACCTTACTAAAAATAAGGCGGTATATTTTCTGTTGCACTTTCCGTAGGCTCACGCCTCCCAGACGTTATCTGGCATCTTGCTCTGTAAAGCCCGGACTTTCCTCACTCAATTACAAGCGCGACTGTCCGACTGACTTTGTATTTATTAGCTTTCTCTAATTTTAGCTAACTCAATATTATTACTAGATTTTACCGAATTATATTCTTCCTGCAAAGCACATATCTTTGCATTATATTGTTTTTTTAGTTTGATAACTTCAAACTCAAGATACATTCTGTCATTATTAAGTTTTAAACGATAGTTATTGTATTCTTCTTGCAGTCGTGTTCTATCATATCTAACTGCTTGAACCAGTTTAAAAAGCTCAATCATATCACTAGGGAATTGCTTAAGCTTATCTATACTAAACTCCTCAACACTAGGGTTCTTACTATACTCATCGCCTATTAAGTCATCATTAGCAAAAGATTTTTTATTAATATCAAAATTAGGTTTCTTCATAGAAAATAGTCAAAGATTTGAAAGTTAACTAAATTATATACGAGGTAATCTACCAAAGGCTACTAATAATTGCAATCCAATAATACCTAGACCACTAAATAATATCAAAGATAAATATAACTTACTAAGGATATCATTTTTACCTTGCTTAGTTCTTATAGCCCAACCCATCATTGTAGGCTGCACGATCAGTAATACTGAAACAAAGATACTAGCATAGCCCAAAGCAGATATAAAACTGTTGACAAAATATATCGCAAAAATAAGTGGTGGTAATAGTGTTATCACTAAAGTTAGCAATTTTTTCCTGATATCCAAACCATAAAGATCTCTATTAAAAGAGAATAAAGCTAAAGCAACACCTAAAAAAGATGTAATAATCGCAAAGTTCTCAAAAAGTCTTATAAAAACTAATGGACCATTCTGACCTAAACCTTGATACGCTTCTACTAGAGTCTTGCCTGCATTACTCAACACTATAAAACCATTATCCCCATATAGACTTACTGTCCCAAGTGTAGCTACAACCCATACTAAATAAACAATTAATGGCGCTAATGCTCCAATAGCAACTGTTTTTTTGAAAACTACATCATTCTCAAAGTAGTTTCTAATTGCTGGGATAATAATATGAAAACCAAATGATGTAACAAGTATTGGAATAGCAAACCAAACATACTCTACCCCTAGAGCTTTATTTTCTAGTATAGGTGCACGAATTTGTGGAGCAACAAAAGCAATAAATAAAACAAAAGCTAGTATTTTTAGACTTAAAAATAGTTTATTAACACTAAATACTACTTTGATACCTTTATATATAAAAAAACCAAAGATTAAACAAAATAGCAGCTTTGCTAAGCTAGCATTTTCTAGGTTTAACCAACCAAGTATATAAGTTTGAAAAAGTTGCCCGCCCATAAAAATATAAGTTGTAAGTAACGAATATAATAATAGTAGATAAAATAACAAATTTAATACTCTACCAGGCTTACCTAATATATTGTGCGCGATCGAGTCCATATCTGTACCTAAAGGCTGGGAAACATTTGCCTCAACAATTAATAAAGCTGTTGCATACATAATTATCCAAACAATAAATAAAGCTGCCGCTGCATAATTAAACCCAACTGCTGCTACCGCAAAAGGAATCCCAAGCATGCCTGCGCCAATAGCTGTTCCGGCTATAATAGCTATAGCACCAATTTGCTTAACTTTTGAGACTTGTTTCATTGCTTAACCTTTGAGCACTTTTTTTCAAAAAACACTAAATTATACCAATTTTAATAATTTAATGTAAACAAATATCAACGATTGACTAACATCAAATAATACTTCCAATTATGTAATTAGATACAAATTTAAGCAAAACCACAAAACTAATCTTCATCTAGAATTTATAGCTTGATTTTAAGAGCAAATAGCTAAAAACTTATATCATATTTTGATCTTAAATTATTATGAGTATTCAAAGAAAAGCTATTCTAGCTCTTTTTATAGTTACTATATTTTGGGGAGCAACATTTCCCTTAATAAAAATCTCTCTTGTGTATATTTCGCCTGGGCTTTTTGTGGCTATTAGGCTTAGTTTATCGTGCCTATTATTTTTGCCTTTAGTCTTTGAAAGCTAAATTTAATAGTAAAGTCTATTTACTAAAAGTTGGTACCATATTTCGCTCACTTGGAGATATGAGTTTTTATTTCCAAACTCAGGGACTATATACAGTTTCTTCAAGTATGTCAGCTTTTTTAACTGCTTTGAGTGTAGTTATAATTCCTTTTATTAGTAGTCTTTTTAAGGTTGATCCGCCTAACAATATATGGCCTAATAGCATCTTGCGTCTCATTATTAGGAATCTATGCCCTATCTGGTTGAGTTTTGACAACTTTACTATTGGCTACCTTTGGTTAGTGCTATGTGCTTTGATGTATGCTGTATCAGTTGTGTATCTAAGTTATGAAACTAGAAAAGATCATCGTAGTGAAGCTTTTAAAGATTTACTCTTACCTAATAATACTACAGGTAGCCTTTAGTATACCTATGCTACTAGTATGTCACAAGTTGCTGTCATTTTCTCTTTTGAGCCTGTTTTTGCAACAATCTTTGAAAAATTAATTAATGATGAGAAAATTTATCTATCGACAATAATTGGTGGTGCATTAATACTTATAAGTTACTGTATAATTGAAATTGATAATAGAAAAAGATAATCCTAAGCCCTAGGATCGAAATTCATTTTTTCTTGCATCTGCATGTAGAACTCTTTTTTCTCATCAGTATCTGCAAGAGGTAGCTTAATATCATAAACAATATAAAAATCACCATCACCAAGACCTTTACCTTTGATACGCATTTTACGCCCTGATTGGCTTCCTTCTGGTACTTGCATTTTTTTCTTACCATAAGGAGTATCTATTTCTAATGACGTGCCAAGAGCTGCTTCCCATGGTGCAATATTGATATGTTCATAAATATCATTACCATCAACCTTATAATTTTTATAATTTACTACTTCTATTTTGATATAAAGATCACCTGCTGGAGCATTTGCTCCTATACCTGCACTACCCTTACCTTTAACACGAAGCTTCTTACCATTACCCATCGCTGGCGGTATTTTAACATCAACACTTTGATGCTGCATTGTTGGCATATCATTAGCACCTACTTCTTGATAACTATATGAAACTGTTCTCTTACCGCCCTTGATTGCATCTTCAACATTTAGACGTAATGATATATTTATATCCTCACCTTTTCTTGCTCTTGGCTGACCACCAGTAAAACCTCTAGCGCCAGCACCACCAAAAAGATCGCCGAAGATATCACCAAGATCCTCAAAATTAAAGCTATGAGATCTACCTTGAGAGAAACCACCAAAGCCACCACCAGCTCCGCCAAAGCCTCCTTGCTGGACTTTATCCCAGTTTTCTCCGTAGTTATCATAAAGTGCTCTTTTTTCTTTATCGCCCAAAGCATCATATGCTGTCTGGATTTCTTTAAATTTTTCTTCAGCTCCTTTTTCTTTATTAACATCAGGGTGATATTTTTTTGCTAACCTTCTATATGCTTTTTTTATATCTGCTTCTGATGCATCTCTACTCACCCCTAGTAAAGAATAATAATCTGCCATACCTAAAACTCCCAAATAATACTGTAATAATATATCTACACTAGATATAAACTACTTGATTAATGTTATAAAATTTCTGCTATTGGATATAAGGGTTAATTGGCAAAAAACAAGTAATATAACTAAATTCTGAAAGATTTATACAAAAAACAACCTTATCAATGAATCTGTCATGAGATTATTTAAGGCTAACAATTTTATATATAAGTCCTGCTAATGGTATTTTAACTAAAAAATTAAATAAAATAACTGCTAAAGTTATAATATGAACTTTTAATAAAAATATTTTTTGATAATGGTAGTGCAAATAGGATAGCCTATAAACCACACTCCGTATCATTAAACGATATAATCGTATACTTAAGCTGATCATTAAACTCAATACCATGCTGACGAATAAGAGTAAAATAAAATATAAGATGCAAGCACTAATTAAACCAGCCATAAAACCAACAAAAGTTTTATTCAAAAAATTTCTCATCGAAATTTACTCCTTTCCTTATCATAAACATAAAATTCATAGCAACGATATAGCGTCGTCCATAAAACTAATAATGTATAAATCAATCCGAGCATAAGTACTATACTAGGAAATAAAATCATTATGATAAAAAATATAAATGTAAAAACTCTTTATTGATTCTTTTTGACTGAAAACACCAACTAACAAAAAACTACTAATACAAACAATTATAGACATCATCATTAACAAACCAAACCATATTTGTGGCTGATTAATAAAAATAGCAATAATAATAAAACTCTCGACAAAGTGATCAGATAATATATCAAGCATCGTACCAAGATGAACTAGATTTTGTAGCCTTGCCAAACTACCATCTAACACATCTAAATAACCCAATATTAAAAGGAAAAATAGCTAACCATGGTAAGTATAAAACTAAAACAGCACTTAGTAAACCTGTTATAAAAGATAGTATAGTTACTTATATTTAGAGCAGACAGCAGAATTGCAGCTTTATTAACAAATAACCTCTGAAACCAGGACCTAATATTTTGTTTTATCACGTCTATTTTGGTTGTAATAACTTATAAGTGAAGTCTATCACTGCTCCATATATAATGTGAAGTACTAATGTTATTATTGGAGCCATCATACCAAGTTTTAATTCAAATAAACCTTCTCCACTCATTGGCATAGGTATAAACATCATAAGCAGCCAAGCTATTACACCAAAAGATATACCCTTAACAACTAGAGAACCAGGTAATTTATTATATAAAATAAAAAATGCTATACCCCAAACAATCGTTCCTATTATAAAATTAACTATCCACCCGATGAGAGGATTAAGAGGCATTCCTAACATATCATGTGACATCATAGTTAAAATCTTTATAGGGTTGAGTTGGGCATAATGTCAGCTTTTATTTTTATAATCATGAATAGCGAAATTACTATAGTAGCAATAAACCCCAAAACCATACTTTTAAATAAGTTTTTTATATTTATTTTTCCATTTTTTTTCTCCAACTTCTATATTTATTACTAAACTAAAATTTTATTTATTTTTCTCTATTCCTCTAGTTTCTTATTGTCCTTAGGTTAAACATTAGTAAAAAATGGATTATTTTTTAACTCTATCACTATATTTAACTCACTTAGAGTCTGATATGCAACTACGTGTGTTGGCATGTTTTTTTATTTTTAATAGCTATCGTCCATTGTACAATTAACTTACTAACATTCTCACCAATAATTGTAGCACCTAATATATAACCTTTCTTACTTACCGCTACCTTTATCAGTCGATCAGTTGCTAAACTTGCTACTACACGGTCATTACTTTGATATAACAACTTTAAAAGTGTTACTCCGTGAGTTTTGCCTGTGCGATATTTTGTCTAACATAAGCTATTTCTGGATTAATATATATAGACCATGGTAAACTACTATAATCAACTTTTGTTGGTAGTTTAAAAAGAATATTTTGTATCACAACACCTGTATGATAACCAGCAACATGAGTAAACTGATACCATCCTGTAACATCGCCAATTGCATAAATATTTTTGTAATTCGTTCTTTTAGACGTTTATTAACATTTATGTCTCTTGAGGTAATTTAATGCCAACTTTATCTAAATCAAGCTTATTGTAAGTTTGGTGCTCTTCCTAGCCGCAATTAACAAATGAGAACCTTGATAAAGCTTATCACCACAGTAAAGACTTATTTCCTGTGCATCATGCGCTACCTCACCAATATTTACATTTGTTATTACATTAATAGCTAATCTATCAAACTCTTTGAGGATAATCTTTCTACATTCACTATCAAGTATACCTAGAATAGTATCTGACGCCTCAAAAATAGTAACCTTACTAACCAAGTAAGGTATGAGCCTAGGCTAGCGCAACACTGATAGGCCACCACCAATAATCATCAAATGCTTAGGTTTTTCTTTAAACTCAAAGATTGTTTCATTAGTTAGGTAATCTACCCTCATCCAAACCTTTAATTTTAGGTATAGTTACACTTGATCCTATTACTATGACAATATACTTAGCTTTAATATATATTGTAACCTGCTTTGACTGTATATTGATCAATTATTTGAGCATATTCTTGGATAATCTCGACACCTAAAGCTTCAAAGCGCTCAACTGAATCATGTGGTTCTATCTTTGCTATTGTGTCTTGGATATGCCCTTATACTTTTTTATAATCAACATCAAACTTATCTATATTTATGCCGAAATTTTGTGCTTTATTTATTTTTGCAATAACTCAGTGTATTATCTTAAAAGGCATAATATACATAATAATACTCATGCTAAAAACTCATCAAATTTATTTAGCTATGCTAAATAAAAATATCTATAAAACTATATTTTATGCTCAAGAAATACAAACGCCAATTGGTAGTTTAATTGCAATTGCTGATACTAGTTATTTATATGCTTGTTTTTTTATCAGTAATTCAAGTACCTACTCAATAGAAAAGTTGCTAAAAATTTATACTGCAAAGATAATTTTTAAAGCTAATAGCATAACAATGCAGACAGCAAATCAATTAGGCAGATATTTTAAAAAAGAGCTAAGAGATTTCTCAATTCCACTACAACTAACAGGTACTAGTTTTCAAAAACAAGTTTGGCAACAATTAATAAAAATTCCTTATGGTGAGACTATCAGCTATCTTGAAGAAGCTAGAAAAATTGGCAAACCAACAGCTTTTAGAGCTGTAGCTAATACAAATGGTAAAAATCTTTTGCCAATAATTATTCCTTGCTACCGAGTAATAAATACAAATGGTAAACTTGGTGGTTATACTGGTGGATTAGATAAAAAAGAGTTTTTGCTGAATCTCGAATCAAATATTTAGAATGCTAAGAATAATCATAATTTCATAAAATCAATGTTATGGTAAATATATACTTCACCTAAATAAGATACTAATGCCTGTGGTATGTTTTAGAAGTAGCTAGTTAATTAATACAACATAACTCTTAGATGTGCTACTAAAGTAAAATATGGTCGTGATGAATATGTACTTATTGGTTTTTTGATAAAAAAAGAGAATAATTATTCTATAAAATGCTGTAAAAGATCTTAACAAAGCAGCTGCTGAAATTTTATCAAATTAATTTTCTAACACGTCTAGGCTGTAGGCATTGCAGTGTCTGCACTTCATAATTGATTCATTTAAGTCAAGTATAATATTTGATTTTTTAGTGTTCTAAAATCTGAAAAATTGATAAACTTTTATCGAGTCTTAAAAGCTTGTATGGTCTTGTTTTTAAAGCTATTAAAGGGATAGCTTTGAATTTATACTAGCCAAGTTGGAGCTTGGTTATTTAACAAGTTGCCGTGTGGTCAACTACTTGCTGTAAAATTGACTGCACTCCAAAACTAATGAGAATTTAATGGTTAAATTAATAACAAATAATTCTTAACACCAAAATTATAACTATCGTTATATAACAAAATAAAAAAATAAATGATCTTTTCTACCACTTTTTGTGAATCACAAAATTCTTTTTCTATGTAGCCAATTATAATTTCTCTTACCTACGTGACAAACCCTATGAGTATCTGGTCGTGTAAATCTAAGTCTAATAGCTGCTATAAAATACCATTATCCACATTACTACAGTAAACTGTGAAGTAATAGCAATCAATAAAGCAAATGCTCCATATACTGATGACATTATTAGAAATATCGATGATAATACAACTACAATTAGTACTTGTATCATCAGCATATTTACTGGCATGCCGAATTTATTCTTACCCTCCATAATTTTTGGGAAAAGCTCTTGCTCTGCTACTGTTTGCATACCACGAGCTGGCCTAAGATCCATGTACTAAGTGATGCTAACATACCTAAAGGATTACCACAATTATTGGCTTAACATCGCCTAAACCGATTATATTCAGTACTTGTGAAATACCTTGTATCAAACCATTTAAGATATTAACATCTTTCACTGGAATAATAATAGTTAAACCAACAGTGGTTAAAATAGTCAGTGATACAATTATCATGCATATTTTTTTAGCAATATTTACTATCTTACGATAATTATTTGCCTTAATTGCATAATGAATTTCCGCATTTTTGAAATTCTTATCCAAAGCTTTTTTTGCAATAGCAAAAGTATCGTCTAAAAGCTATAAATCATAAATATAGCAAGGTGTTGTAAGAGAATTATCTCTTATATAGTTGACTAATTTTGTATTATCAAAAATTATATATTTATTCATTAATTTATGCCCTTATAATAAATCAGGTAATTGCTAATCATTTTTAATTTGATCATAGATATGTTGTGATAGTTGTACTAACACTGAATTTTTATTTGAGTAGTGATGCTTGAATATCACTAATATCTTCTTCAGCTATAGCTGTACATCCTTCTGTACCAATAGTTGCAGACTTCCAGATATGCATAAAGATACATGAGCCTTTTCTTGGTACTGTTGAATTTGTATTCTACAAAACTTCTATACCGTATTCATAGAATAAAATCTCTAACATATTTTCTGCTGAGCGCCAATCTTTATCACTAATTTGCTTGCTATTAACTATGTGATTGTAATATTTTGAATTACTGTCATCGATACACATTCTATGCTTGTTTTTTAACTTGAATATAGTCAGCTGATGTCCTATTAGCAAAACCAAAAATTTTACCTAAGCTAAAAACTACTGCTGGAGATCTGCTATCGCCTTCTTGCTTTAGTGGCGCCTTTACTAAATTTTAGTAAGAGCTATCTGCCCATGCTAGACCACTTTTACCAATCACAACAGCTGAGGCTGGTTTAATAACTCTCCAAGTGTTTGCACCGTTTCTGGTAAAGTATGATAATCTAGCTGCCATCCCTTGCCAGCTATCTGTCACTACAACAATCAGTTGTTGAGCTTGAACTATTTTGTCTAAAGCTTGTTGTTGAGGATTCATAAAGGCCAACCTCTAGATATTGTTATTACTTAAAGATAATTCAAAGAAGTCTTGTTTGTGTATATTACTTTAGGCAATTTATATCTAGTGGTGAATAGAATTGATCAAAATAATTAATTAGTATACACATCGACATAACTCCTTTTTTATAGATTCCAAACAACACTCATAAAACTAAAACCAAAAGTCATACTAATGTTTATATCCTCTTATACCAGAGAAAATACTTAATCATCTAAAGACTAAATAATAACCACTTTGTAAAATTTATGTACGAAATTAAATTATTTGGTTTTTAATCATAAAAAACTATTATAAAATCGTATTAATATAAACTAAGTTAGTTGTAAACTAGCTTGGTTAAATACAAAATTGTACAAGCAGAGGATATTTATTCATAAGTTTCTTTATAATAACTGCATAAGGGGACTTGTTTTAAACATATGAAAAAATATTCTAATAAATTTCAAATTATAAAGGAGATGCATAAATGAATGCTCATGAGTATATTGATAGCGTAATTGCCCAAGTAGAAAAAAGAGATGGTCATGAAAAAGAATTCATCCAAGCTGTAAAAGAATTATTTTCTACGCTTAAACCAACTCTAGAACAAAATCCTAAATATATCGAAGAAAATATTCTAGCACGTATAGTTGAGCCTGAAAGAGGTATTTCTTTCAGAGTGCCATGGATTGATAGAGATGGTAATATACAAGTAAACCGTGGTTACAGATATCAATTTAATGGCGCTATCGGTCCTTTCAAAGGTGGGATTAGATTTCACCCAAGTGTATACTCAGGTATTATCAAATTCCTAGGCTTCGAGCAAGTTTTCAAAAACAGCTTAACTACTCTACCTATGGGTGGTGGTAAAGGTGGTGCCGACTTTGATCCTAAAGGTAAAACTGACGCTGAAATCATGAACTTCTGCCAAAGCTTTATGATGGAATTACAACGTCATATTGGTCCAGATATCGATGTACCAGCTGGCGATATTGGTGTTGGCGGTAAAGAAATCGGTTATATGTATGGTCAATACAGAAGAATTCGTGCTTGTTTTGAGAACGGAGTATTAACTGGTAAGTCACTAGAGTCAGGCGGTAGCTTAATCCGTCCTGAAGCTACTGGTTATGGTGTAGTATTCTTCTTAGATGAGATGCTTAAGCATGATGGTGACACTCTACAATGTAAAACAGTAGTAATATCTGGTTACGGTAACGTTGCTTGGGGCGTATGTAAAAAAGTTGCTCAATTAGGTAGTAAAGTTGTTACAATCTCTGGTTCAAAAGGTTTTGTACATGATCCTGAAGGTATTACAACTGATGAGAAAATTGAATTCTTGCTAAAAATCCGTAATGGTGAAAAAACAATGCAAGACTATGCTAAAGAATTCAATGCAAGCTGGCACGCAGGTGAAAAACCTTGGGGCATAAAAGCAGATATCGCAATTCCTGCAGCTACTCAAAATGAAATAGATGTTGAAGATGCTCAAAAACTTATTGATGCTGGTGTTAAGTATGTTGTTGAAGCATCTAACATGCCAACAACTAATGAGGCGATTGAGTTCTTAATGAAGAAAGGTATAATTCTAGCTCCAGGTAAAGCTGCTAACGCAGGTGGTGTTGCTGTTTCTGGTCTAGAAATGAGCCAAAACTCAGCTAGACTATCTTGGACAGCTGAAGAAGTTGAATCTAAACTTCAACAAATCATGGCTAACATTTTCCATGCTTGTAAGTTTGCTAGTAGTAAATACAACCTTGGTTATAATTTAGTTGCTGGTGCAAACCTAGCTGGTTTTGAAAAAGTAGCAGAAGCTATGATTCAACAAGGTAGATACTAATCATAAAACATATTATCTTATAAAATGCTAGCGACTATTTATTCACTAGTAAAATCTGCTAAAATCATACTCTTAGAGTTTTTTCATTTAAAATAAATTGAACACTAAAAAAACTAATTCTATAAATGATGATTATAATCATAAAATACGAATATTTATCTTACTTTAATTCCCTATCCTGATGGGTATGAGTATAGATCTATTTGCAACATCCTTACCCGGAATAAGTACTTCAATTAACACTTCAACATATATTTCAAAAATGATCATATCCATATATCTAATAGGCTATGCTCTGGATAATTTAGTAGTAGGTACCGTTACAGATGTATTAGGACGTAAGGCACTACTAAGAGTTTCATGTGTACTATTTGTAGTAGCTAGCTTACTAACCTATATTAATATCAAATGAATACGTACCTCTTAAGCTCAAGATTCTTTCAAGGATTTCTTATGGGATCAATAGGTGTTGTTACAAGAGGTTTTTTTCAGATATACTTTCTCCTGAGAAACTTATAGAACTAGGATCTACTATAGGCTTTATATGGGGATTAGGGACTATTGCAGGGCCAATAATCAGAGGCTTTTTCAATGCTTTTGGTTGAAAGTCTGATTTTTATTTCTTTAGTATAATTTGTAGCTTTATTGACGATATTAGTTTTTATTATATACCCCCAGAAACAATAAGCAAAAAGTCAAAATTGAGTATTATATAAAGTTAGAAAAGATATCACTGAGGTAATAACCAATAAAGAGTTTATGACCTTAAGTATCGCAATGGGAATTGCCTATTTACTTATCATAACCTTCAACACCCTAGGTCCTTTCTTAATTCAAGATATAATGAGGTTATTCAGCCGCTTATTTTGGAAAACTTGCTATATTTCTAGGTTTTGCTTTTTTACCAGCACCAATAATTCGGCGCAAGTTATTAGATCATTTTTCAGTTCGGAGGATCTTTTTTTTTTATATTTATACATCTAATTCACCTTATTAACAACAAGCTTTTTTGTGATTAGCTTATTAACTAGTGATATCGCTTTGATTATTATAGCTACTATGGTTGTTTATTTTACGTGTGGTTCAATTTTCCCTCTATCTATGGGAAAAGGCATATGAATGTTCCGCCATATATCAGGAACTGCTGCAGCTATTATGTACTTTGTAAATATTCTATAACTAGCTTAACTTCTTTTATACAAAATTATATCCATGTTCACAACATTATAGATATTATAATTATTTATCTAGTTTTGATGTTTATCATTGTTGGTTATACTAGTATAAACTAAATGATCTTTAGGATTTTATGTCAGCAAAAAATTATGATGTAATAATAATCGGTGCTGGTGTTGCTGGACTTATGTGTGCTATACAAGCTACAAAAGAAGTCGTAAAACTCTATGTCAGGTGGTGGACGCTGTAATTTTACTAATTATAATATCGCTGCTGATAGATATCTAGCTGATAATCCACATTTCATGAAAAGACTTTAGGACAACTCTTCTGAGATAACAAAACTAAAGATATCGTGAATATGCTCTTAGAAGAATGTGATAAGTATGATGCTAAGATACAACTATATACTAATATTGAAAATATTATTAAAAAAGGATCTTTATTTCATATCACAACACAAACAGATGAATATAGCTGTCAATCACTTGTAATAGCCACAGGTGAATTATCTATCCCAACGATGGGCGCTACACAGGTTTTGGTTATAAGATTGACAAGAAATTTGGACTAAAAGTAAATCCACAACGCGCCGGACTTGTACCTTTCATATTTAATTTAGAAGATCAACAAAAATTTGAGCAACTACGTGGTATTTCAATCTTCTGTCGTGTATCTAATCATCAAGTTAGTTTTGATGAAAATATTCTTTTTACTCATGAAGGTTTAAGTGGTCCAGCAATTTTGCAAATATCCTCGTATTGGAACTCTGGAGAAAGCATTAAAATTGATTTATCCCTTAATATCAATATTACTGATTTTCTAAACAGTAAAAAAGAGCAAGGCACAAAGGCTATACTAAAAAACACACTATCAGAATTATTACCTAAGAATTTTGTAGCTAATTTTTTCGATAGTGATATTCTCGAAAAAAGAGTCTGTGATTTAGCAATCGATGAGATTAATAGTATTGCTAAAAAATACATCAATGGCTAGTATATCCTCAAACTACAGAAGGTTATCGTACTGCAGAAGTCACCCTTGGTGGAATTAGTTGTGACGAGCTTTCATCTAAAACTCTAGAAACAAATAAAGTCAGGACTTTATTTTATTGGTGAAGTTGTCGATGTTACCGGTTGGCTCGGTGGCTACAATTTCCAGTGGGCTTTGGCTTCTGGTTGGGCTGCTAAGTTGTATAAGTGACAAAGCTAGGCTATAATTAGTTAAACATTTATAAGTGCTATTTTGTGGTATGAAAATTCCTGCTGAGAAAGAATTTGCAATAAAAAAAGCGATTCTAAAAGCAATTGAACATGGTTATAGTCCAGCTCAGTTAGCAGATAGCTTTGGTGTATCTAAAAGTTTAATCTATAAGTATCGTAGAGCACTTAGAGATCAGGGTTTCATAAGAAAAAATGAAAATGATGTATATGTCATAACAGAAAATAAATTCTCTATCAAACCGAGAATGCCTGAATCTGGCAAACTTGATTTAGATGATGATATAAAAGATCAACCAAAGCAAACTCGACAAGCTAACAATCAAGATATCCAGCAACGCGTAATAGATGAACCTAAACCTCAAATCAATCGTACTGAAATAAAGATTCAAGAAAAGATACAACAAATCAGACAAATCCAGTTACAGCAACAACAAAACACTGCTTCTCAAGATAAGAGACTTTTCAAAAAGATTCTTGATAAATTCAAAAAGATAATTTAAGTTTATTTTTTATCATTATATAACAAGATTAGCACTTATAGAGCTATCCATTATAAAAGTTGTACAAATATTCTCTTTTGGTTATCGTAAGATGCAAAAATAAAAGTCAGTATGACATTTTTATAATTAACTAGCTATATTTAACTATAAGATATTTTAGAAAATATTAAATAAGATAAATTTACATAGTAAACATTTTAACCTAAACTAATCAATATGCAAATAAAATACACTAATTTCATATTATGTCAAGCAATAGCAAAACAATCCTCATAACTGGTTGCTCTCATGGTGGTATAGGCTACGCTACAGCTATCCACTTAAAAATTTAGGTCATAGAGTTTTTGCTTCAGCAAGACAACAAAAAGATGTCGAAGCACTTAGTCAAGAAGGTTTTGAGACCTATCTTATAGATGTAACTAACTATGAGCACATAGATAATGCTTTAATTGATATTTTAAATAAAACTGGTGGTACTCTAGATGTAGTATTTAATAATGCTGGATATGGTCAGGCTGGTGCTTTAGAAGATATTGACACTAAATTTCTCAAACAACAATTTGAAACAAATGTATTTGGATTACATAACTTAACATATAAAGCTTTGAAAATAATGCGTAAACAAGGTTATGGTAAAATCATCCAACATAGTTCAGTACTAGGACTGGTTGCGATGAAGTATCGCGGCGCATACAACGCAAGTAAATATGCTATTGAAGGTCTGACAGATACCATGCGTCTAAAACTAAGAGACTCTAATATTTTTATAACTAGTCTAAACACAGGACCTATTACTAGCAAATTTAGAGAAAACTCTATTAAAACAATTACTAATGTTGATTATAACTCTTCAGTATATAAACAGCAATATGAAAAAATACTTGCACGCCAACACAAAAAAGTTCCATTTAATAAACCTGCTATTTCAGTTGCAAAAGTTGTTGAGAAAATAATAAATTCCGACAAACCAAGACCAAGATACTATATTACAAAAGCGACTTGGATTATGGTATCTTTTAAAAAGATACTACCAACACATATTCTAGATAATTTTCTTAATAGATACTAGCGAAGCTACTTTTTGATTACCACTTGAATTTATATAATAACCAACCAATAAATATAAAGATCTTAGGTCCGAGAGTTAATTCAAATTCATATATAAAAATATCATATTCACCTGTTAAATCAATAGATGGTTGAAAACTAAATGATAATCCCAATTGATGTCGATATAAACACAAAAAATCCCAATAAATATTTGTAAGCACCATCAATAAGTTTGATGTAAGCAACTACTAGATATAAAGTAAGAGATAAAATAAAGTACTATAGTATAAGTATTAAAGCTTGATACATCAAATTTACTGATGGTAAAAAGTTTGTTAGTAATATTATAGCTGTTACTAATACTACCATAAATACTAAGGCATTTTTAGGAGAATCATATTTGTTAGTTTTGTGTACCCACTCTGACAATATTCCTTTAGGTATACATTTAAAGAACATTACTACTTGGGCTAGGAGCCAAATACTCACAGCAGCCAGCTCTGCAAATGTCAGTAAAAAACCATTAATCTTGGGAACTAATCCCAGCCAAATCTATAACCAATTATTTCAAACACCATCAATCCTGAAGCACTATTTATCGTGTTAGGTGATGCAACAAGATTCAAAATAATTGTCCAAAATATATACAAACCCAACAAAATAAATGCAGAAAATATTAGACTATAAATATAGATTTTTCTTAGCATCTTTGACTGAATTAGCAAAAGTATGCTATGAAACCTAGAACAATAATTACTATAGCAGGCAAAAATGAACCTAAGACACTACCGATATCAACAAGGTATTTATTAGCTTTCAAACCACAAAAACTAATCACTGTAGCTAACCAAAAAGCCACTAAAATAACTACCGTTATATAATAACATATTATCAACCAAGTCAGGCTGACCTATGAAATATGCAAAGTTAGTAGCTAAAAAAATAAGTACAGTTGGATAATAAAATATTGTATTTACCTAGTATAACCACGCTACCATAAAACCTGCCTTTTGCCCTAAAGCTCTGACGGTCCATGAGTAAATACCTCCCTCATCAGGATGTTTTCTGGATAACTGAACTGCGATTATGACCAAAGATAAGAAAAACATTACAGCACCAAGTATACAAAAGAATATTGCTGAAGCTCCCAAGCAAGCTGCTACAGGTATCCAGCGAATACCAAAATTATCTGTGACAGCCATGATTGTAACACCTTTCAAATCTAGAACTTTATCTTGATTGGAATTTATATCCATATAGTGAACCTTTATCTTAAAATTTGATAAAGGTTACTACAGGTAAAAATAAAGAATTTAGAAAAGTATTTTGTGTTTTAGAAAGAATATAACCAGATTTTACATCATACCCGGCATACCGCCCATACCACCACCCATAGACATAGCTGGAGCTGCTTCTTTGATTTCACCAACCATCACCTCTGTTGTGATCATTAGACCAGCAATTGAAGCAGCATGCTGTAAAGCTGAACGAGTAACTTTAGTAGGATCTAAGATACCCATTTCAACCATATCGCCATAAGTATCATTAGCTGCGTTATAACCATAGTTACCTTGGTTAGCTTTAACTTGATTAACAACTACAGAAGACTCTACACCAGCATTTTGTACGATCTGTCTTAGCGGAGCTTCTATCGCCTTTCTAAGTAGAACTATACCATGGTTTTGATCATCATTTTCACCTGTTAAGCCATCTAATGCTTTCTGTGCTCTAATTAAAGCAATACCTCCACCAGCAACAATACCTTCTTCTACAGCTGCACGAGTAGCATGTAAAGCATCATCGACACGATCCTTTTTCTCTTTCATCTCAGTTTCTGTAACAGCACCTACTTTGATAACAGCAACACCACCAGAAAGTTTAGCTAGTCTCTCTTGTAGCTTCTCACGATCATAATCAGAACTAGCTTGAGCAATATTAGCTTTAATTACATTTACTCGTTTAGCGATAGCTGCTTTTTCACCAGCACCATCAATGATTGTTGTATTATCTTTTGTTACTTGTACTCTACTAGCTGTACCTAAATGCTCCATTTTAGTTTCTTCTAACTTCATGCTTAGATCTTCAGATATAAGTGTAGCACTAGTTAAGATAGCGATATCTTCTAGCATAGCTTTTCTTCTATCACCAAAGCCAGGAGCTTTAACAGCACATACTTTAACTACACCTCTCATATTATTAACAACTAAAGTAGCTAAAGCTTCGCTTTCTACAGCTTCAGCAATTATTAGTAACGCTCTACCAGACTTAGAAACACCTTCTAATACTGGTAATAGATCACGTATATTAGAGATCTTCTTATCAACTATTAAAATATATGGATTCTCTAAATCAGTAGTCATATTCTCTTGATTTGTTGCAAAATACGGAGATAGATAACCTCTATCAAATTGCATACCTTCCACAACATCAAGCTCGTCTTCAAAACCTTTACCTTCTTCAACAGTAATTACACCTTCTTTACCAACTTTTGCCATTGCATCAGCGATAAGCTTACCAACAGTAGCATCAGAGTTAGCAGAGATAGTACCAACCTGCTCAATTGATTTTGGATCTGAACATGGCTTAGAAAGTACTTTTAGTTCTTCAACTAGCTTAGCAGTTGCTTTATCGATACCTCTTTTTAGATCCATAGGATTCATACCTGCAGCAACAGCTTTTAGACCTTCTGTTAATAATGCTTGAGCAAGTACAGTAGCTGTAGTAGTACCATCACCAGCAACATCAGCAGTTTTTGAAGCTACTTCTTTAACTATCTGAGCACCCATATTCTCAAACTTATCTTCTAGTTCGATTTCTTTAGCAACAGATACACCATCTTTTGTGATAGCTGGCGCACCAAATGATTTATCTAAAACAACGTTACGACCTTTTGGACCTAAAGTAACTTTTACAGCATTTGCTAATGTATTAACGCCATCTAGCATTTTTGTACGAGCTTCATCTGAAAATAAAACTTGTTTTGCAGCCATTTTAATTTCTCCTTTAAAATTTTGTAAGATTCTTTGATTACGCAATAATACCCATAATATCTTCTTCTCTCATCATCAGAAGAGTTTCATCACCAACTTTTACTTCACTACCAGAATATTTACCAAATAAAACTTTATCACCAACTTTTACATCCATAGGTAGTGTAGAGCCATTATCTAATTTTTTACCATTGCCGACAGCGACAACTTCACCTTCACTAGGTTTCTCTTGAGCACTACCAGTTAAGATAATCCCACCTGCAGATTTTGTTTCTTCTTCTGCACGACGAACTAATATTCTATCTTGTAATGGACGAATGTTCATAACAATCTTACTCCTTTATTAATTAACTTTATGTTTAAACGTTTTAATTTGTGTACATCTTAGAACAATCCCATAGTTCTAAGTTCTTGCAACTCTAGATATTGAGTCAAAAAAAATTTTTTCAAGGAAATTTTTTATTTTTTTGTCAAATAAACTCTCTCTAATATTTAAACTTAGATTCCTTAGTGCCTAATCAATATATATAGAGAAACTTTCAAATTTAAATAAAAAACTAGCGCAATAAATTGTATAATAATAATTAAGCTTTATAAATAAGAATCTATAAATGAGTGTAAAAAGTATGAGCTTTTTAGCTCGAATAATCCACACAATAGGGTTTGAATTTTTTAGCATTGTGATATTTACACCTTTCGCTATGTTCATTTTACATCAAGATGTATTTCATATCGCCAGCTTAGCTATTATAATTTAACTAATAGCAATGTTATGGAATTTCATCTATAACTATATTTTTGATATAATCGAAATAAAATTTGGTGTATGCCGTTCAAAGTGAGGAATTATTATTCTTGGTTTACACGCTTTGCTTTTTGAACTGGGGCTACTTATAGTTACAATCCTTTTGGTAGCTTATATACTAAATATGAGCTTTATTAGCAGCTCTTGTAGTTGAGATATTGGTTTTGTTATTTTTTTACCTTGTATATGCTTTTGTGTATAATTATATCTTCGATAAGATATACTTTAATTTTATCCATAGATAAATAACTTGATACAAGCACCCATAGCTTAACTGGATAGAGCGTCGCCTTCCGGAGGTGGATGCGGGGGTTCGAGTCCCTCTGGGTGTTCCACTGATATTCTAATATGCTAAATTCAATTAGCACTAGAAAAATTATCTAGCCCATGTAGCTCCATTTGCTGAACTTAGTGTTACTGAAAATATGATTATTTGAAGTGATAAAATTACCTTTTTTATTTATCAAATCATGACATTATTATACATGACTACTTCCCAAACTTTAAATATATAAATTTTAATATATTAATAAGATTTACTTATAAATAAAAAGTGACTTTTGCTATTTTTTAATTTTGCAGAAATAAACTTTTATCCAAAAGTACAAAAAAGTCGAATCTGTACTAAATTAATTATAAAAAACAGTTTAAATATTATGATTACTTTAATTTAACTGAATCAAAACCATAGTAATTAGCAAATTCTTTGTTATACCATCCATTAGGATCAGAAGTAAGTTCAAAATAATATATACCATCCCTAACAAAGTCCCTCAAAGGCAATAGCTTTAAGCTAATATTTTTTTCCTGAGTTAATAATATCCTATTTCATTAATCCTTTTATAGGATAAAATATAACTATAAGATATATAAAGAGTAACACTACAACAATAGCAAAAGAAATTAATTTAAAATAACAAATATATTTATCACGCAAAAATAATCCTAACCTACTTTCAAAAAAATACTTATTTAATATAAAAATAAATAAGCATATGTATCCTTTTAACTCTTACGACTAAACCATACATTATAAAAAATGTAGTCAGTGATATAGATATTAAACATAAAGAAATTATTAACTTAGTTATTATATTTTTTTCTAATAGCCACACGGTAATAAGTGAAACAATAAAGGGTAAAGAAACCTCAAGTTTTGAAAAATGATATAGTAATACTAAATATATTCTGGAAAACATAAATTAAAACAGACTGCCCATCAAGCACACCATCTGTTCTGATAAAATTTCCAGGTGTTATAATCATTATAGTACCAGATAAAAATAAAAGGAACAAAAAAATATAAAGTATTTCGATTTAATTTAACTTTTTTTATGAATTTATATAAAATATAGAAAAAGAAAATAGTAAAAATAACCATAAAAAAATTCATTATACAAGCCAATTATTATAGCTAATAGTATGCTTTTTATTGGAGAAAAATTATCTCTTACATAAAGAGTATAAAACATATAAACTAATAAACTCATTCCACATAAATATTGTATACCAGCAGTTTTCTATATAGCACTTTTTATAAATCCAGTTATACTAAAATACATAATAAATAAAGATATATACAATAAATTTTTTTGATAATATGTTCTCATGATTTTTAATAACCGATTTATTTATAAGTAAACAATCAATATAGTAATGGCAAAAGCATTTATCAAGTCTATAAAATATATCAAACATGAATAACTTCTACCAGAATTTGAGCAGAAGCTCTGCCTGTCCAGTAAAAATAATCATTATATACATGAGAACAAACAGTATTATTTATAAAGAACATTTATATTTGATCGCTAAAAATCATCCATCATTAATGGCTGGCAGAGATTTATAATTAAAAATAAACAAATATTATAAGATAAACCAACATTAGATAATTTCTACTTGGATTTATTTTTAACATTATAATTACTAAAGTTAGACATGTTTTTATTATTTATAAGTAATGAATTGAAATGACCATAAAATTTCTGAAGTGCTGACTTAGCCTTGACACGGCACATGAATCAAAAGTTACCGTTGCTTCCTTCCGGACCTAGCGGGGTTCACAATCTATCATTGCGTGGAAACCAAGTCAGCGACGTGTATAATACTAGATATAGCTAAAAATTACAAGTTATCAAAGCAAATTCCATTATTTAAGATAAATTGGTATCATTGTGTTAGTAAAAAATACACATATTAACTAAAATGATTATAGTAATATCACCAGCTAAAAGCCAAAATTTTGAGCCTATAAAAACAGGCTATCAATTCACGCAGCCAATATTTAAGGAACAAATAACAAAACTTATAAACACTCTAAAGCATTATGAAGTTGAAGAAATAGAAAAACTAATGAAAATTAGCCCTAAATTAGCTGAAGAAATATTTGCTAAACACAACAACTTTGATCCTAATAAATATGATAAGTCAAATGCAAAAGCTGCAATATTTACTTTTAGTGGTGATGTATACAAAGGACTAGAAGCAGATACTTTAAATAGTAAAACCATAGAGTATTCACAAAGTCATTTATTAATGCTATCTGGTCTATATGGATTGATTCGCCCTCTTGATTTAATACAAGCTTATAGACTCGAAATGGGCACAAACATTAAAATTGAAGGCAAAATTCTGCATAAGTATTGGCAAGATAAAATCACAACTCAATTAAATGAGTATTTTAGCCAACAGCAAAATAAAATTTTGATAAACCTTGCCTCTAATGAGTACTCTCAAGCCATAGATAAAAAGTCTTTAAATGCTAAATGGTTAGATATTGACTTCAAAGAGAATAAAGCAGGTACATATAAGACTATTGGCATCCATGCCAAAAAAGCTCGCGGCTTAATGGCTAGATTTATTCTTGAAAATAGAATTAAAGATATTAGTGATATCAAAAACTTCAATGTAGCAAGTTACCAATTTAATCCAGACTTCTCACAAGAAAACATTTTGTGCTTTACAAGGTAAACCATGAAAATAAAAATAATCACACTTGGAGAAAAACCACCTAAATGGGTTAGTGATGGCTATGATGAATATAAGAAACGTTTAAGTAAATTAATACCTCTTGAGTTAATCGAACTACCAATAGCTAAACGGTCCAAAACTGGTAATCCTAAACTATGGATGGAACAAGAAGCTAAAACAATTATTAGTAAACTCAATCATTATGATCACTTGGTGATACTTGATGTTAATTCTAAAATCACCTCAACCGAAGAGTTAGCAGAGAAAATGCAAAATTGGAAATTTAATAATACAAGTGTTGTGATTCTAATTGGTGGTCCTGACGGTATTGACCAAAGTGTTAAAGAAATTGCAAAAGAGAAAATATCAATATCAAAAATGACTTTTCCTCACCCTTTAGTGCGTATTATTATTGCTGAACAACTCTATAGAGCTTATACAATACTAGAAGGTCATCCCTATCATAAATAGCTAAGTCGCGCCTTAGTACATCTATCGTTATTATTTAAATCTTTAATTGTATTAATATCAGTAAAATTATACTGTGAAAATAACGCTGCAACAGCATTTGCCTGAGTGAAATCATGCTCTATATAAATACAACCATTTTGTTTTAGAAAGTTGTTTGCTTGAGATATAATTATCTTAATATCTGCTAAACCATTATCTTTGGCAAATAAAGACTCTGCAGGTTCATAGTCTTTGACGCTTTGATCAATGTTTGTATCAGCCAAACCTATATATGGCGGATTAGAAACTATAATATCAAATTTACCATCGTCAAGGCTTGTATACCAACTACTCTGGATAAATTTGACATTAGTGATATTATTTGATCGAGTATTTTTTTTAGCAACATCAAGGGTCTGCT
Source organism: Francisella-like endosymbiont (assembly GCF_003069505.1). Classification (NCBI taxonomy): domain Bacteria; kingdom Pseudomonadati; phylum Pseudomonadota; class Gammaproteobacteria; order Thiotrichales; family Francisellaceae; species Francisella-like endosymbiont. The sequence continues at coordinate 174,364 of NZ_QAPC01000003.1, read as the reverse complement.
GATGCAGATCAACCGCAACAACTTGACTATTTGCTAGCTCAGCTGCTAAAGCTAACGCTATTGCTCCTGTACCCGTGCCAAGATCAAGTATTTTAATATCAGCATTTTTATCAACTATATCATCTAAAACTGTAGATACCAATACTTCAGTATCCGCACGTGGTATAAGCGTATCTTTAGTTACATAAAGTTTTTGATTCCAAAAATACTTATAACCAAGAATATAAGTGAATGGCTCACCAGCTAGAAGACGCGATATTTTAGCATCTATTAGTTTAACTATATTACTGTCAAGTTGACTATCTGAATTTAGATAAAGATATGTTTTATCAACACCTAAAGTATCACAAATAATCATTTGTAACTCATGCTTTACTATATTGGATTGATTAAAATTAGCTAGGCTAGTTGCTAGTAATTGAGAGATTGTAATATTACTACTCATCAGACATAGTTGCTAAAAGATCCGCCTGATGCTCTAGAATTAGTGGTTGTATAATACTATCTAGACTACCCTCCATAAACTCATCAAGCTTATAAAGAGTTAAATTTATACGATGATCGGTAACTCTACCTTGAGGGTAATTATAAGTTCTAATTCTCTCTGATCTATCACCACTACCTACTAGGCTCTTACGTGTATCAGACTGCTCTTTTTGCTGTTTATCAATTTCAGCTTGTAGAAGTTTTGATTTAAGCATAGACATTGCTGCTGCACGGTTTTTATGTTGAGAGCGTTGATCTTGACACTCGACAACCACTCCAGTTGGGATATAGGTAATCCTAATTGCTGAGTCAGTTTTGTTAACATGCTGTCCACCAGCACCAGATGCTCTAAATGTATCAATTTTTAGATCTGCTGGGTTAATATCAATTCCCTCAACTTCATCAGCCTCAGGCATAACTGCAACAGTACATGCTGAAGTATGGATTCTACCTTGTGACTCTGTAGCAGGAACTCTTTGTACTCTATGAGCACCAGATTCAAACTTCAACTGTGAATACACACCATCACCATATATTCTTGAGATAATTTCCTTGTAACCACCATGTTCACCTTCACTAGCTGATATTACCTCAATCTTCCAGCCTCTTTGCTCAGCGTACCTTGAATACATTTTAAACAAATCACCTGAAAATATCGAAGCCTCATCACCACCAGTCCCAGCTCTAATCTCTAGGAAAACGTTAGCATCATCATTAGGATCACGAGGTAAAAGAAGTATTTGTAATTCACTCTCAAGTTTTTCAATAACCTCATTAGCTAACTTTAGCTCTTCTTTTGCCATCTCAACAAGCTCAGCGTCTTTTTCATTAAGCATTTCATAAGCGGATTGTTTATCTTCTAAAGCTTGAGAATACTCTTTAAAAGCCTTTACAATCGGCTCAAGATGAGAGTACTCTTTTAATAAGTCTCTAAACTTATTTTGATCAGAGGTAATCTCTACATCACTTAATAAGGCATTAACTTCCTCATGCCTTTCTATCAATCTTTGCAATTTTGCTTTAATAGAATCTTTCATTTATTTTTCCATATTTAAACCAAACATACGTTTCATACATACAAGACAGTCATTTCTACCCTGCTTAGAAGCTTCTTTCATTCCTACAACAGGGTAGTGTAAAACTTTCTTTTTAATTTCATAGGCAAATCTTTTAATTATCTCTTCGGCATCTTTACCATTTTTCATTTTAGCTAAGCTTTTCTCTAGTGATAGGTCAACCAAGCCATCAGCCTTTTGAAAAAGTTCTTTAATCGCGCTATTTGAGATAATAGCTTTTTCTTTTTCAAGATATTCCTCAAGAGATTTTACAATAATTTTTTGAGCTTTAGAGCTCTCATGTTTTCTTTTATCTTTGTTATCTTCAATAACTGCATTAATATCATCAACACAATAATAGACATTTTGCTCTAACTCACCTAATTTAGGATCTAAAGCTTGTGGTATTGATATATCAATAAAAACTCTAGGTTTATCACCAACATCTTTGCGTGTAACAATATATTCCGAAACATTCACTGCAGCAATTATAATGTCAGCTTTTTTGATCAATTGCGGTAGTTCTGATAAGTAATGAGCACTAGCATTTCTAAAAGCAGAAGTAATCTTGTGTGCTTTCTCGATAGTACGGTTTGCTAACATTATCTGCTTAGGAGCAAGCGCTGTAACATGACGAAACAAAAGTTCTCCTGTTTGACCAGCACCAATGATAAGGACATTTTTGCTAGAAATATTATCTAGTTGTCTTTTAGCCAAAGTGATTGCTGAGAATGCAACTGAAACGGGACAATGACCAATTCTAGTTTCACTGCGTACTCTTTTAGCAGTTGCAAAAACTTTCTGAAAAACCCTATCTAGTTCTTTACCGATAGCATGATTTTTTTTACTAAGAGTGTAAGAGTCTTTAACTTGTCCTAATATTTGTGGTTCACCTAAAACCATTGATTCTAAACCACAAGCTAATTTCATAAGGTGCATGATTACTTCTGTACCTTGTCTTAGCTTAAAATAATCTTTTATTTTGTAATTAGGATTTTTAACATAGCCTTGCCACCATACCAAAACATCATCGACAACTCTTAGATCAGATATTTCAAGGTACACTTCGGTGCGATTACAAGTAGATAAGATTACAGCATGTACAGCACCATCTATAGCAAGTATTGACCTATACAACATAGATACATCTAAACCAGAGAGTGCAAACTCACTACGAACTTCTATCGGAGACTTTTTATAATCAATTGCTAAAGATATTAATGCCATATTCAAATATTATTAAATGTAATAAAATAAACTAACCTAGAAAAACAAAAGCATATTTTAACACAAAAGACTAAGACATTACATTCTAATCTGATTAATAAAATTACAACGTTGGTAACTTTTATGTTAAGATGTTATATGTTTACTAGAAACTCAATAAATTTGTAGACGTCACTAATATGAAAAACTTATCCAAGAAACAAAATCAAGTTCTGTATACGATAGCTGGAATAATCATATTTGTAATAATTTGCGCGATAATTTTGCAGTTTTACAACTCTAGCAATGATAAAAAAATGCTCGAGGCAGCAACAATGTATCAAAAGGCGCTAATAGCTAATGAAAATCCAAAATCACATCTTGAGACAAAAATCTCCAAATTTGAGCAAGTAATTAACGACTATCCAAATACTAGCTTTGGTATATTCGCAAGTTGGCAACTAGCTAACCTATATACTACAACAACGAAACTAGATACAAAAAACTTCAATATAAATGTTACTAATCTACCAAAAACTATTGCAGTACTACAACAAAGTATAGAAAATAACCATAAAGATAGCCTTAGCGATATTAGCAAAGTAAAGCTTGCTCGACTATACATCTTAGCAAATCAACCTGATCAAGCTATTAAAACGCTTCAAAATATCAAATCTTTTAAAGAAAATGCCTATCCTTTGATGTTATTAGGACAAGCATATAGAGAGAAAAAAGATAAAACAAAATCCATTGAAACTTGGCAAAAAGCTTTACAAGATCTTAATAGTTCTGGTCAATTTAAACAGATTATTAGTCAACTTATAAACAATACTAACTAGTTATGAAAAAACTATTATTTATTACGGCTCCTTTGCTGTTGTCTGTATTAGCAACTAGTTGTTCTAAGAGTAATGTCCCACCTCCTACGCCATTAGTTGAGAAACCTCCTAAAGAAACTTATGTAAAAGTTATATGGAAGAGAAAAACAGGAAATGGTAATGGTGGATTAGCAAATTACAATGTTGCTCCTGCTTATGCAAATAATACTATATTTGTCCCTAACCAAAATGGTATGGCATACGGTTTAGCAATTACTAATGGCAAAATAATCTGGAAAAATGATACTGGTACAAGTCTATCAGCACAACCAAATACTATAGCAAACGCTGTTATTTTTGGCTCTATAAAAGGAACATTGACTGCTATAGATGGTAAAGATGGCCAAACTCTATGGCGTACAGATGCTCCAAGCAGTATTTTTTCCCAGCCAACAATTTACGATAATTCAATTTATTTACAAACTCATGATGGCTCAGTTTCAGCATTTGATGCAAGAAATGGTTCTAAAGAATGGAGTGTTTCAAATAACATTCCTGAGATTACATTACCTAGTAACTCATCACCTATAGTTCTTAATGATACCGTAATGGTTGGTAATGCTTTTGGTGCAGTTTTAGGCTTTACTATAAAAAGTGGTGATAGAACCATCAATATACTGATAGCGATTTCTCACGGCTCATCACCTGCTGATAAAATGGTAGACATCATCACCGCTAACCCAATGTTGTATGATCACTATCTTATTTTTACCGCTTACCAAGGAGCTATAGTTGCTTTAGATAAAGATAATGGTAAAATGCTTTGGGCTAAAAAAGCCTCTATTATCAATAATATGGCAATTAACAATGGGGTTATTTTTACTACTCAAGATAATAGTGAGCTAAAAGCTTATGATATACAAACTGGTGATACTGTCTGGACTCAAGATATTCTAAAATGGCGTAAAATAACTGCGCCAGTTTATTATAAAGGCTTAATAGTTGTTGCTGACTACCAAGGTTATCTACACTTTTTTAACTCATTAAATGGTGAGTATCTTGGCATATACAAGTTAACTCCTAAAAGTGATATTTTTGATTATGGTATTTCCGGACAGTTAGTCCCAACCGAGAAAGGAATTGTTATTGAAGCTGATAATGGAACTACATACTTAGTTGATGCTTATAGTGATAAAGTTATCTATGATAGTATACTAAGTAATTATCAGGTTGACAAAGGTAATAGTGTTGCGCAAATTTATCCACTTAAGCAAGACAAACATGCTAAAGCAACAAGTGCTGTAGCAGCTAAAACTACACAAACAACAGAAACTAAACCAAAAGGTATCAATGCTACTATAATAATTGGTGATTTTAGTAAAGGTAAACCTAGCTAATGTATAAAGGCATCAGACCATCAATATTTATCTTAATCCTCATGGTATCTCTAGGACCATTTGGCGATACTATTTATGCTCCAGCCTTACCTGAGCTAAAAACAATTTTAGGTACCGACTATCCCCATGTACAACTTACTATCACTTCATATTTACTTGGCTACTCGATTAGTCAGCTATTATATGGACCATTTTCTGATAGGTTTGGTCGCAAACCTGTAATGTTAGTAGGATCGTGCTTTTTCATAATTAGTTCAATAATATGTATATTAAGTAATCATATCAATACTTTGATATATGCTAGAATGATACAAGGCTTTGGCGCTGCAGCTGGTGGTGTTATTGCTACAGTTGCCGTCAAAGATGCTTTCAAAGTTAAAGAGCAAGGTGCAGTATTTGCTATTATGAATATAGCTTTTGCTCTAGCCCCAGCATTTGGTGCAGTACTTGGAGTATTTATTAGTTCTAAAGCGATTTTTTGGATATTGCTAGTTGCAGCTAGTCTATTATTCATAAAAGTAGCAATATTTTTTCCAGAAACAATCAGAGAAAAAAACTTTGAGGCTTTAATTTTTAAGTCCTTTTTAAAAAACTACTTTTTACTTTTCAAAGATCATCAATTTTTCTTTGCTACTTTTGTTTTAGGAATAAATATCAGTGTGATATACGCATGTTTAGTCACAGCTCCAGATGTATTTGTCAATATTCTCAAACTTGATAAATCTAACTTTTTATACTTACTAACAATAATGGTTACAGCTGTTGTACTAGGATCTCTTGTTTGCTCAAAACTAAGCCATCTAATTGCATACAAACATCTTGTAAATTTCGGTATGTTTTGTACTTTAATTTCAGGAACACTATGTATCTACGCATTCAAAAAACTAACAGGCTTAGAATTATCGATAGCATTAACTGCAATATTATCACTGACATTTATAAGTATCTCATTTAGTGTGCCTTCACTAACACCTATTGCACTAGAAAACTTCACTACCACAGCAGGTGCTGCCTCATCTGTAATGGGCTTTATGCAAATGGGTATAGCCTCAATAACAACAGCAATTATGAGTCAGATCAGCTTAGGTAGTGAGTTTATGCTATCTTTTGCATTTGTGATATTACCACTTATTGGTCTAACGATATTTTTACCTTATAGTTGCTACTTCCTCAAGAAATAAAGCTTTAACGCTCAGCTAAGCTTAGGATTAAAATGATTATATGATAAAATCTAGATTAAATAATATAATTTCACCTATCTAAAAATTGTCAATGCAAAACTATAATGCCAAATCTATTGAAGTTCTTACTGGTTTAGACCCTGTCAAGAAAAGACCAGGAATGTATACTAATATAGAAAATCCAAATCATCTAATCCAAGAAATTATTGATAATAGTGTTGATGAAGTCCTTGCTGGATTTGCTAGCAAAATAAATATCACTTTATATGATGACAACAGTATCGAAGTAGCAGATGATGGTCGTGGTATGCCTGTAGATATTCATCCTGAGCATAAAATGTCTGGTATTGAACTTATTATGACTAAGCTCCATTCTGGCGGTAAATTTAGTAACACAAACTATACTCATTCTGGTGGTCTTCATGGGGTTGGAGTATCGGTTGTTAATGCTTTATCAACTAGACTTGAAGCAGAGATTAAAAGAGATGGTAATGTTTATCATATAGTCTTTGAAGATGGTTTTAAAACCAAAGATTTAGAAATTATTGATAGTGTTGGTAAGAAAAATACTGGTACAAAAATTAGATTTTGGCCAAACAAAAAATATTTTAATGATATCAAAGTCAATTTTAAAGCCCTTAAGAACCTGTTTGAAGCAAAAGCGATACTTTGCAAAGCTCTTACAATAAAATATTCAAATGAAGTAAAAAAAGAGAAGTTTATATGGCATTTTGAGGCTGGACTTAAAGGCTATCTTGATCATAAATTAGCTGGTGAAACACTCCCAGCTGAACCATTTATGATTGATAACTTTTCAAAAGGTGACTCTTATTTAGATGCGGTATTTTGCTGGTATAAAGATCCTACTGAAAGTAGCAAAAATAGCTATGTAAACCTAATTCCAACACCTCAAGATGGTACACATGTTATTGGTCTTAAAAATGGTGTTTACGATGCGATTAAGGCATATATTGAGAAAAACTCGCTTAGCGTAAAAAATATCAAAATTACTGCTAATGACTCTTTTGCTCAGCTAAACTATGTAATATCTGTAAAAATTACAAATCCTCAATTTGCTGGTCAAACCAAAGAGAAACTTTCTAATAAAGATGTTACTACTTTTGTCGCTACTGCTGTTAGAGATTTACTGACTATATGGCTAAACCAGAATCCTGATGAAGCGCGTCAAATTGTTGAAAATGTTAGCAAAGTTGCACAAAAGAGAATTAACGCAGACAAAAAAACTACGCGTAAACGCATAATGAATACTTCTATTCGTTTACCAGGTAAGCTTACCGACTGTATTAGCTCTGATATTAATTCAACTGAACTTTTTATTGTTGAGGGAGATTCAGCTGGAGGCTCAGCAAAACAAGCTCGTGATAAAAACTTTCAGGCTGTATTACCTCTTAAAGGTAAGATTCTTAATAGTTGGGAACTAGATGCTGATACTATAATGAACTCTCAAGAAATTCATAACATCGCTACAGCAATTGGTGTTGATCCTGATAGTGATAACATTTCCGGTCTGAGATACAATAAAATATGCATTCTCGCAGATGCCGACTCTGATGGATTACATATAGCGACACTACTGTGTGCAATGTTCTTAAAACATTTTAGAAAACTTATTGAGTATGGCCATATTTATATAGCTCAACCTCCTTTGTTTAGAATTGATATTGGTAAAAGCACTTTCTATGCTCTTGATGAAAATGAAAAAGAAACTATCTTAGCTCAAAATTCCAAACTAACAGGCAAGATAAATATCATGCGTTTTAAAGGTCTTGGTGAGATGAACCCTACGCAACTGCGTGAATCAGCAATGGATGTATCATCAAGAAGACTTTTACAACTTACTATATCTGATGTATACGATGATGCTGAAATGTTAGATATGCTTTTGGCTAAAAAAAGAGCGAAAGATCGCCGTGATTGGCTTGAGAACTATGGTGATAGAGCCGAAATCGAATAATAAGCTCTTTTACTTACGTTTAAATCAAAATAATATTATTATTTTTATTATCAATTTATACTAAATTCTTACCACATAATCTTAGTCCACTCAAAACACTTACCTGGATCAGTTTTTCTCTGTGGCGCAATATTTTGATGACCGGTAATATTTACTAATCTTGGATATGCCTTTCTAAGATCTTTTAGCAGTCCATTCAAACTAAGATATTGTTGCTCAGTATAAACTGTTTTATCAGTACCCTGTAGCTCAATCCCTACGGAAAAGTCATTACATCCTTGTCTACCTTGAAATTCGCTTATCCCTGCATGCCATGCTATATTATTAACTGAAACGAACTGCACAATTTCACCATCGCGTTTTATATAGAAATGAGCAGAAACCTCAACACCTTTAAGGCTTGCAAAACTTGGGTGCAAACTACAATCTAATTGATTGGTAAATAATTTCTCAACATTGCCATTATCGTATTGTCTTTCAGGTAGACTTATACAATGTATCACAACTAGGCTAATATCATTTTTATTAGCTCGTTGATTAAAGTTCTGACTCTTAATACATTTAGCTTTTTTATACCAGCCTTGATTAAACATTTTAGTTTTTGGAATTTAGTTATGATAATATTACATTTTATCAATTAATCTGGTGATTTTGAACAAATTTAAATATAAATTGCTTTGACTGTAAACTCACAAAAAAGACTGCTATATATAGATTTTTAACGCTGATAATTGTAATCCTAAGCTATAATTTGTTGGATATAAAAGTTACAACACTAGTAACATGCCAGTGATTTCTTTGGCACTGAAATTAGTACAGTAGCAGCTTTGACTTCTAAGATTTTTTCTCCTAAAATCTAGACTGTTATTACAGCTATAGTCACAGTAATTTGTACCTACAAATATATAACAAAAAAACCGTCACAAAAGTTATATGTAATGTCGTTATCATTGATAATGACTATTATAATTACAACTATCCTTAAAGTTATACTTGTCAGATATAGACTGGAAGTGCTGTTGTTTGATAAAATCACTATGGCTTTCACTTTTTTCCTTTTAAAAGGCTTATAACTCTATGACATATGGTCATACCGCATTAACCTTTGCTGGATTATTAGGAATAGCTAACTTTTTTGAGAAAAGATACATAACTTTAATAGCTATACATAATTAGCTGTTTAGTTGCAGTGGATAGGATTATTATTTTATTTCCAATGTTATCATTGTTGCATATGTAGGAATATTTACATATTTATGGTCTAAGGCATTTGTTGAGAGTAGATAAAGTTTACCACTCTCTACTCTAGGTAATCTTTAAAATAAGTCAAAGCTTTACGATAAACTTCCTGTTTGAAATACACAACATGATTGATTGGATACCAATAACTTACCCAACGCCAATTATCAAATTCAGGTGAATCATTAACATCTAAATCAATGTTACTTTCAGGGCTTTTTAACCTTAATAGAAACCATTTTTGTTTTTGACCAATACATACAGGTTCTCTAGTTCTAACTAATGAGTCTGGAATATTATATTTATACCAATCTCGTGTTGAGGCAATTACTTCAACATCTTGAGGACGCAATCCAATCTCTTCATGTAGCTCACGATACATTGCCTGTAAAGGTGTTTCTCCACCAGCTACACCACCTTGAGGAAACTGCCAGGATGTTCGGTTTCTTCTCTGCCCCCAAAACACTCTATTTTGCTTATTAAGCAAAACTATCGCTATATTTGCTCGATACCCACTTTTATCTATCATTATTCAAAAAAAATTTCTTCTACCTAGTTATTTATTCTAAACTAATTCCTCTTGGTTTTATATTGCATTTATAAAAGATAATAAAAAAATACCTAAAAGTTGTATTTTGCGAAGAGGATCGGCTATTATGAGCTTAAATAATTAGTTAGCAAAAATTAGCGATAATGAAAGAATTAATAAGAGATTTACGAAATTTACTAAATCAACGTACCTATAGCATCGTTGTGCTATCTTCTCTGTTTATTGTTATTTATGCCTACTTCATTTTATCTTGGAGTATTGGTATGGATACGGAACTTGCGACCTATGGATTAGGTAATAGTGAATTATTTATATCCATTACATATCTAGTACTTTCTTTTAGGCAGGCCTATCTTAGCAATCATAACTTATGTTTTAGAGCAAGTTGCTATTCCATATTTTACTTTACAATAATAAGTATGTCATTACTATTTGTATCTGGAATTGCTTGGATTGTTATTCTCACTAAGAAAAAATTCTCTATAGTCGAAACCTTGACTTCTTGTTGTTTTTACCTTATCTCACCTATTATATATATTTTAGTTTAATTTTGTTAATTAAGCATTGGTATTGGTATTATATATTACTTCTCACTTATACTTAAATCATAACTATGAAAAACTTAAAAACTACCTAGTATCTATAACTTATTTATTTCTATCTATTGGAATATATCAGTCATTTATAATACTTTTTGCTGAGGGAGTTATTTTTTTACTGATTCTAGACCAACTTAACAATATAAGACCTAACTTAAAAGACATTACAGATATTTTAATAAAAATTTTATTTGTCCCTTTAGCTGCACTTATCGGCTATTTTTTAATATCCAAATTAACCTCTATATATTTATTGGTTAATCTCATTATTTAGCTAATGTTTACGGAAGCTGCCATAGTGATAGCTTTTCCCAAATTATAAAACAACTAGCACTTTACTTTGCTAATATTTCCTTCTTAATTTCACATATGTATTAGCATGGCTATTACCTATATACTTTCTTAAGAAGTTTTCTTTCATTGTAGTACTAGCCTTATTAGGGTTGTTTAGCATTACCATTTGCTTTTGTGGTATTTTTGAGTGCGCCAATACCAATAAGAATACTATTTCCAATACCTCTAAGTATTGCGATAGCTATGTTATTAATCTTTAGAGTATCCTTCTAAAAAGAAGATATTTATTGGTCTTAGTTTTGCAATTTTAGCTGCTATATTTTGGTGGCTTGAAAGTGTTATTATAAAATACTGCTCAATGTTAAGTAGCAATAAATACTTTATTTTTTTATGTAAGATCTCAATAATAATAATTTTCCTACCTTTTACTTGGGCGATAATTCATAGTGTTAATATGTTCATTTTACTTCTAACTTTAATTATAGGTATCATTGGCTATATAGCTGATTTATCATAGATGAAAGCCTTTAAGCATTCAAATGTCACGCTAATAATGTCTCTAAATATTATATATACTATTTGGGGACCATTGTTTTCATTGTTACTACTTGATCAAAATATTAATATAACGATTATGATAATTTGCGCTATTTTAATATTTTTAGGTATTTTTTAATTTTTAAATCAAAATCAGTATACTAAAATCGTGAATTTTCACCATATAAATAGTTTGGTAATTGTAGAGTATTTAGTGTATAACCACCTACTAGATCTGATGACTGATCACCTATAGAAACAAGTATTTTATATCCTAGTGACTCTATATACGCTCTTCTCTCAGCCTTAAAATTCTTAAAATCTTTAGAATTGTATTCCTCAATATCCTCTGGAAATACAAACACATCTTCAAAATCTACATAGCCAGCATTTCGCAAAGCCTGTTTTGTATATTCCAAATATTCAGCAAAACGAGCACTTATAAAAAATACTTTAAGACTCCTATCAAGATAATAATGATAGAAATCTAGTGTTGATTTTATCGGCATCACTTTTGTACTTGAAGTTAATTGATGCCAGATACTATGATTCTCATCTTGTGGAAAACCAGCTTGTTTAAATGGATAATAATTATTTAGAGCTGTCTCATCTATATCAAGAATTATAGCACAATCTTTTAATTGAACACGCGCCTCTATTATTTGCTTAGCTTTTTCAAGAATACTTCTTACTTCATCTTCATGAACTTGACTCTCATAATAAGAAATAACTTGCTCTTTAGTCATATAGTTTATTTTAGACCTAGTTCCTTTAGTCTTTCATTAAGAAAGATCTCTGCTCTTGGATATTTATCAGAGAGATAAACATCTGATTTAGGATGTATAAAGCATGGTGTTGAAATTCTATCAAGATTTTCCTTTTCATCTTCAGGCTTAACAACTCTATGCTTAGTAGCTATGTATTCTCCATTTGTCATTTCTTGAAGCATATCACCAATATTAATAATTATAGACTCACTATCACAAGGTACATCATACCATTGGTTGTTAAATGGAGATAATACTTGTAAACCTGGTGAAGATGCTATTGGCAACAGTGTGATAAGATTAATATCCTCATGTGCAGCTGCTCTAACTGCACCTGGTTCTTCATCTCCTTGTATAGCTGGATAGTGTAATATCCTAAGTAAAGTATTTTCATAAGATGCTGTATCTCTCAGTCTTTGTCGTAACTTGTTTGCTACTGCAGGATCCATGTGATCATCAATCCACTGTAACAGCGTTTCACCAAGCTTCATCATTTTCTCAAACATCTCTCTAGCAGCACTACTGACTTCTGTTGGATATCTACTATTTGGAAAATATAAATGATAAAAATGTTTAATGTCTTTTACAGTTGCGCCCTTAGCAACTTCTGAGACATCTTTAGGAAAATAGCCATCTTGATTCTCAACATTAAAGATATACTTATCAACAACGCCTGATTTGAAGAACTCTTGCCACTCTTTATAAACTGTTTGAATTAGGTTCCAATCAATAGGATGAGTTCTAAGAACTGCAAAACCAGTTTCTTTTAAAGATCTAGTAAACAATTCAGCTGCATCATCTGCATAATAATCAACACTAAGGATATTCATTACCACTCCATTATTTTTAATAAAAAAATTTGCGCCAATTATAGCAACTATTTCGTATTGTTGCATTAGCTAGATTTATTAATCACTGCTAGTTTATATAGGCATTAAGCTTAAAAAAGTAAAATACTTGTAGCAAAGTCAGCCTCTTGGGTGATGCTTTTGATAAATCTCTTGTAGACGATTTTGAGATATATGTGTATAAATAGTTGTTGTTGAAACATTACTATGACCAAGTAATAACTGTACCGATCTCAAATCAGCACCATGATTTAGCAAATGGGTAGCAAATGCGTGTCTTAGGGTATGAGGTGAAATATCAGTACTTATATCTGCAATAAACGCATAATTTTTGATACGGTGCCAAAATGACTGTCGCGTTATCCTTTTTGCATGTTTACTGATAAAAACCGCTTTCTCTTTGAAATTTTTAGATAAACTTAAGCGAGCTTCATTTAAATATTTTTGCAAATACTCCAGTGCATACTCACCTATTGGTACTATGCGCTCTTTTGATCCCTTACCCATTACTTGAATTACACCAATATTAATATCTATATCATCTATATTCAACCACACTAATTCGCTTACACGCAAACCGGTAGTGTACATCAGCTCAAGCATTGCTTTATCGCGAATACCAACATCCTTTGTCATATCAGGGACTTGAAGCAATCTCTCAACATCAGTTTCTGTCATATCTTTAGGCAATTTCTTAGATAATTTTGGTAATGTCAACTTAGCTGTAGGGTTGTTACCAGTTTGACCAGTTGAGACAAGCCAAGCATAGAATTTACGTAATGTCGATATCATTCGAGCATTAGAACGACTACTATAACTATTTTTTGAACGATATGAAATAAAAGCATATAGCTGCTCAAAATCTAAACTAATCAAATCAATTTTTGCAAAATAATTTTGTAAAAATTTAAGATCAGTACGATAAGATGAGATAGTATTTTGGCTTAAGCCATGCTCAAGCCAAAGATTATCAAGAAAAGCATCAACAGCTGAAGCCACTTTTTAACAATCCTAGAATTATACTTTTTCTTTAATTCTAGCAGCTTTACCAGTAAGGCCTCTCATGTAGTAAAGCTTAGCTCTACGCACATCTGCTCTCTTCTCTACGATGATACTATCTATTAATGGTGAATGTGTTTGAAAAGTTCTTTCAACACCCATGCCTGAAGATATCTTTCTTACTGTGAAAGCAGAGTGAAGACCTCTATTTCTTTTTTTAAGAACGAAACCTTTGAAAGCCTGAATTCTTTGCTTATCACCTTCTTTAATCCATAAATTAACAGTGATAGAATCACCTGGATTAAATTCTGGAAGATCAGTTCTTAATTGTGACTTTTCTACTAACTCAACAAATTTATTTTTCATTATTTTTCTCCTTTTGTGCTTACCTTATCTATTTTATAATCATTTATAATTTGCTTATCTTCTGCAGATAGGCATAGGCACTCTATTAAATCTTTACGACGCTCATAAGTTCTTATTAACTTTTGCTTACGCCTCCATTTAGCTATTTCTTTATGATTACCAGATAACAAAACATCAGGTACCGTTTTACCATTTGGCAAAACAGCTGGCTTTGTATAGTGTGGATAGTCCAAAAGACCATCATAAAAGGAATCTCCTATAACAGATTCTTTATTGCCCAACATTTCTGGTAATAGCCTAATTAGGCCATCCATAACTAGCATAGCAGGTAGCTCACCACCACTTAATACAAAATCGCCTACAGAAATTTCTTCATCAACATAATCTTGTATTAGGCGCTCATCAACTCCTTCATACCTTCCACAAAGCAGTATTAATGAATCATATTTCAAAAGCTCAAGGGCCTTTTTATGATTAAATACACCACCCTGAGGTGATAAGTATACTACTTTTGCACTACAACCTAAAGTATTTTTTGCATCTTCGATCGCGGCTGACAAAGGCTCATACTTCATTACCATCCCAGCACCACCACCAAAACTAGTATCATCTACTGTTGCATACCTATCTGTAGTATAGTTACGCGGATTAAAGCAGCTAATCGATACTTTAGAGTCTCTTAAAGCTCTAGCTGTAATCCCAAAATCATTTATTGCCCTAAACATTTCTGGAAATATTGATATTATTCCGAATTTCATTTTAATTACATTAAACTCAACAAAATTAACTCAACTAATTGTAGTTTTTAGAAAGCATAAATACAAATGTTTGTTTCTAATAAAGGCTCGACCACTACATTACTCCCTTTTGTTAAGATTTTTTTAAATGAATTTTTCTTATATGAAAGCAGATAATTGATCTATCAGAATATAATATTTTATAGCCTAATGCAGCATAACATACTTGTCACTACGCAAATATTTTTGGCAATTTTGAAACTAGTAATCATATTCCCAATCAACTACTATCTTCTTTAAATTAAGATTTTCACTAACAATATATTGCTTAACATAAGGAATCAGATATTCACTACCATCTTCCTTACACACCAAAACTTCATTAGCGCCAGTTTCGATAATATCTACTACAACACCAAATGAATCATTGTTAGTATTTTTGACACTACAACCAATTAGATCTTTAAAATATGCTTCATCTTCAGCTAGTTTTGGTAACGCTTGCTGTGGCACACCAATCAGTGAGTTTACACACCTCTTAGCAGTCTCAGCATCATTGATGTTGGCAAGTTTAATATAAATTTTATCAGCCCTTTTTAGCACACTTTCGCCTTTGAGATGTTGCCAAACACTAGTTGCAGGTAATTGAATATACCAATCGCCATAGTTTAGAAGTGTTTCTATTGAATTTGCCAAAGGATATAAATTAAGCTCACCATCAAGCTTATAAGTAGCACCAATTTTGGCTATTTCCACAAAATTCTGTGACATAGGAGATAAAATTTTATTAAGGAGTAATATTGTATTAAGCAGTTTTTTTAACTTCTTTGATTAGGCTAGCTACTCTATCAGAAGGTTTCGCGCCTTTTGCTAGCCAAGCTTCAGCTTTAGCAACATCAAGTTTTAACCTCTCTTCACCACCTTTAGCTAAAGGATTAAAGAAACCTAATTTCTCGATAAATCTACCATCTCTTGGACTTCTTTTATCAGCAACTACGATTCTATAGAAAGGACGCTTTTTAGCTCCACCACGAGCCATACGAATTACTACCATTTATTATTCTCCGATTTTGTATTTTAATTTTTTAATTACTAATATCTCACTAGCTAAGCTTAGCAGCCATCAACTTAGTAAAAAATTCTGCAAAAATTTACTAGCAATACTTTAAAGTCTCTTAGCTAAAATGTCAATAGTTGACTTGATATAAACATAAACTATATAATAGAGCAAGTCGCTGTATTTAACAAACAACTTGCTTGCGACATTAAATAAATAAGCTAAAGCGTTTTTACCAAATTTTTGCCTAAAAAATTTTCTAGAAGCCTTTCAGCTAAACTAAAAGGAGCACAAAATGTCAAAAAATTATTTATTTACTTCTGAGTCTGTATCAGAAGGACATCCAGATAAACTAGCTGATCAAATATCAGATGCAATTTTAGATGAGATTCTAAAACAAGATAAAAATGCTCGTGTAGCATGTGAAACTTTAGTAAAAACTGGTATGGTGTTAGTTGCTGGCGAAATTACAACATCTGCTTGGGTAGATATTGAAGAACTAGTAAGAAATGTTATTACAGAAATAGGATATAATAATGCCAGCAAAGGTATCGATGGTAGAACTTGCTCTGTAATTAATGCTATTGGTAAGCAGTCTAGAGATATTGCTCAAGGCGTAGATCGTGGTTCCCTAGAAGATCTTGGTGCTGGTGACCAAGGTTTGATGTTTGGCTTTGCTACAAATGAAACACCAACATTAATGCCATCAGCCATTTACTATTCTCACTTATTGATGAGAAAACAAGCGGAACTTAGAAAAACTGCTAAATTAGCATGGTTACGCCCTGATGCAAAAGCTCAAGTAACTCTAGCATATGAGGATGATAAACCTAAATTTATTGATACGATAGTATTATCAACTCAACATGATGAGTCAATCTCTCAAAAAGAACTACATGATGCTGTGATTGAGGAAATCATTAAGGAAGTTATCCCAGCTGAGCTAATTACTAAAGATACTAAATATCATGTCAATCCAACTGGTGTATTTCTAATTGGTGGGCCACAGGGTGATTG
Organism: Francisella-like endosymbiont; assembly: GCF_003069505.1. Classification (NCBI taxonomy): domain Bacteria; kingdom Pseudomonadati; phylum Pseudomonadota; class Gammaproteobacteria; order Thiotrichales; family Francisellaceae; species Francisella-like endosymbiont. Next base: position 157,236 of record NZ_QAPC01000003.1, on the reverse strand, counting down.
CGGTCTTACAGGGAGAAAAATTATTGTCGATACTTATGGTGGTGCTGCTCATCATGGTGGTGGTGCTTTCTCTGGTAAAGATCCTTCGAAAGTTGATCGTTCAGGCGCTTATATGGGTAGATATATGGCTAAAAACATCGTAGCAGCTGGTCTAGCTGACAAGTGTGAAGTACAAGTAGCATATGCGATTGGTATAGCAAAACCAGTTTCTCTAATGGTTAATACTTTTGGTACTGGTAAAATTACTGATACTCAAATAGAAAATCTCGTGGCTAAGGTTTTTGATCTTAGAGTCGGTAAAATTATCGAAAATCTCGATTTATCAAGACCAATTTATCGCAAGACTTCTAACTATGGTCACTTTGGGCGCGAATTACCAGAGTTTAGTTGGGAAAAAATCGATAAGGCTGACATTCTTAAATTAGCAGCTAAAATATAAGCGTATTGTGCTCTAAGTCTTTAACACTATTAACTATTTTAGCCACTTTTAGATAATTCATCATTTTATTTGTTCTTACTAACAACTACACATTTACTGCAAAACTTATTAATTTAGGAGTATTCGAATGGTTGAACTATGTAAAGTACTCCATCTACTTTTTTGATTGAATTAATTAAACAAACATAATTAAACCATACCCTTACAAGATTATTTATTTAATATTGCAAGAGCATTGAGTAATCCAATAAGCTTAGCAACTACCTTTATAACTTATTAGCTTAGAATCTCTAAGAATAAAAAGTAATTTTTTATAGTGATTAATTTGATACGTTTGAAAAACGTATGAGAATGATATTTATGCAATAGTACTAGATTTATTGTATTTTTTCTTAGCCTGGATAAACTCAATTTTTAAATCTTTATATTTTGATTTAATCTCTTTAATATCAGCTTTAGACAATACATTATCTTTCTTAGCTTTCAAATATTCTTGCTTAGTGTTGTACATATTTTTAACATTTGTAACAAGCTTAGTATACTTCTCTTCAATACCAAAATGAAAAGTCTTATTTTTCTTAGTTAATGCTTCTTCTAACTTAACTTTTGCTTTAGCAATTTCAATTAAATGCTTAGGTGTTGTCTTAAGATCATAACACCAGCCTATCTTAGCCAAACCAGCAATAAACCACTTAGATGGATCTAAATCAAACCATCTAATACCATTTCTATAATCACCAGCAAAGGCATGATGGTAATTATGGTAACCTTCACCACCTGTTACGATAGCTGTAATCCAACTATCTCTAGCTGTATTTTTTGTAGAGTAAGGTCTTTTACCGATAGTATGTGCTAGAGAATTGATACAAAAAGTCGCATGATGGACTAATATAACTCTAAGAAAACCACCTAGAAGCAAGAAACCTAGGGCACTGTGCCAAGCAGCTGTAAGCGTATGACCACTTAAAAAACTAAATATAAATCCTACTAGTGCAGGTAAACCAAAACACAATAAAATCGCTAAAACAGTATAATAATTATGCTGGAATACTAGTGCTTTATCTTTTAGAAGATCATTTACACCTCTGATTTCTTGAACATCAGGGCTACTATGTCTTAGTAGCCAACCAAAATGAGAAAACCAGAAGCCACGTGTAGCAGCATATGGATCTTTGTCAAGATCATCAACATCTTTATGATGTTTTCTGTGATCTGAAGCCCACTGAATTACACTATTTTGTAGTGATGCAGTACCAAAAACTAAAAGTATATAGCTGACAATCTTATTAGCCTTATAAGTCTTATGTGACCATAATCTATGATATCCCATTGTGATACCAATACCTGTCAGTGCATAAAAAACGACTAAGCAAACATAGTCAGAAGTCGTAAAACCATAAGTCATAACATACCAAGGTACTGCTATCAAAGTAAATAGCGGAAGGATTAATAGCCCGAAAACACTTTTCCAGACTATACTACCTTTTTTTTCTATGGTTTGGTGTATTATTTGATTATTATTCATTTGGAACCTTTGTAACCCTTTTTGAATTGATCCACTCTGGTGTGGATGTGGAAAATTTACTACAACTTTAATGATAGCACAACGAGGATTTTTTTGATAGTACTTTAATACAAAGGCTGGATTGACGACCTTGCTTTGACATTAATCTCTAAATTAGTGTCCTTAAAACCATTTACATATCTATATGCTCCTACCAGAGCGATCATTGCACCATTATCTGTGCAATATTTCATTGGCGGAAAAAATATTTGATAGCCTTTATTTCTAGCTAATAGATCTAGTCGTTGCCGCAATAGTTTATTTGCACTGACTCCACCTGAAATAACCAATCTTGTATTTTTGGTTTTTTGTAGCGCTTTAGCACATTTAAAGACTAATACATCTATAGCAGCATCTTGGAAAGCATAGCATAGGTTAGCCTTATTCTCTAATGACTGATCTTGCTCATCATACCATGTATTTAGAACTGCAGTCTTTAAACCACTAAAACTAAAATCTAGATTAGGCTTATTTTTCATTGGCCTTGGTAATCTATACTTACCCTTATCAATAGCTTGGTCAGCTAAATTTGCCACCTCAACTCCACCAGGGTAACCTATACCTAAAAGCTTAGCTGTTTTATCAAATGCTTCACCTGCAGCATCATCAATTGATTCACCTAATAAACTATATTTACCAAAATCTTTTACTTCAACTAGCTGTGTATGACTTCCAGAAACTATTAAAGCTACAAAAGGATATTCTATATCACTATTTTGATCTAATAATGGTGATAGTAGATGACCCTCTAGATGATGTACCGCAATTGTATCAATACCTTGGATTAAACCTAATGTTTTAGCAAATGTAGCACCTACCATCAAAGCTCCAACTAAACCAGGCATCGCAGTATATGCTATACAACTAATATCTTCAAAGCTAAAATTTGTTTCTTTGAACATCTTTTTAGCTAAAGCATTAAGCTTAGCAATATGCTCACGTGAGGCAAGCTCAGGAACAACACCACCGTAGTTCTTATGTAACTTGACTTGACTATATAAAGCATCCACTATCAACTTTTTTGTCGAATAATCATATATCGCTAAACCTGTTTCATCACAGGAGCTTTCAATACCAAGTACTAGCATTATTTCTTAGCAGTCCCCACACCACCATTAGTTTTAGTAATCTGAATAAACTTAGTTATGAAAGAGCCAACAACCAAGCCAATAATAAATGAGATTGATAACAAGAGCATTAATGGTAAAGTGGTATTACCAAAAATATAATCAAAGCTAACAGTATCCGTATTTAATATAGATAATAATACAATTAATATGATTGCTATACCAAATAATAACTGCCAAAATAATTTTTTAATCGCACTAAACATTAGCTACATTCTTATAATATATCATATAGGCACTATTATAATTGAAAATATTTGAATAATAAAATTTTATTTGAATTGAAAAATTGAAAAATAATCAAAGATTAGAAGTCTAAAGACTCAAGAGCATTTCTTAATGACTCTTCAATATCTTCATTAATATCCTTATCTTCTTTTCCAGATTGAGTACTCTCAAAAGAAATTTCTTCAGGATTAAAAGATAATAAATCAGTAAACATCATATTATCCTCAACTCCTAACTCTTCACGCATTTTTTCAATTTTAGCTGACTCTTTTCTTACTGCTAGACCAGTACCTGTTGGTATTAATCTACCGATAAGAACGTTTTCTTTAAGTCCTCTTAAATTATCAACCTGCGAATTTATCGAAGCCTCAGTAAGTACTCTTGTTGTTTCTTGGAAAGAAGCAGCTGACAAGAATGACTCAGTAGATAAAGAAGAGCGTGTAATACCCATTAGTACAAGCTCATACTCGACTACTTTTTTACCTTGCTTACGCAGTTTATCATTCTCTTCAAGAATTCTTACTAGTTCAACATTCTCTTCTTTGACAAATTTACTATCATCCTCATTAAGAATTACAGCTTTTCTCAACATTTGTCTTACAATTGTCTCAATATGTTTATCATTGATCACAACACCCTGCATACGATATACAGACTGTGCTTCAATAAGGATATAATCAGCAAATTCCTCAAGCCCTCTGTACTTAAGAAGATTATGTGGGTCAGTAGGTCCATCAGCTAAAACATCACCCATAGAAACTTGTTCACCATCAAAGACTACTAAGTGACGAGATTTAGGCAGTAATATTTCTTCAACAATATGGCCATTCTTATCTATAATCTCAATTCTCTGTTTCTCTTTAGTGTCTCTATTTCCAAGCCTAACCACACCATCACATGGAGAAAGTATAGCAGCATCCTTAGGGCGTCTAGCCTCGAAAAGCTCAGCAACACGTGGAAGGCCCCCAGTAATATCTTTATTCTTAGAACCTTCTAGAGGGATCTTAGCCACGACATCACCAACTGCGAGATTAGAGTCATCAGCAACGTTTAACACCACACCAACTGCTAAAGGTATTGATTTAAGCTCATTACCTTTTTCATCAACAACTTTAACTACTGGCTTTAAGTTCTTAGATGTTGTTCTTTGTGATATAGAAGTTATTTCAATAGTTTGCTGGCCAGTTAGATCATCATAAGTATGCTTAGATGTTATACCATCTATGACATCTTCAAGAACAACTTTACCAGCCACATCAGTGATTAATGGCTGAGCATGCGGATCCCATGTAGCAATCACATCACCAATTTCAACAGCTTTACCACTCGCTAAAGGAACAGTTGCGCCCATAGGGATCTTATGCTGTTCCCTTACTCTACCCATAGTATCAGAAACGATAATCTCACCTGCACGTGATATAACAATTTCTTGACCTTCTTTATTGGTTACAGTTCTAATATTCTTAAACTTAATCTTACCAGCAGTCTTAACTTTAATGTCAGAAACTGTAATACCTAAAGAAGCAGCACCACCTGTATGGAATGTTCTCATTGTTAACTGTGTTCCTGGTTCACCAATTGATTGTGCTGCAATCACACCAACAGATTCACCAACATTAACTTGTCTCTCACGAGCTAGATCACGACCATAACACTTAGCACATAATCCTCTACGCGTTTTACAAGTTATTGGAGATCTGATCTTGATCATATCAATGCCATTATCATCAAGCAACTTAACAAGATTTTCATCTAATAGAGTACCTGCTTCGAGTAACACAACACTTTTTTCAGTAACAACATCTGCCGCTAAAGTTCTTCCTAAAGTTCGCTCTGCTAGAGGAACTTTAACTTCACCATCCTCAACAATAGCTGAGAACATTAGACCATCATCAGTACAACAATCTTCTTCAATAACAACTAAATCTTGAGCAACATCAACTAATCTACGAGTTAGATAACCTGCGTTAGCTGTCTTAAGAGCTGTATCAGCTAGACCTTTACGCGCACCGTGCGTAGATGTAAAGTACTGCAATACTGACAGACCTTCTCTAAAGTTTGCCGTAATTGCAGTCTCAATCATCGTACCATCTGGTTTTGCCATTAGACCACGCATACCCGCAAGCTGTCTCATCTGATTATAAGAACCTCTTGCACCTGATTTAGTCATCATATATACAGAGTTAAATGACTCAATTTCTTTTTTCTCGCCATTCACTATAAGAGTGGCTTTAGATATCGCATCCATCATCGAAGCTCCAACCTCATCAGAAGTTTTACTCCAAATATTGATAATATTGTTATATCTCTCATTTTCAGTAATTAATGAAGATTGATACTGTTCAGTAATGTGTTTAATCTCTTTTTCTGCTTCTTCAATTTTAGCTTCTTTGTTATTAGGGATAGTCATATCATCAACACCAACAGATACACCTGATAATGTTGAATATTTAAAACCTGCATACATCAATTTATCAGCTAAAACTACCGTGGCCTTCCCACCTAAGACTCTAAATGCTTGGTTGATAATTTTAGAAATTTCTTTCTTAATTAACACTTTATTTAGTAAAGAGAAAGATAGACCTTCAGGTAGTATTTTTAGTAAAAGTGCTCTACCAACAGTAGTAGTAACTACACCTCTTTCATTATATGTATTACCTTTAGTATCAAATACTTGTCTATATATTCTTAGCTTTATCTTAGCATGGATATCTATAGTGCCTGAGTTATAGGCTCTACTTACATCCTCATAACTAGAGAATAATTTACCTTCACCACGCGCACCTTCTTTCTCTCTAGTGATATAGTATAGACCTAATACAATATCCTGAGTAGGAGTAATAATCGGTTGACCAGATGCAGGCGATAATATGTTATTTGTTGACATCATTAATACTCTAGCTTCTAGTTGTGACTCAACCGTTAACGGTACGTGTACAGCCATTTGGTCACCATCAAAGTCAGCATTAAATGCCGCACAAACTAATGGGTGTAACTGTATAGCCTTACCTTCAATAAGCTTGGGTTCAAACGCTTGAATACCTAGTCTATGTAATGTAGGAGCACGGTTTAATAACACTGGGTGCTCATTAATTACAGTCTCGAGAATATCCCATACTACTGCCCCTTCTAGCTCAACCATTCTCTTAGCTTGCTTGATAGTAGTTGCATGACCACCTAATCTTAGCTTAGAGTATACAAATGGCTTAAATAACTCCAGTGCCATCTTCTTAGGTAAACCACACTCATGTAGCCTAAGCGATGGACCTACTGTAATCACCGAACGACCAGAGTAGTCAACACGCTTACCTAATAAGTTTTGACGGAAACGCCCTTGCTTACCTTTAATCATGTCAGCTAATGATTTAAGTGGTCTCTTGTTAGAACCTGTTACTGCTCTACCACGTCTACCATTATCTAATAAAACATCAACTGCTTCTTGTAACATTCTCTTTTCATTTCTAACAATGATATCAGGAGCATTTAGGTCCAATAGCTTTTTAAGCCTATTATTTCTATTGATTACTCGACGATATAAATCATTAAGATCAGAAGTTGCAAACCTACCACCTTCAATCGGCACCAATGGTCTTAAATCTGGTGGTAGTACAGGTAATACAGTCATAACCATCCACTCAGGTTTATTACCAGAAGCTTGGAAAGTCTCAAGAAGTCTTAATCTCTTGATAGCCTTTTCTTTCTTAGCTGTAGATTTACTCTCTTCATACTCAGCTTGAAGTAATTCAATCTCTGACTCAATATCAGTATTCGCTAATAAATCTCTTATAGCTTCGGCGCCCATCGATGCTTCAAACTCATAGCCATAGTTTTCTAATGCTTCAGTATACTCTTCATCTGTAAGAAGTTGTTTTTTTTCTAATGGAGTTAAACCAGAGTCAGTCACTATATACGACTCAAAGTATAAAACCTTTTCAACGTTCTTTAATGGCATATCTAAGAATAAACCTATTCTAGAAGGTAAAGACTTTAGATACCAAATATGCACAACAGGACATACTAAATCAATATGTCCCATTCTTTCCCTTCTTACTTTAGCTTGCTCCACTTCAACACCACAGCGCTCACATACTACGCCACGGTGCTTAAGTCTCTTGTATTTACCACATAAGCACTCATAGTCTTTTATCGGTCCAAATATCTTAGCACAGAATAATCCATCTCTCTCAGGCTTAAATGTTCTATAGTTTATAGTTTCTGGTTTTTTAACTTCACCATGAGACCACGAACGAATAACCTCAGGAGATGCTAGAGATATTTTAATAATATCAAACTTTTTACTATTGTAATTTTGATGTAGGATACCGTTACTCACAGGTAATTCTCCTATACTTTTATTTTAATAACAAAAAAATAAGTAGCTTTAATTAAGATGCTTATTCTTCCTCAGATGAATAGTCAAAATCCATATCTATACCCAATGCTCTAACTTCATTCCTTAAAACATTGAATGATTCTGGAACATCAACATTCATAGTTAATTTACCATCAACTATATTCTTATACATTTTAGATCTACCTGCTATGTCATCTGACTTAACTGTTAACATCTCTCTTAATGTATAAGCAGCACCATACGCTTGTAATGCCCAAACTTCCATCTCACCAAATCTTTGTCCACCAAACTGTGCCTTACCACCTAATGGTTGCTGTGTAACTAAACTATATGAACCAGTCGACCTAGCATGCATCTTATCATCTACTAAGTGATCTAGTTTTAGCATATACATATAACCAACTGTTACATGTCTATCAAAAAGCTTACCAGTACGACCATCAAAAAGCTTCATCTGGCCATTAGTTGCAAAACCACCTATTTTCAGTAGAGATTTGATGTCTTCTTCTTTAGCCCCATCAAATACTGGCGTAGCAATAGGTACACCACTTTTTAGGTTTTCACAAAGAGTTAGTATCTCTTCATAATTTAAAGCCTCAAGATTAACTTTCTTATCACCAACACTATTATATACTTCTTCTAAAGTCTTTCTTAGCTCAGCTGCTTTTCTAGTTTTATCAAGAGCTTTTTCGATCTTTTTACCCAATCCGTAAGAAGCTAAACCTAAGTGTGCCTCTAAAATCTGTCCAATATTCATACGCGATGGAATACCTAAAGGATTTAGACAAACATCGACAGGAGTACCATCTTCCATATACGGCATATCTTCAACAGGTAGTACACGCGAAACCACGCCTTTGTTACCGTGACGACCAGCCATCTTATCACCAGGTTGGATACGCTTTTTAATCGCAACAAAAACTTTAACAGTCTTAAGCACACCTGGAGATAATTCATTACTTTGAGTAATAGATTTTTTCTTAGCTTCAAATCTAGCATCTATAGCAATTCTAGCTTCTTCATAATATTCTCTAGCATTTTGAACTTTCTCTTCAAGCTTCTCATCTTCAAAAGAGATTTCTAACCACTTAGCAAATGGTAACTTCTCTAAGAACTCTTTAGTAAGAATAGCACCTTTTTTAAGACCTTTTGCTTTTTGGATTCTTGCACCAACAACATCTTGCTCAATTGATGATTTAACTACAGATTCAATTACTATAAACTCCTCATCAAAGTCCTTACGAGCTTTATCGATTAGTTCTTTTTCAATCTTAAGAGCTCGCTTACTCTTGCCACCTTTGTCATTCTCAAATACTTGAACATTAATCACCGTACCAGAAGTACCACTTGGCATTCTTAATGAACTATCAGTAACATTTGATGCTTTTTCATTAAAGATTGCTCTAAGTAGTCTCTCTTCAGGAGTTAATTGCTGTTCTGCTTTTGGTGTAATTTTTGCCACTAAAATATCACCAGCTTCGACATTAGCTCCAATATAGACAATACCTGATTCGTCAAGTTTTGCCAAACTAGATTCGCTAACATTTGGAATATCTGCAGTTATCTCTTCAGGACCAAGCTTAGTATCACGAGCCACACATGTGAACTCTTCAATATGGATACTAGTATACTTATCATCTTTTACTATTCTTTCAGATAGTAAGATTGAATCCTCAAAGTTATAACCATTCCATGGCATGAAAGCAACCATCAAGTTATGTCCTAAAGACAACTCACCAAAATCAGTTGCAAAGCCATCAGCTAAAATATCACCAGCTTCTACTTTATCACCAACATTTACTATTGGACGCTGGTTAATACAAGTATTTTTATTTGAGCGTTTAAATTTAGTTAGACTATAAATGTCGACTAAACTACTAGTTTGTGATTTTTCAGTATCTACCTTAATAACGATTCTATTAGAATCAACCTCAGCCACTTCACCAGCATTTCTTGCGATAATACAGTTACCAGAGTCTCTAGCAACAATTTTCTCCATACCAGTACCTATTAAAGGCTTCTCAGATTTAAGAGTTGGTACTGCTTGACGTTGCATGTTTGCACCCATCAATACCCTGTTAGCATCATCATGCTCAAGGAAAGGAATAAGCGCTACAGCCGCTGAAACCATCTGCTTTGCAGAAACATCCATATACTGAACTCTACTTGACTCAGTAAATATCGCCTCACCACCAGAACGACATTGAATAAGGTCTTCAACGAAGTGGTTATTTTCATCAAGCTTGGTAGATGCTTGTGCAATTACATAATTATCTTCATCTATAGCAGATAAGTACTCAATTTCATTTGTAACTCTACCGTTAATAACTTTCCGATATGGCGCTTCTAAGAAACCATAATCATTAACACGAGCATAACTTGCTAACGAGTTAATTAAACCAATATTTGGGCCTTCTGGAGTCTCAATTGGACATAACCTACCATAATGTGTTGCGTGAACGTCACGTACCTCAAAACCTGCTCTATCACGTGATAAACCACCTGGACCTAATGCAGATATTCTTCTTTTATGTGTTACTTCTGATAATGGGTTATCTTGATCCATGAATTGCGATAAAGCACCAGAAGTAAAGAATTCTTTAATTGCTGCTGTAATTGGCTTAGAGTTAACGATATCTTTTGGCATAAGCTTATCTTTATGCACTAAAGACATACTTTCACGAATACCCTTTTCAACACGATAAAGTCCTATTCTAAACTGGTTCTCAACCATCTCACCAACAGAACGTACACGTCTATTGCCTAAGTGATCGATATCATCAACTTTACCTTTACCATCACGGATATTTATAAGCTCTTCAATTACGCCAATAATATCACTATTTTCTAAAGTATAGATATCCTTAGATACTTTATCTGAACCTAATCTGGCATTTAATTTCATTCTACCAATATCAGAAAGGCTATATCTACTTTCGATAAAGAATAAACCTTTAAATAAAGCTTTAACTGAAGCTGCTGCAGGAGGATCACCTGGTCGTAAGACTTTATATATTTCAACAAGAGCCTCATCAGTATTTCTTGTAAGATCATATTTTAGAGTATCAGATATATATCTGCCTCTTTCTGTGGTTATAAAATCAATAACCTCAAGTTCAATCATACCAATCTCTACGCATGTTTCTAATAAACTTTCTGTGACATCATCATTTGCATAAGCTATAACTTCACTAGTAGCTTCATTAATGATATCTTTTGCCACTCTAAGTGTGCTTACTAGATCAAAATCAATTGCAACAGAGTCAACACCAGTATCTTTGATTTTCTTAACATCTCTTGAAGTTAATTTCTTATTCTTTTTAACAATAACATTGTCTTGAGCATCAACGATGTCAAATTTAAGTAGCTCACCCTTCATATTTAAAAGGTTATCAAGTTTAAGAGCAAAACCTTTATTGTTAAAGGTAATTGTCTTACTATCGGAGAAGTTCTCTAATATTTGCTCTTGAGTATAACCAAGAGCTTTTAAAATAACAGTAGCGCAGAATTTTCTTTTTCTGTCAATCCTAGCACATATAATACCTTTTGAGTCAAATTCAAAATCAAGCCACGAACCTCTATATGGAATAATACGTGCTGAAAATGCTCCTTCCTCAGAGTCATCCTTACTAAAGAACATTCCTGGTGATCTATGCAACTGAGAAACTACCACCCTTTCTGTTCCATTAATGATAAAAGTACCATTAGTTGTCATCAGCGGAATATCGCCCATGTATACATACTCTTCTCTAATATCTTCGACAATTTTCTCATTTGGAAGAGCATCCTTATTATATACAACCAATCTTAACTTCACATTTAATTGTGCATCATAGGTAGCACCACGAACCTGACATTCAATTTCATCGAAAGTAGGCTCACCAATTTGATAATCAACATAGTGAAGTTCATATTGACCATTTTTACTCTCAACAGGGAAAGACTGTTTTAAAACTAGTTCAAGTCCAGAGTGAATTCTTCCCTTTGCTACGTCTGCAGTCAAGAATTTTTTGTATGACTCTGTTTGAATAAAAAGTAAATATGGTACATCTAAGATATGAGGAAGAACCCCAAACTCTTTACGAATTCTTTTTTTCTCAGCGTATGAGTAAGACATCAAAAACATCCCTAAGATTTTGTTTACACAAAATAAAAAGCAAATATGACTATATTTGCACCAATATCTATGTATCTTTCAATACTAGAAAGACTAGGGGCCAAAACTGACCACTAGTCATAAATTTCTAAAAGCTATAGTTTAGAATTTTATTATTTAAGCTCAACTTTAGCGCCAGCTTCTTCAAGTTGCTTTTTAAGAGCTTCCGCTTCTTCTTTAGAAGCAGCTTCTTTAACTGTGAAAGGAGTACCTTCTACAGCATCTTTAGCTTCTTTAAGGCCTAGACCTGTTACGCTTCTTACTGCTTTAATAGCAGCAATTTTGTTTGAACCACCGTCAACTAAAACAACGTCAAATTCAGTTTTTTCTTCAGCAACTTCAGCTGGATCAGCAACTGGACCATCAGCAACAGCAACAGCAGCTGCAGCAGAAACACCAAACTTATCTTCTATCATTTTAACTAATTCACATACATCCATAACGCTCATTTCAGCAACAGCATTTAAGATATCTTCTTTTGTTATAGCCATTTTATAACTCCTATTTATTTAACAATTAATTCTTTCAGCTTTCTAATAAGCCAGTGTAATTATTTACTATCTCCAACAGCAGCAAATACTCGTACCGCCTGAGATGGAATCTCATTAAGAGTACGAACAAACTTAGTAACTGGTGCTTGCATAACATTAAGTAATGTAGCAAGTGCCTCTTCCCTAGTAGGAAGCTTAGCAAAGTCATCTAACTTTTCAGGACCAAACAGTTCACCAGACATGACTAAATTCTTAACTTCAAAAGCATTATGATCTTTTTGGAAGTTTTTAAATAGCTTAGCTGCTGCACCTGGCTCATACATAGAAAGAGCAAGAACAAGAGGACCTTTAAGAGCATCAGCAAGACACTCCAATTCAGTTCCTTTAATTGCTAAACGTGCTAAGTTGTTACGCACAACTCTTAAATAAACTCCAGACTCACGAGCTTGCTTTCTTAATGAAGTCATTTCATTAACAGTCAAACCACGGTAGTCTGCTACTGCTGCAGACAATGCTGAGGACACTTGTTCAGCAACTTCAGCAACAATTGCTTTTTTATCCTCTATTCTAAGTGCCATATCGACTCCTTATTTATATTGTCCACACTTTATTTAATTAACACGATATTTAGACCAAAAAAGGTTGCCAACATCGTCTGCGTAGGATAATTATTAAGCCAAGCAAGCTTAGCTCCTACGGTCTTTGATCGTTGCATTTACATACAACCCAAAGAAATTGTAAAGCAGCATTTTATATGTTCAAATCTAAAAAGTCAACATTTATTCCCGGACCCATTGTACTAGATACAGAAACTTTTTTCAGATAAACACCTTTAGATACTGCTGGCTTAGCTTTTTTTAGATCAGTTAATAACTGCTCTAAGTTTTGCTTAAGTGCATCACTAGTAAAGTTAACTTTTCCGATTGTAGTATGAATTATACCAGCCTTATCAACTCTATATCTAACCTGGCCTGCTTTAGCATCAGTTACAGCCTTAGCAACATCCATAGTTACAGTACCAACCTTAGGATTTGGCATAAGGCCTTTAGGACCAAGAATTTGGCCTAGTTGTCCAACCACTCTCATAGAATCTGGAGAAGCAATTACAACATCAAAATTCATATTACCCTTTTTAATTTCATCAGCTAAATCTTCCATACCAACAACATCAGCACCCGCCACTTTTGCTGCATCAGCTGCAGGACCTTTTGCAAAAACTGCTACTCTAACAGTTTTACCAGTTCCATTAGGAAGAACTGAAGCTCCTCTTACAACCTGATCAGATTTACGTGGATCTACACCAAGAGCTACAGATACATCTATAGACTCAACAAACTTAACAGAAGAAACTTCTCTTAAAAGATAAAAAGCTTCTGATACTGGATACTTTTTCTCAGCATTAATTTTTGCTGAGATTTCTTTCATTCTTTTTGAAACTTTAGCCATCATTAAACCCCTTCTACTTTTACGCCCATACTACGAGCAGAACCAGCAATAATTCTTACAGCAGCATCTAAATCAGCAGCTGTTAGATCAGGATCTTTAACTTTTGCAATCTCTTCTAATTGCGCACGAGTTATAGTACCAACCAACTCTTTAGAAGGTTTTGATGAACCTGATTTTACATTAATTGCTTTCTTAATTAAGTAAGAAGCAGGTGATGTCTTCATTTCAAATATAAAACTACGATCACTATATACAGATATTTCTACCGGTATCGGCATACCTGGCTCCATACCTTGTGTCTTAGCATTAAACTCCTTACAGAATCCCATAATATTCACACCGTGCTGACCCAACGTTGGTCCAATTGGTGGACTTGGGTTAGCCTTTCCTGCTGCAACTTGCAACTTAATAATAGTTTCTATTTTCTTCTTAGCCATTTTTTCTCCAAATTTAGGTTAATAGCACTTATAAACCAATATAAGCTCCCCAATATCTTAACTTAATACTAAAACTCTTTTTCAACTTGTGAAAATTCAAGCTCAACAGGTGTAGATCTACCAAAAATAGACACTGCAATCCTTAATCTTGACTTCTCATAGTTAACTTCTTCAATAACACCAGTAAAGTCGTTAAATGGTCCTTCTAGAACTCGCACGACCTCACCAACATGATAAGTTTTTCTTAATCTTGGTTCTATAGTAGATTTACTTCCTTCGACAAATTCAAGTATTCTTTCTACCTCTAGTTTACTCAAAGGTATTGGCTTACCCTTAGAACCAATCACTGTTAAAACACGTGGAACTGATTTAACAAGGTTCCAAGCATCAGTAGTTAGATCTACCTCAATCAAAATATAACCTGGGAAATATTTTCTTTCACTCTTACGCTTTTGACCACCTTTCATCTCAACCACATTTTCAGTAGGAACAAGAATCCTACCAAAGTTATTTTTCAATCCAGCTATTTCTATATTTTCTTCAAGCTGAGTTTTCACTCTCTTTTCGTAACCTGAGTGCACCTGCACAACGTACCAAAGCATATTTTATATCCCTTTATTAACTCAGAAAATACTGAATAAAATTTTCAAATATAACACCAAATAAAGATATTATCAGTGCAAAAATCATTACCACAACTATCACCATCACAGAGATAGTCATTGTCTCCTTACGTGTAGGCCACACAACTTTTGCCAACTCAAGTCTTGAAGCTTGGAAAAATGCCCAGAAACTACGTCCCTGGTTTGTAAACCTAGCCACAACAACAGCAAGTAGTACAACAATCACTGCTAAAGATGTATTATAAGTACTATAACTATCACCTAAAACATCCGAATACATTGTAGCAGCAACACCTAAAACAATGATTGTCACCACAGCCAACCATAACATTAAATTGTTAGATTTAGAGATTTTCTTAACTTCAGTGGTCTTTATAGCTCCACTTATCCATACTTTGTTATTATTAAAACCTTGATTCTTTTTCACAAAACAATCCTTCAAAAAAGTAACTTTATACACAGGGAAATTATAAATGTAGCCTATAAAATAACATACAGAGAATATAATATCAAGAAAATAAAAAAGGCAGTGCTGCAAAAATTACAACACTGCCTTAATTATGTGGCAGGCCAGGAGGGACTCGAACCCCCAACTTGCGGTTTTGGAGACCGCTGCTCTACCAGTTGAACTACTGACCTAAATACTAGTAACTATCAATTACTCAATAATTCTAGTAACAACACCAGCACCTACTGTTCTACCACCCTCACGGATTGCGAACCGTAAACCTTCGTCCATCGCGATTGGATTGATTAGAGTAATAGTCATCTTAACGTTATCACCAGGCATAACCATTTCTACACCCTCTGGAAGCTCAACTGCTCCAGTAATGTCTGTAGTACGGAAGTAGAACTGAGGTCTATACCCTTTGAAGAAAGGAGTATGTCTACCACCTTCTTCTTTAGATAATACATAAACTTCAGCTTCAAACTTAGTATGTGGTTTAATTGAACCTGGCTTACATAATACTTGTCCTCGCTCAACGTCATCTCTCTTAAGACCACGAACTAGGATACCAACGTTATCACCAGCTTCCCCTCTATCTAGAAGTTTACGGAACATTTCAACACCAGTTACAGTAGTTTTTTGAGTTGGGCGGATACCAACAACTTCAACTTCATCACCAACGTTTATAACACCACGCTCAATACGACCTGTTACAACAGTACCACGACCAGATATTGAGAATACATCTTCAATTGGAAGAATGAATGGCTTCTCAGTATCACGCTCTGGAGCTGGTATATAGTCATCCATAGCTTGAACTAGCTCAACAATCTTCTCAACATATTGCTCTTCACCTTCAATAGCTTTAAGTGCAGAACCCATAACTACTGGAGTATCGTCACCAAGGAACTCGTACTGATCAAGAAGCTCACGAACTTCCATCTCAACTAATTCTAATAACTCTTCGTCATCTACCATGTCACACTTGTTTAAGAAAACAACGATCTTAGGTACACCAACTTGACGAGAAAGTAGTATGTGCTCACGAGTTTGAGGCATAGGACCATCAGCAGCAGAACATACAAGAATAGCTCCATCCATCTGAGCAGCTCCAGTAATCATATTCTTGACATAGTCAGCGTGACCTGGACAGTCAACATGAGCATAGTGTCTATTAGAAGACTCATACTCAACATGAGAAGTATTGATAGTAATACCACGCGCTTTTTCTTCTGGTGCACTATCGATCTCATCAAAGTTACGTGCTGAACCACCGTTTTTCTCAGCCATAACTTTTGTAATAGCTGCAGTAAGAGTAGTCTTACCATGGTCAACGTGACCGATTGTACCTACGTTTACGTGCGGCTTCGAACGCTCAAATTTTTCTTTAGTCATTTTTTACTCCATTTTTTTCAACAAAAAACAAAAAACTTTAAATATGGTGCTCACAACCAGACTTGAACTGGTGACCTCTCCCTTACCAAGGGAGTGCTCTACCACCTGAGCCATGCGAGCTTATATATTTTATAAAATAGTTTAAGGTGGAGCGGGTGATGGGAATCGAACCCACGCTATCGGCTTGGAAGGCCGGAGTTCTACCATTGAACTACACCCGCATGGTGGAGGGAGCAGGATTCGAACCTGCGAAGGCTGAGCCGTCAGATTTACAGTCTGATCCCTTTGGCCGCTCGGGAATCCCTCCCCTAAAACTTTTAGGTAACTATAAAGTTTATTTGACTAAAAATCAAGCTTTTTTACACTTATTGTTTACCTTTCGCATATATACAATAGTGTTTTATAAAAAAACTATTCTTATCCTACTATGCCTAAATATAAATAAAACTATTGATAATTTTTTGCTCTAGTCATTACAACATAAAGGATCTGATTTCTTTCACTGATATTTGTATTTAACTGAATATCCTTTAAAGTAGTACAAATACCTTATTATCGTTGAACCTTGTGCCTTATGCGCTGTAACAGCAAAACCATAATCAAGATCCTTTTTAATAAATTGTTCTTAGATCTAGGTCTACCATTACGGTAGCTATTAAATATCAATCAACAATAGGTTATTTTTACGAAATTCGTAATATGTATTCAATAATTTATCAGATCTTGCAATTGCCAATAAGTTATCATGTATTTCTGCATAGCCATGCAAATTAGTTTCATCTTGAGAATCTATCACAAAAATATATTTCTCATTGAAAACTTTAAATATTTTTGCTTTTTCTAAAATACTCACTGTATAACCATATAATCCATTTGTGTTCTTTTGCCTTTCAGATACATCCACCACTTTATAATCTATACAGTTATTTATCAGAAAAACTTCTTTTGAATTAGCTTTTATCGCTCGATAATCTGTTAATATATTATCTTTTTCAATAAGTCTTACATCCTCACCAAACACCAAATCTCTGATGATCCGATTTGATTGCATCATAGTTTTTTACGCCAAGCTATCAATTTAGCATAATTCGGATCAGTTTTTGCGTAACTAGAACCAAATGCTTCGGTTAATTTCTCACGGAACTCTTGGTTTGAATTTACAAAAAGTATTCCCCTGCTGCTTTACTTAAGAGTTTGCTTTTAAATTAAAAATTCTGGTAATTCATTATTGATTTGGTGAAGTTGTTAGCTTAATGGTGCTAATGGATTATCACTTTTGCCTGACGCATCAACTTTGTTAGATCATAGCTATTTTTAAGCTCAAAGAGCGCTGCATTTACCATACTTGCTTCATCTATGACAACAAGATTATAGTTTCAGATAGTCGCTTTTTTTGATCTGTCCAAACACTGGATCATTTGGATTAAAATCTTCTAAATTTATCTGGTTGCAAACCTAACAACGAGTGAATAGTATAGCCTTGTGTAGCTATTACTTGGGATATAATAGCATTGGCTTTACGTGTAGGGGCAGATACTATAGCTTTTAGGATATTCATTGAGAATTTTTTTTAACACAGTAGTTTTGCTAGTACCAGTAAAACCTGATAACAAAAAATAACAATCTTCACTTTTGAGAAATTCATTTATTTGAGTTACCGCTTCTAATTGTTGCTGGTTGAGAACTATCTTTTGACCATTAGGTAAATAGAGTTTCTCTGAAGAAAGAAGCTTTTTTGCGTTTATTTATCTGCTTGAGTAAACCTAGTAATTACTTTAGACATAACAATACTATTTGAAATTACAATTTCATTACCATCGTTATCATCAAGCTTAGTATATAAAAAACCTATTGATTTAACAGTACCTTCGACACCACCCAAATCGACTTTTTCACCAACTTCAAAAGGCTTACTAAATATCAACATGATACCAGAGGCAATAGCATTATAAGACGTCTTTAGTGACATTGAGATACCAAAAACTATACCCGTTAGAACGCCTGTAACAGGGGATATCGGCACACCCAACTTCGCCAAAACAATCACAACCACAAGCACTAAAAATATTGTATAAACTAGACTAGCTAAAAATTGTGATACTGTTTTGTCATATTCTTTCAACAAGTTATACACAAAAGACTTTATATGTTTAGATATCCAGAGACCGACAACCAAAATAACAACAACAACCAAAAGGTTAACAAAAAAATGAACTACCATTAATTACCTTATCAAACATCTTTATTTTCCTTATATATCCTTTTTGCTCTAGTGAGCATATACACCGATATGATACTTAAGACTATAGATATAATCGCAAACAATAACTCTTCAAATATTATATCATATTGATCATGAGCTACTATTGCATGAAATATAAGTAAAATATTTTCTATTATAAATAAAGCCATACTTACAGCAAACGCAGATAAACATATGGCAAATCTATATAAAAAAGCTGAGATAGCAAACAAAAATAACAAAGGATAAATAACTATCTGTAATGCATCTATAAAAAACTGATGAAGCTCTTCAACACAACCTAAATTATATCTTATCGTTAAAATATAAATGGAAGCAAAAACAAGAAAAGTTGCAAATAAAATAGCTGTATTTTTACTTACAAAGGTATTAGCAAAATCAACATACCTTCTTCTTGAAAATAACAGTCCACAAACTGTTATAAAAGCAGCTCCAGAAATAAAACCATCATATGAAAAAGTATTTTCCAGATAGATACGATTAATAACATAACCATAACTATAACTATAACTATAACCACCTAAGATAAATAAAAATATTGAAAAACAAATCCAAAAAGCAATATCCCAAGGCTTTTTCCTAGCAAAAATATAACTTAGAATCACGCAACATAAGAATAAAATAAAAGAAATAAACAACCTCAGAACATCATCTGCAAGTAGCGGTATAAAAGTTATTTCACACATTACTCTAAAAAACCCCTCTGCCTTTAGTAATAGATAAAAAGCTGTAGCAATTACACTTCCACACATAGGGCCAACTACTGGTATCCAAGCATAACTCCATTGTGAAGAACCTTTTCCTTTTATTGGCATAATAGCATAAAATAGTCTTGCACCAAAATTTCTAGCTGGATTGATTGCATAGCCTGTAGTTCCACCTAAAGACATACCAATTACAACAACCACAAATGCCACGGGAATACCTCCTAAAGCTCCCATATAAATTGGATAGGCTGTAATTATATTATGATTACCAACCTGAACAACAACCCCATGCATAGTCAAAATAGCTAAAACTAGAACAAATGTTCCTATTACTTCACTGGCAAAATTTGCTGGAAAATGCTTAATTGCCGGTGATGTACAGCAAGTTGCTAGTTTTAGCTCAGGATTATCAGTAGCTGAATAATGTGGGTAATACATAATCCAAACTAATAGTTGACCAAGCATAGCTCCTATAATATGGCTTATGATAAATGGTAACACCTAAGCCCATGAAAACTTACCCGCAAGAGCTAGAGCTAATGTCACAGCAGGATTAATATGCGCACCACTAATAGGTCTAGCAACTAACACACCGATAAAAACAGCAAGACCCCCAAGCAAATGTAATAACTATCCAGCCACCATTATGTGCTTTTGTCTTATTCAAAACTACACCAGCAACAACACCGTTACCCAAAAGGATAAGTAACATTGTGCCTATTACTTCTGCAATACATGCTGTTAACATAAACTTCCTCTACTTATACAACTCTTCAACATTAAAGTTTTTAGAAAACTCTATGAAACTTTCAATTTCCTGGTTTTGCCAAGCTTGATCTTTACCAAGCTCTTTTGCCATAAGCCTAGCTACTATTGGCGCGGCATCAATACTTGTTTTGATATCAAAAAATGCTGCTCTAGTTCGACGCGCAAGGACATCTTCAACAGTTTTAGCTTTTTCATGTCTAACGTGATATATAACTTCTGCTTGATAGTATGGCAAACCTCTAGCTAAAAGTTCAAAATTATTAAGCTCATTTTGAATATTTTTGATATCTTTAGCATTTTTGCCATAAACTTTTAGTGGATAACTTTCTTTAGGTTCAATAGCGTCGATAAGTAATTGATCTGATGTTTTTGAGGTTTTTAGTGCAATTTTCTTAGTTTCAATATAATCAAGAGTATCTTGACCCATTCTTCTAAAAATAGTCCACTTACCTCCAACAACCGTAATTAAGCCATCTTTTGACTCAACAATTTCATGCTTACGCGATATTTTCGCAGAATTTTTAGCTTTTCTTGGAGTTACTAAAGGACGCTGACCACAGTAAACTGATTTAATATCTGCAATAGTTGCTTTGTCTTTAGCATATTGGTTGAAAGTCTCTAATATAAAGTCTATCTCCGATTTATCAGCTTTCGGCTCAAGACTTGGTGTTTCTTTTTTAATATCAGTAGTACCAACTATTAGGTGATTATGCCATGGCAAGATAAACAATACGCGACCATCCTCAGTCTCAGGTATCAAAATCGCATGTTCAGTTGGAAACTTATCCCTAGCAAAAACAATATGGGTTCCCTGTGCGACAGAAACATAGTTATGTGCATCTTGCTGATTTGCCAGACTTATAGTTTTATCACTAAATGTACCTGTAGCATTGATTATATGTTTAGCTGTGAATTCTTTGTACTCACCGTTTAAAACATCAATAACCTTAACAGTATCTAATTTTGAATTAGTTGAGCTATATATTTTTTCAACTTGATGATAATTAAGCGCTGTACTACCATTTGCCTCAAAAGTTTTCATCAAAGAGATCAAAAGGCGAGTATCATCAAACTGCCCATCGTAGTAAACTAAGCTTTTTTTTAGTTTTGCGGCATCTATATTAGGGAGCTCTTTAAGCGTTTGTTGTTTATTTAGATTATAACTTTTGCCAATCTTATATTTACCTGATAAAAACTCATAAAGCTTAACACCAATAGTATATTTAATAGTCTCAAAATAGCTACGTGTTGGAATAAGATAAGATTGTTTATGTGTCAGATGTGGCGCATTATGTAAAAAAGAGAATCTCTCTTCAAGACCTTCTTTAACTAAAGCAAAGTCAAAATTCTCTAAATATCTTAAACCACCATGAATCAGTTTTGTTGACTTCGAAGAGGTTCCTTTACCAAAATCACTCGCTTCTAAAATCAGAGTTTGGTAACCTCGAGAAACTGCCTCAATAGCACAACCAAAGCCAGTTGCGCCACCACCAATTATTATAATATCGTAATTATTGTGCATTTTTTATTCTACCCATGCTTTACTTCTTTCTACTGCCTTCTTCCAACCTTTATAGTCATGAGCAACAGTTTGAGAGTCTTTCTGCGGCTCAAAAACTTTTTCAGTTGTAAGAATAGATTTCAACTCCTGTTTGTCTTTCCAAAAACCTATTGCTAAACCAGCTAGGAAAACAGCTCCTAAACCAGTGATTTCATTTATTTTTGGTTTTGAGATTTCAGACTGCAAAATATCAGATTGAAACTGCATTAGGAAGTTATTTTGTACCGCACCACCATCAACACGCAAACCAGCAAGGTTAAGTCCTGTATCCTTTTTCATACATTCTAAAACATCTTTTGCCTGATATGCTATAGCCTCTAATGCTGCACGTATAATATGCTCACGCCTTGTATCACGAGTAATACCCACTATAGTGGCACGAGCATACATATCCCAATATGGTGTACCCAAGCCAACAAATGCAGGCACTAAATATACACCATTTGTGGAATTAATCTTAGTAGCGTAGTACTCACTATCCTCAGCAGAACGTATCAGCCCTAAACCATCACGAATCCACTGAATAACAGCTCCAGCTATAAAGACACTACCCTCTAAAGCATAAGTTGGCTTACCATTTTCTGCCCATGCAATAGTTGTCAAAAGCCCAGCATCAGAAAATACTGGCTTATCACCAACATTCATTAGCGCAAAACAACCAGTACCATAAGTATTTTTTGCCATACCTTTTTCAAAACAGCAATGACCAAATAATGCCGCATGCTGATCTCCCGCAACACCTGCAATAGGAATCTCAGCACCACCTAAAGTATGACTATCTGTAACCCCAAAAACCTCACTTGAGTTTTTAACCTGCGGCAACATTGATTTAGGAATATCTAAGTAATCAAGAATTTTTTTATCCCATTTTAAGGTGTTAATATTAAATAGCATTGTGCGCGAGGCATTACTATAGTCTGTTGCATGCACTTTGCCGCGAGTTAAATTCCAAATCAACCAAGTATCTATAGTGCCCATTAGCAATTTCCCAGCATTTGCTTTTTCTCTAGCACCCTCAACATTATCTAAAATCCATTTTACTTTAGTGCCCGAAAAATATGCATCAACAACTAGGCCGGTATTTTCTTTGATATATTTGACAAATTCAGGATCTTGCTTGATTTCATCACAAATACTCGAAGTACGACGACATTGCCATACTATGGCATTATAGATAGGGTCGCCTGTTTCTTTTTCCCAAACCACAACTGTTTCACGCTGATTTGTGATACCTATCGCCGCAATTTGATCTGGCTTGATACGACCAAATTCCAGTGCTTCACGCATTACACCACTTTGAGTTCCCCATATTTCCATAGCATCATGTTCTACCCAACCACTTTTAGGATATATTTGTGTAAATTCTTTTTGAGCAATCTTTTTTATATTACCTTTTTTATCAAAAATAATTGCTCGTGAACTTGTTGTACCTTGATCTACAGCTAAGATGAAATCTTTTGACATAATAGATGTTCCTTTTTTAAAAATTAATACAAATTGTATATCGTTAAAGAATATTTTAGTTTTTTTTCTCTTTAATAAAAAGAGATAAAATTATTGATAGTAACATTAATACTGGCAAAATGAATAAAGCATACTTAAATGCTATAAGCTGCTCAAAGCCGTAACTCTCTAGTAGAGATACAATAAAACCAACAAACGGCTGTAACACAGCACCACTAAGCGGGATAAAAAAATTTACAGCTGCGATACCTGTTGCGATATATAATGGGCTTATATGCATACGCAAAATCGTGAAGTTAAGCACATGCACAGCTTGCATACCGCCCCATAATATACATAGTATGCACATTATTATTGGATTAACATGCATATATATAATCACAATAACTATACACAACCCTAAGATTGAAGCTAAAGTAAGTAAAGATTTTTGCTTATTTAAAAGTGTCGCGATAACTCCCCAAAGTGGACTAAATATAGCAATACCAATAAATATCATTGATGAAGCAAGACCTGCATAATGTACCGAATATCCATCTAAATTTAAAAATCTATAACTCCATAAATCAGCAAAAATAGCCGTTGTCCCATAAATAGTAAAACAGAAGAAACCATTTAACAGAATCTGTTTGATTTTAAATACAATCGGAATATCTTCTATCTTTGTATGTGTATCTGCTAACTCATCAGTATCTTTTTGATTATGTGGTTCAACTGCTGGTATAAAGAATATCACATTTAAAAATAGCAAGATTGAAACGACTAATATCGCTGACATAATCACTTGGATACTAAAATGATTTGCCAAAATAACTAATGGTAAACCTGTTAAGGTACCCGCAACATACATTAGCATTTGCGTAGCACTGGTAAATAATGGAAATGTTCTTTTTGGTAACCATATTGCAATAGATTTCAATGCCGATAAAAATGCAAAACCACCACCAACACCGGCTAAAACTCTATATACAATTAGATACTCTTGCGATGTCGCTCTTGTAGCAATAAAAACACCAATAGAAAATAGCAAAGTACTTACTAGCATAATCTTTTTTACACCAAATTTGTCAATCAAAATTCCTGCTGGAAGTTGAGACGCTACATAAGCCCAATAAAATACTGAACTTAGTACACTGATTTGCTCGGGACTAAGGTTATATGGTGCAATCGAGAAATCGTTATATAAAGAGTTTCCTGATGCTCTAATGATAAATTCTAGAGCATAAAAGAATGCACATATAAACCATATAATAAAACCAGCTTTAGTAACTTTTTGCATAGAGTAACTGAAAATGTGTTTTAATATTTCAAAATTATGCTCCAAAAGCCCTTATATGTAAATATAAATAATTTCTTAGCTACCAACTAATCAATTAGTTATAAATAACCTTAATCATCAATCAATTATACAATCCTAAAAGTTTATTTATCTATACTAGAAATTCCACTCAAATCCAGTCTTTACTAATGTCGAATTACGATATTGTGCACCATTAAAGCCAGTAAACATATCAGTATTGTCAGCCATTTCACCTGTGAGATTATACTGTCCTTCAACCAATAAACCAAAGTTACTTGAAACATTATATTTAGCACCTGTACGTCCACTTGCAAAAGCAGCTATTCTAGAACCAGGATCATAAGCCGAATTTATATTATTCAACTGATATGGATTTGCTCCTAAAACTGTTCCACCATAAAGCTCAAGTTTATCATTCCATAACTTTTTAACTAATTTTATTTCTTGGGTATAAAACTTTGTATCTTTGAGATCGCCCATTGATCCTTGCGCTATCAGACTAGTTGAGCTTGTATATGCATCAAAAACAAGCGAATCATTGATATTAATAGCACTACCTGATATTCTATCTGAGAATTCTGAGGTATTTTCCCTATCAATAACTTCATTACCTCTTTCGTTACTTGGACGATAAAAGAAATTATTAGCAGTGATATAATATATACCAGTTCGAGGGTTAAAGTTGTTATCTGCATAAACACTCGAGAAACCAACTAAAAAAATACAACCCCAAACAAATTTCATACACACCTCTCTGAAATTACTATTTAAGTATATCATAATAAATATCAAGTATGGCTTTGAAGAAAGCCTTAGTTATATAAAAAACTATGCTTTTAGTGCATGAATTCAATTCACTATATGTCTTAATAAATATTATTAACTAATTTTTTAAAAGAGCCTTCGGATATAGTAAATATCCATATTTAAAGTTTTCTTAACAAAGTTACTATTCTCCTCATAATGTAACGCCTGATCAATTGTTGATAAAACATTGCTCTCTTCACCAGTACATATGTTAGGCCATTTTTCTCCAGGGAAAGTATAACCTCGCTGATATTTTCCTCCAATTTCCGAACATGTTTTCTCTGAAATAGTTATATACTATAACTTTATCAACTGCTTTTTCTTTTTTAATTGTTAAATATTTTCATAAGCATTAAGTATCCTAGTATTTATAGGATTTTTTCCATATTATCTATATCTGATAAGTTGTATTCCTTTAAATTCATCTTTTTTCACATACTCAACATTAACATATATCATGCCTAGCTGTCTAATAGCATCTGCATTTCCTTTAACTTGCAGATTTTTGAAAATACTCAAACACTTCTTTTTTAGATTTTTGAACGCCTTGACCATTAATTTATATAGAAGTGCTATAAGAAACTCTCCAACAGAACCCCCCTGCTGCGCTAAAGATGAACATTTCTGAAAAGCTTCTTGAAAGTTTTGCTGTCTAATCTCCTTTTGGCACTCTGCTTGTTCATATGTATCTTTAACAGTAACAAAATTAGAATATTATATAATGGTAACAAAAAGCATAAGATTAAAGGTGCTTTTTCATAATAAATAATTTTTTATAGTCATAAAAATATTATACTCAATTCATAAGTATTTATACTATTAAAAAAGTTAATTAGACAATCTTTTTCTAAAACGATAAATTAAGTTATAGAAATTATTCACTTATACTTAATATGCAAAAATTTAAACTTTTGTTGATTCTAGTTGTTGGTATTAGCTTTTACTGCTACGAATTCTTTCTAAGGACCCTAACAGGTGTATATCAAGAACATATAGTTTAGCATTTTCATCTATCAACACATATATAGGATTTTCTTTCTTAGTATCAAGCTATAACATTACTTATCATTTTAATGCAAATCTCCGCTGGAGTACTACTTGATAAATTTGGTAGTAAAAAGTACTTATTAGTGCTACTTTATTGTGTGGTATTATTGGTAATGTAATTTTTGTCTCAGGTGTCTATGAGTTAGATCTATTTGGTAGACTCTTAGTAGGATTAGGTTCATTATTTGCTTTTATTGGTGTACTAAAACTAACTTTAGAAAACTTTGAGTTAAAGTATTTTCCGATTATCACAAGTTTAGTAATATCTTTGGGCACCCAGCAGCATTCTCACAAAACATTAGCGTTATAATTTCTCATTATGATACTTCTTAGATAAATATTTTTATCTACTCTGGAGTTATAGTCTATACCTTTAGCGATACTATTTCAGATTATCATCCCACAGGAAAATACTCTGCAACATTAATGCTAAAATTTAGTGAAATTCTCAGTAAAGACAAACAACTAATCAAAAATAGTTGAATCTGGAAAATGCGATTTGGGCTGGATTACTCTATACGCCAACAGCTATATTAACATCACAATACGGTGTACTATATTTTAAACATATATTATGGTTTTGATAGTATCTACTCAACAACCATAATAACTGATATTTTTGTTGGGTAAATTATTTTTTCGCCAATTATGACTTATCTTTGTAATAAATTCAACGATAAAAAAATTATTGCTATTTCAAAAATTGGTATTTTGTTAGTATCAATATTGAATAAATGCACAAATGTTAAAAAAATTATGCAATAATCATAGCTTTTTTATTTGGCACATTTTCTGTCTCACAAGTTTTAGTTTGGTATTACTTTAATAAAATATGTCTACCAAGCTTTGCTGCTGTAGGTATTGCTATTACAAATATACTAATAACTTTAGTTATAGAGATTAGTCAACTTGGTGCTGGTTTAGCTATTAATAGTGGCGATCATTTTAATGTCCAAGCAAATACAAGTATAACTTCAGTATTTGTTGTTGTTTTAACTTTAGCGTTTATCGTTATGAAAAATATGGTCAAAAATATTAAATCTTAACTAAGTTTGCGATATCTGCTAACAGTATTTTCTGACCAACATCTACGCCAAAATCTACAGTATAAAACTCTTTTGTCCCTTGTGCTTGCGCTTTTATAAATACTCCTTTGCCAAAAACTTTATGAAATACTTTATCACCTGGTTTAAAGCTATTAGTAGTGTTATTTGATTTAAGAAAATCAAAAGGCGACATTCCAAAATTTGCTTTTTGTTTAGTTTTAGGCTTAGCTGCTGTAAATTCTAGTTTACCTTGATTAAGATGCTGAGAGTCTATCTCTGCAACAAAGCGTGACTTAACCTGCAAACTACTACGACCAAATATATTGCGTACTTGTGCATGACTTATAGTTAAGGCTTTCATAGCTCTTGTTATTGCCACATAAAAAAGACGGCGCTCTTCAGCGAGTTTATCCTGTATTTTTTTAGAGTTTGTATTATCAAATACTTCTTCAGAGTTAACAATTGAACTTGGTGGAAAGACACCTTCTTCTGCAGCAACTAAAAACACATAACGAAACTCTAAACCTTTTGACGCATGAATAGTCATTAACTGAACACTATCTGTAGTCTCATCCGCTTGCATTTCACCGGCTTCTAAAACAGTAAATGATAAAAAATCTTGTAGTATATCAGTATTATCATCAAGTAATTCTATTTGAGGCTCAAAATCTTTAGCAGCACTTATTAATTCTTTTAAGTTATCAATCTTTTGGCGATCCTTTTCACTATTTTTCTCTTGATAAGATACTAAAAGCCCACTTTGATTTATTACTAATTCTAAGAGTTTATCTAAGCTGTATTGACTTATTTGTGCAGAAATATCATTAATTAATTCAATAAACTTTAAAAGCAAACTTGCTGTTTTTTTGGTTACAAGCTCTTTTTGGATAATATCTAAAGTAGCTTGCCAATATGGCAATAAATTAATTTGCGCATAATTTCTAATTGTCTCTAATGTCTTATTACCAATTCCACGCGTTGGTGTATTAATAATTCTCTCAAATGCCAAATTATCACTATTAGTAATAGCTAACCTTAGGTATGCTAAAGCATCCTTAATCTCAGCTCTATCAAAAAATCTAAAACCTCCATAAATCCTATATGGAATACTTGAGTAAATACAACTCTCCTCTAGGACACGAGATAAATAATTTGAACGATATAAAATAGCTATATCGCTATAATCAACACCCTCATTATGCAGCTGGCGAATTTTATCTATAATATATTTTGCTTCATCACGCTCATTAACAGCACAATAAAGCTCTACCTTTTCGCCATCTTCAGCTACTGACCACAGCTTCTTTGACATTCTATTATCATTATTTTTGATTACTGAATTAGCTACTTTTAGGATATTTTTCGTTGAACGATAGTTTTGCTCTAGTTTTATAATCTCAACATTTTTGAGATCTTTTACATAGTTATAGATATTATCCACGACAGCACCACGCCAACCATATATTGACTGATCATCGTCTCCAACTGCCATCATATAGTTATTATCAGTTACAAGTAGCTTTAGCCACATGTATTGAACATGGTTAGTGTCCTGAAACTCATCGATCAAAATATATTTAAATTTGTTTTGATAATATTCTCTAAGCTTTTGATTAAGAGAAAAAAGCTCGTAAAGATGTAAAAGCAAGTCTGCAAAGTCCAAAGCATTATCTAGCTGAAGTCTCTCTTCATAAGCAGTATAAATATGACTAAAATTAGCATCATATTGCTTAGCAAGCTTATTACTGCGGATAGCTTTATCTTTTTGTTTGTTGATAAAATTCTGCAATAATTTAGGCGGATATTTTTTATCATCAAGCTCTAGGCTATTAATTACTTTTTTGATCAACTGTGCTTGCTCATCTTGATCAAGTATCCTAAAGTTTTTATCCAAGCCAAGTTCATGGGCATGTTTACGCAACAATCTATGTGCGATACCATGAAAAGTACCTATCCACATACCAAATGTAGAAATCCCCAGCATCTTTTCAACGCGCTGTTGGATCTCCTTTGCTGCTTTATTGGTAAATGTTACAGCAAGAATATTCTCAATAGATACGCCTTTATCACGACAAAGATATGCTATGCGTGATGTCAAAACCTTTGTTTTACCACTACCAGCACCAGCGAGAATCAAAGCATTACAATCATCTAGTAGTGTTGCTTTTTGCTGCTCTAGATTTAATCCCAAGACAAAGTCATAATTAGACATTAGAAATTTATATTTTATATAACTTAGATAAACAATATTTTAACAAAAAATATTCAGATAGTGCTAAGTTTTAGAAATTAGTTTGTAGTGTTAATCATTAGAATTAAACAACGCACTAGTGAAATCCCTAGCATTAAAGACTTGTAGGTCATCAATTTTTTCACCTACGCCTATAAATCTAAGTGGTAAACCAAGTTTTTTAGCGATTGAAAATACAGCACCGCCTTTTGCTGTGCCATCAAGCTTAGTAATTGTTATACCAGTCAGGTTGACAATTTGATTAAATGCCTCTGCTTGGCTTAACGTATTGCCCCCAGTTGTTGCATCAACAACAAGCATAATTTCATGTGGTGCTGTCTCATCAGTTTTTTTGATAACTTTGACGATTTTTTTAAGCTCCTGCATAAGATTATCTTTATTGTGTAATCTACCTGCTGTATCAGCAATCACAACATCTATTCCTTTTGATTTAGCTGAGCTTATAGCATCATAGATAACCGAAGCACTATCTGCTCCTTCATATTGATAAACAACTCGAGTACTATTTCTATTACCCCACTCGCGAAGCTGCTCGACTGCAGCAGCTCTAAAAGTATCACCAGCAGCTAAAATTACTGATTTGCCCTGTGATTGTAGTTTCTTTGTGAGTTTACCTATTGTTGTTGTTTTACCAACACCATTAACCCCTACAACTAATATCACAAAAGGTGTTTTTTGTGTATCAACTTGTAGTAGTTTCTCACAAGGTAAAATTATTTCTGTGAGTTTTTCTTGGATTATTTCATTAAGCTTATCAGCTGTTTGTAACTCATTTCTAGCAACCTTATCGCGCAAATACGCAACTATCCCATTGGTTGCTTCAACACCCACATCTGCTGTCAATAGTTGCATCTCAATATCTTCTAAAAGCTCTTCATCGACAATTTTTTGGCCCATGAGTATATTACTTAAGCCCCTACCAAACTTATTTGCTGTTTTTGATAGACCAGCTTGAAGTCGGGAAAATAATCCTTTTTTATTCTCTTGTTCTTGTACTCTTTCTATAGATGAGTCAATTTTTGTATTCTTTTTTTTCTTGAAAAACATCTTTATCTCTAAAAAATTTAATTAAGCAAATAATCACTCAAAATATTTATCTCTAAGTTTAGCAATTTTTTGATGTAATGGATCAAACATGCTGACAATATTTTTAGACTTAATAAAATGAACCTCGCCTTCAAAAGCTATTTCATCACCTACAAGAGCATAGACTTCTAAAAGCTTATAGCGTAAATCAATATTATTTGGATCTTTTTCTAATAAATCCTGGATCGTGATACTAGCCTCAACATACTTTTCACTATCTAAGAATTGTTCAATAAGTTCATTTATGTATTGTAGCTCTTGCTCTGCTTGCTGCTGTGAATCTATTTCTTCAACTTTAGTATCACCGTCTGTAGGGTTGATAAGTGTGTCATCTGTATTTGTCTCAAAAACCACACCTTTCTCAGTTTTGACAATAATATTTTTATCTCTTTCAGCAAATAAATCTTGTTCATTCTGAGAAGATCGCTCAAAAGCATCTTCAAATTCTTGATGTGATTGAGTTTCTTCATCAATAGCAGTTGTATGTGATCTAAATGTTTTTGCAGTTCCAAAGAAATCAAATTCTTCTTGTGGGCTATTATTAGCCTTATCAGATCTATAGAACTCATTATCCGAAACAACTGGAGATATTCGCGACATCAGATGATCTCTTTTCTTTTTTGATATAAGCTCAAGTTCTTGCTCTTTTCTTGAACTTCTAGTTTCCCAAAATCTTTTGCCAACAATAACAACTACAGCTAATATTATGACATAAATAATAAATCTAAATAATGATCCCCAAACATTCGAATATTGTGTTAAGTGTTGCTCATAAGAAGCTGTTTCTTGAATATTATCCGAGCTTATTTGAGTATCTAGGTTACTTTTATAAGTCTCTGGAGCACTATTATAATCAGTAGGGATTAGTACCGGAACTTTATCTTGACTTACTAAACTTGGAGTTGAACTATCATAAGCATCATTAGTAACTGCTGTATTCTCACCAAGATTAGCACCAGATGAACTAGGTTGTTGCGATGTTGCATCGCTGCTAGATTGTTGATATGAGCTTTGAATTATCTGACTTCTCATCAGTGTTAAACCATCCTCAACCTCAGCCTTTGTAGTTGGAATAGCAAGCTTATCACCAATTTTTATCCTATTATCAATAATCCCTAGTATCTCAGATTTATTAATACCTTTAATAGCATCTGTTAGATCAGATGTACTTACACCTGTTACTACGTGATTTTTTGCAATTTTGTATAGATAATCATTTGACTTAACAGTATATATTTCCATCGAGAAAACTGGACTTACCATCGCTAATGCAAACCCAGCTACAAAAACCTTACTGATACCTTTTAACATTTAGCACCCTAATAAATTATAAACAAAGACTAAAAAATTATAGCATATTTTCCTAGTTAAAATATATGACTCTAGTGCTCTCTTGTTGCACTAAATATGATATCTGGATTTTTTTCTTGTGCTAGTTGTAAATTAACTCCAGTTGGCGCAAGATATGTAAGGTATCCAGCTCCATCATAAGCTAAATTACCTCATACTTTTTCTTAAAATCATTAAGCTTCTTCTCGTCACTACAAAAAACCCAACGCGCTAAAGTAACGTTAACTCTCTCATACGAACAATTGACATTATACTCTGATGCCAAACGCTGTGCAACCACATCAAACTGCAAAACACCAACAACCCCAAGTACCAAATCATTAGATATAAAAGGTTTGAAAACTTGTGTAGCCCCTTCTTCTGATAACTGCACTAAACCTTTTTGTAATGCTTTTATCTTTAATAGATCATTTAATTTAACTCTTTTAAAAATCTCAGGAGCAAAATTTGGTATCCCTTTGAATTTTAGTTTTTCTCCTTGAGTAAAGCTATCGCCAATCTGGATACTACCATGATTATGTAAACCAATAATATCTCCAGCATAACCCTCTTCAACTTATTCTCTTTCACCTGCCATGAAAGTTAATGCTTTTGAGATTTGCATCAGCTTGTCTGTTCTTTCATGAAAGATTTTCATACCCTTTTCATACTTACCAGAACAAATTCTAAAAAATGCAATTCTATCGCAATGTTTTTCATCCATATTCGCCTGTATCTTAAATACAAAACCAGTCAGCTTTTGCTCATCAGCGGCGACAACTCTTTGATCAGCTTCGCGGTGTTGTGGTGCTGGAGCGTATCTTATAAAACCATCCATCATTTCTTTGACACCAAAGTTACTTAGTGCAGTACCAAAATATACTGGCGTGAGATTGCCCTCTAAAAATTCCTGCTCATCAAATTCATGACTTGCGCCACGCACTAAATCAATTTCCATCTCAAGATCTTCATAGAGATCTATGCCTATTGCATCCTTAGCATTTGCTAAACCTTTGATCTTCTTATATGGATATATCTCATGACCATGACCTGTTTCAAATATAGTAACTTCATTATTATACAAATCATAAACCCTTTTGAAATATTTACCCATACCAATTGGCCAATTCATCGGTGCACATTTTATCTTAAGGATATTCTCAACTTCATCTAAAAGCTCAAGAGGATTATGAGTATCTCGATCAAATTTATTCATAAAAGTTACAATTGGAGTATCTCTTAAACGACAAACATTCATCAGCTTAATAGTCCTATCTTCGACACCATTAACTGCATCAACAACCATTAGTGCTGAATCTACTGCAGTAAGTGTTCTATAAGTATCTTCGGAGAAATCCTCATGCCCTGGAGTATCAAGTAAATTTATAATATACCCATTATATGGAAATTGCATCACCGAGGTTGTGATTGAAATTCCTCTTTGTTTCTCTATTTCCATCCAATCAGATGTCGCATTTATACCGCTTTTTTTTGGCTTTAACAGTACCTGCTGTTTTGATAGCATTACCAAAAAGTAACATTTTCTCTGTAATCGTTGTTTTACCCGCATCTGGGTGAGAAATAATTGCAAAGGTCCTACGCTTAACAATTTGTTGTAGATATTCACTCATAATAATTCTTTCTAGCTATTTGAAGATAATATTTAATGAAAAGAAGTTTACTAAAAATAGATTAATTTTGAAAATTAAAATGCTTATCCAATGACAGATATATTTGCTTTTCAACTTCTTGGATAGGCTGTGCAGCATTAATTTCAATAGCATTATCTGATTCTTTGACAATATCTTTGAAAACTTTACGGGTTCTATTGAAAAATTCTAGTCCAGTTTTTTCGATCCTATCAGGACTACCAACTTTTTGAGCTCTTTGTAATCCTAATATCGGATCAATATCAAGATAGATTACTAAATCTGGCTCACAATCATTAAGGAAATTATCATTTAAAGCTTTAATCTTGCTTAATTCAACTCCACGACCACCACCTTGATAAGCCATACTTGACCAGTAAAATCTATCTGAGACTACATTAATACCCTTTTCTAAAGCTGGTGCAATAAGGTTTCTATAATGCTGTATTCTTCCAGCATAAATCATTAACAGCTCACTATCTGAATGAATTTTTTCATCATACTTATTATGTAGAACCAGGTTTCTTAACTCTTCAGCTATTTTAGTTCCACCTGGTTCACGAGTATAAATTACTGCTAGTTTATTCTGTTCTAAATATTTCCTAACAAAGCTAATAGCTGTACTTTTACCAGCACCATCAAGGCCTTCTATTACAATAAATTTACTTTGCATTTTCTTCGCTTGCTAAACAATAAATCCTACAACACATGCAGATAGTATACTAACTAAAACTGCACCATAGAGGATTTTTAGACTAAATCTTGCAACTTTAATTGATGCCTTTTTGTTTAAAGCTTGTACTGCTCCAACTATAATGCCTATTGAACTAAAATTGGCAAACGATACTAAAAACACTGAAACAACTGCCTTTGTATGTTCTGAAAGCTCTTGTGAATTTTTAGCTAATTCTTGCATTGCGACAAATTCATTAGTAACAATCTTTGTTCCCATTATTTGACTTGATAAAAATATCTCATTACCATGAATATTTAAAACCCATGCGATTGGATAAAAAATATAACCAAGAATTTGTCTAAAGGTAATACCTAATATTTCTTGGAAAATACCATCAACAAGATTTAATAGCGCAATAAAACCTATAAGCATTGCACAAACTATTACTGCTATTTTAAAACCATCTAAAATATATTCAGACAGCATTTCAAAAAAGCTCTGTCTGCCTGTTTCATAATCAGCATGCAGAGTATCATAGTTTAAACTAGGATCTTTATCATATGGATTTATTATATGTAAAACAAAAAATGTACTTAGCATGTTTAACACAATAGCTGTGCATACATATTTAGGTTCGATTATAGACATATATGAACCTGCTATTGCCAATGATACAGTCGACATTGCCGTTGCAGCCATTGTATATAATACATTTGCTGGCAAATGACCAATTATTTTTTTGTAAATAAGAAAATTCTCTTGTTGTCCAACAGTCAGAGAGCTTACCGCATTAAAAGACTCAAGCTTACCCATTCCTGTGATTTTAGTTAGAATAAAACCAACTCCTCTAATAATAATATATAGTATTCTAAAGTATTGGAGTACACCTATTATTCCAGATATAAGCACTATTGGCATTCCAACATTGAAAAAGAAAACAAAACCATTTTTACTAGTATCAGCGAGGCTACCAAAAACAAATGCAGTACCTTCTTGAGCATGTTGTAATATCTTATCAAATCCAGTAGATATAAGAGCAACAAGCTTTATCCCTTCACTAGATTGTAATATAAAAAAACAAACTAATAACTGAAAAAATAAAATAATAAATAAATGCTTATATTTGATTTTTTTTCTATCGCTACTCCAAATAAAAGATAGTATAAAGACTGTCACCAATCCTAATAAAAAATATAAACTCTTTATAAACACATCTACCTTCCTAAATATCTATAAAATAAAATCCACAATGTTAGCGGATAAAAAGCTCACTAAAACTGCACCATAGAGAATTTTTAAACTAAATATTGCAACCTTAACCAATGCTTCTTTGTTCAAAGCTTGAATAGCACCAATAATAATTCCTATAGATGAAAAATTTGCAAACGATACTAAAAATACTGATACAACTGCTTGTATGCTGAGAAAGCTGTGTAGAATCCTTAGCTAACTCTTGCATTGCGACAAATTCATTTGTGACAATCTTTGTTCCCATTCTTTGACTTGATAAAAATATCTCATTACCTTGAATATTTAAAATCCACGCAACCAGATAAAAAATATAACCAAGAATATCTTGTAATGATATCCCTACGAAACTTGAGAAAATACCATCAGATAAATTAAGAAAAGCAATATACCCCATTATCATAACACATACAATGATAGCAACACAGACATAGCTTGGATCTATTATTGTCATATATGCTGCTGCAGTACCTATCAAAATAGTTAATATAGCTGTTGTATATAAAACATTCGAAGGTAAGTAATTAATTATCTTTTTGTAGTATAGAAAATTCTCAGACTGACCAACACTTAATGAACTTACAGCATTAAATGATTCCAGTTTGCCCATACCTGTTATTTTGGATAAGATACTCCATATAGCAACCACAATAAACTGAATACCCTTAAATATTGCAAAATCCCTATCACTGCCGACATTACTACAATCGGCATAGCAGCATTAAAAAAGAATATAAACTCTTTTGTATTAGCTAAATTACCAAAAAAGAATGACACGCCAATACGCGTACTATCAAGTAATATCTCAAAGCATCTATTAACATAATTAATAATATTGATACCTATTGAAGTACTTAGCGTAAATTTAGCTAAGATAAGCTGAACTATTAGGATAATTATAAGGTTTTTATATCTAATATTTTTACGATTATTACTCCAAACATAAGCTAAAAAATAAATAATTATAAGGCCTAGTATAAAATATAGCGATTTAATAACCATCTATTTGCTCTTTTTGCTCGTTAAGCAAGTTATCTAAAAGACCACTTACACCAAACCTAAATGTTTGCGGGTTGACAAAATTATTAGAGAGTATACTAGCAGCTAATTCAATATACGCAACCGCTTGAGAATAATTTCTTATCCCACCAGATGCTTTAAAACCAATTTTTTTTGCGCTATTTTTGATTGTTTCAAGTATTATCTCTGCAGCTGCTAATGTTGCACCCTCGAAGGTTTTACCTGTCGATGTTTTGATAAAATCTGCTCCAGCATCTATGACATCTTGGCAAACTTTTGTAATCATTTTTTGTAACTTAAGCTCTCCAGACTCAATTATTACTTTAAGAGTTTTATCCTTACAAAGTTTTTTAACTTCAACCATCATTTGACAAGACTTCTCAGAAAAACCTTGATTAAGGTACTCTTTGTAGTCTATAACTAAATCTATCTCATCAGCTTCTAAAGACAAAGCTTGTTTGACTTCTGAAATCACATCCTCTATGGTGTTATCTCCATTTGGAAAATTAACTACAGTCGCAACTTTAAAATTATTACCTAGCTGTTTTTTTACTACAGGAATAAATTGTTTATAAACACAGATTGCCGCAACTTCACCAAGAGAATTTCTCTCTTTAGTACAAAGATTAACGATATCTACTTGTGTATCATTATCTCCAAGTTGTGTTAAGTCTATCAAGGATACTATTTTTTGCTTAGTTATCATAACTGGCTCCAAAGATTGATTTACCATACTCTAGAAGTTCAATACCCATAAAGTCAGCTATAGTTTGTCCAATATCTGCAAAAGTATCTCTTGCCCCGATAAATTCAGCCTTGATATTTTTACCCCAAAGTAAAAATGGCACACTCTCTCTAGTATGATCTGAACCTGGAGCAGTTGGATCACAACCATGATCAGCTGTTAAAACAACAATAGTATCATCATCTAGTTTAGCATCTAAATCAGGTATTCTTGAATCTAGGTATTCTAGTGCTTTTCCATATCCTTTTGGATCTCTACGATGACCAAAACTTGAGTCTAAATCAACAAAATTTGTAAATACTAATGTATTTTGTTTTGCTAAAGTATATTCGTGTATAGTCTTATTAAATAACTCTTCTAGCCCTGTTGCCTTAACTTTCTTAGTAATACCTTGATTTGCGTAAATATCAGCAATCTTACCGATTGAGATAACTTCCCCACCTGCTCTAACTAACTTATCTAACAAGGTTGGTGCTGGAGGTAAGATTGAAAAATCTCTACGATTACCAGTACGCATATACTCATCAGCTGATTCACCAATAAATGGCCGAGCGATAACTCTACCAACCTTCATATCCATTTCATCAAGGACTTCTCTAGCTACTTGGCAAATTTTCAAAAGTTTATCTAAACCATAATAATCCTCGTGGGCAGCAACCTGAAAAACACTATCAGCAGATGTGTAAATAATTGGTTTTTTGGTAACACAGCTTTCACAGCCATGCTCTTTTAGAACCTCAGTACCAGAAGCATGCCCTGCATCAATAAAGCTATCTGTAATACCAGCTCTCTCGACCCATTTATCAATAAATTCTTTGTCAAAACAACTTTGATCTTGTTTTTTTGTAAAGTAATACCAATCAAACATAACTGGCACTCCAGCAATTTCCCAGTGACCACTTGGAGTATCCTTACCTTTACTTACTTGAGCACAATAACCATATTTTGTATTTTCAGCTTGCCCCGATTCTGCAATATCTTGACTAAACTCCTTGCATCTATTATATTCTGCCGCTTTTTTAAGACCTTTTTTTGATAAATTTGGCAGACTAATACTCATGCCATTGTTAGTAAAGTAATCAACAATATGACCTAAAGTATCAGCACCTTCATCACCAAAATCAGCTGCATCAGGAGCTTGCCCAATACCAAATGAATCAAACAGTAAAATAACAGCTTTTTTATTTTTTAACATACTATATAAATACCTTTTTTATTATTCTATAAAAATGTAATTCTAATTCCACGTAATATCAAATCAGTAGAAATCTAATCAAATATTATACCTTCTTCTTTAAATAATCCAATAAAACCACCTGTAGCTATAGTATAAGCAGAACTACCGAACTCTTTAATACTTCTCCTTTTAATGCGTCTAGATGACCATAATATAACCCTAAACTGATATTTGTTTTAGTATCATAACCAATAGCAACCTCTAGCTTAACAACAGTCACAGATGATAATTGCGAAACACCTTGACACAAAGCATTTAAAGAGACTTTGACTCCTGGCATAGTTGAGCCACTCAAATATTTTTTTACCCTTAATTACTAAACCAAAGTTAGTTGCTGTACCTAAATCTATTATCAACAAATCTTTGTTAGGATGATCAGCTATCTCACCAATACAACTAGCTATCTTATCAGCGCTAACTTGATGTGCTTCAACGGCAGACATATCTAAATTTGTAGTATCCATACTTATAAAAAATGGCTTAATATTAAAATAGTTGATAACAGCTGATCCAAGAGAATAATTTAAGTGTGGTACTACCAAAGATATCGCGCAGCCATCAATTTTACTTAAATTTACCGAATTTTCCCTTAGTGTTTGTCGAAGAAATACACCCATCTGATCAGAGGTTGAGTCTACAGATGAAGTTGCATATCTAATCTGAGAAACTATTTTCCCACACTCAAATACACCAATATGTATATGAGAATTACCCACATTCATTACTAATAACATAAAATATCCTATACTTAATGGGCTTGGTCCCAGCTCTCACCAGCATCAACATTTACTTCTAAAGGCACGTTAAGCTTTACAACTGCTTCCATTATAGCTTTTATCTTCTCAGTGATCTCTTCAAGCTTAGTTTTTTTAACTTCAAAAACAAGCTCATCATGAACCTGTATCACCATCTTAACTTCGCTATTATACTTCTGTAAAATCATCGTGTTAACATCTATCATTGCTTTTTTGATAATATCTGCAGCTGTGCCCTGCATTGGTGCATTAATTGCTGCCCGCTCTGTTGCATTACGCTGCATTATATTTTTTGAGTTAATTTCTGGTAAGTATAATCTTCTTCCTAGTATGGTTTCAACATAGCCATTTTGCTTAGCAAATTCTTTTGCTGTAGCCATATACTCTTTGACACTTGGATAGCGATTAAAGTAGATATCAATATATTCTTGTGCCTCAGCTCGAGATATTTCTAACTGTTTAGCTAGACCAAAGGCACTCATACCATAGATAAGACCAAAGTTTATTGCTTTAGCTCTTCTTCTTTGCTCACTGCTAACCTCATCTAGACCAATACCTAAAACCTCAGCAGCCGTTGCACTATGGATATCTAAGTCTTGATTAAAAGCTTTGAGGAGATTTTTATCTTTTGATAGATGTGCCATGATTCTAAGCTCAATTTGCGAATAATCTGCAGCGACTATACAGTAACCATCCTCAGCTATAAAAGCTTCTCTAATTTTACGCCCTTCAGGACTTTTTATAGGGATATTTTGTAAATTAGGATCCGAAGAAGATAATCTACCTGTTACCGTACCTGTTTGATTATATGAAGTATGTACACGACCATTTGCATCTAACATCTTAGGTAGCTTATCTGTATATGTATTTTTAAGTTTTGATAAATGACGATATTTCATTATCAAAGCTGCAATTTCATAGTCTTCAGCTAGTTGAACTAGCACCTCTTCAGAAGTCGATACTTGGCCCTTTGCTGTTTTTTTAACTGGAGGAAGTCCTAGCTTCTCAAAAAGAATCTCTCTTAATTGTACTGGTGAAGATAGATTAAATTCTTGCCCAGCAAGATTATAACATTTGTTTTCAAGCTCTTTAATAGATGTTGCAAGGCTAGTACTTTGCTGTGTAAGCTTAGCAGCATCTATCTTGACACCTGCTTTCTCCATTTGATTAAGAATGATAGTCAAAGGCATCTCAGTCTCACAATAAAGTTTATAAAGAACTTCATCTTGCTTTAATAAAGCTTTAAAATGATTAAAAAGCCTAAAAGTAATATCAGCATCTTCAGCAGCATACTTAGCAACTATCTCGATATCTATCTGATCCAAAGTTTGTTGTTGTTTACCAGTACCAGCTATCGCAGTATAAGCGATTGGCTCTATGCCAAGATGTTCTTTAGAAAGGCTATCCATATCATGCTTACCACTACTTTTTAGCACATACGCCATAATCATCGTATCATCGACTTGACCGTTTATCTCAACCGCATATTTTGCTAGAACTTTTTCATCAAATTTAAAGTTATGCGCAACTTTTGCTTTCTTGGAATCTACAAATATTGGTTTTAGCTTATCTAGAACGAAACCTATCTCTAGTTGCTGTGGCACACCTAAGTATCTATGTTGTAATGGAATATAAAAAGCTCGCCCCTCTTTTACACAAAAAGATAAACCCACCAAGTTCGCTTCATAAGTATTTAAAGAATCAGTCTCAGTATCAAAAGCAAAGCTACTAGACTCGTCTAATTCTGCAATTAGATCCTCAAGCTGGTGTTGTGTGGTAACAATAATATATTCAATAGTGATATCGGCAGCTTGCACTTGACTTAATACTATATTAGTATCACTGTTATCTAAATCTTTTAGTAAAGATTTAAACTCATATCTTGTATAAGCTTCAATAAGATATGCTTTATCAGCTGCTTTACATTTTAAATCATCTACAGTTAAATCAAGCTCAAGATCACATTTAATTGTTGCCAACTGATAAGATAGCTTGAGCAAATCAATATTCTTGCGTAAGTTTTCACCAACTTTACCTTTAATTTGCTGCTGATTTGCGATTATACCATCAATATTTTGATAGTCTTGTAACCATTTAACTGCAGTCTTAGGGCCAACTTTTGGAACACCTGGAATATTATCTGATGAATCACCCATTAAAGCTAAATAATCTATCATCTGATGTGGACTAATTTGATATCTTTGTAGCACTCCTGCAACATCTGTGGTGACATTTTTCATTGAGTCATATAAAACTATATTATCTGTAACTAGTTGAGCCATATCTTTATCACCAGTAGAGATGATGATTTGATAACCTTGTTTTTCAAGGTTTTGCGCTAAAGAGCCTATTACATCATCAGCCTCGACACCATCTTCGACAATAACAGGAAATCCCATCTTCTCTATAATTTGATGCAATGGTCGAATTTGAACTCTTA
Organism: Francisella-like endosymbiont; assembly: GCF_003069505.1. Taxonomy (NCBI): domain Bacteria; kingdom Pseudomonadati; phylum Pseudomonadota; class Gammaproteobacteria; order Thiotrichales; family Francisellaceae; species Francisella-like endosymbiont. The sequence continues at coordinate 115,129 of NZ_QAPC01000003.1, read as the reverse complement.
GCTCATCATCCATATCTTTACGGTGTGCTTTATATTGTGGATATAATTGATGACGAAAATTCTTACCCTTTGCATCAAAAACAACTGCAACATATTCCGTATCATAGATTATTGGCAATTTTTTGAGCATATTGATAACACCAATGGTTGCTCCCGTAGGCTCGCCTTGGCTATTAGTAAGATGTGGTAAAGCGTGATAGGCTCTAAAAAGGTATGAAGAGCCATCAACTAAAACAATTTTTTTCATATACCTTATTGTAATTTTTTATCATCTTAATAGTAATATATATGCCTTAGTATAGCAAATTCATTTGTTGTAATGCTGTTGTGACTTAGAGGATTTTTAAACATCAACATCTAAGGCTATATCCAAATACCACCAATTATCTTTAGCAAAAGTTTTACATTTAATAGCATCTTTGTATGTCATCACTACAGTTTTAGTATTATCAACATCCTCAAAATCACTCTGAGTAAATTTATGATGATCTTTAAAAACTTTCCTCGCTATTAGAGTTATTGCGTTATTTTCTAAAGTCTCAAAAAATTTTGTTGGATTACCAATCCCTGCTATAGCGATTACACTTTGATTACAAAAATTGGTCTTAGATACTTTTTCAGCCGTTAATAGATTAACAAATTCAGTAGCTACTACTTTTGCACAAGTTACATTTTTATAGTTTGCAAGTAACTGCTTATCTTTATCTGAGCAGTTACCTATAACTATAATCTGATCTACTTTTTTGAGTCTCTCAATTGGTTCTCTTAGTGGTCCAGCAGGTAAACACAACTTATTGCCAAACATTCTACTAGCATCTACAACTACTATTTCTTTATCTCGAGCTAATTTATAGTGTTGTAAACCATCATCAGATATAATTATATCGGTATCGGGAAAATTCTTTTCAATGTACTTGACAGCCTCAACTCTCTGGGGTGCAATAACTATTGGCACCTTTGCTTGTAAAGCATCAAACAACATCACAGGCTCATCGCCACATTGATTTACCAAAGTACTATTTGTTACCTCAAAAGGATAATTATCCGCCTTTGCACCATAACCACGACTGATTATAGCCGGTTTCCTACCTTGCGCTAAATACTGCTGAGCTAACATTCTAACCACTGGAGTTTTACCAGTACCACCAACAGAGATATTACCAACTACTATTATAGGAATTTTTGATTTATATTGATTGAATTGCTGTTTTATTTTACGTTTACTTGCAAATTTTGTAAAAACCAAAGATATTGGTCCTAGCAAATAACTAAGCAAACTTGGTTTTGATCTGTACCAAATTTTATCTATCATAAGTACTATTGGAGTCCTGATTGATATAGCCTCGTGTAAAGTCCGCCTTGCTCTAACAATTCTTTATGCTTACCACTTTCAACAACCTTACCACAATCCATCACGACAATCTTATCAGCATTTTCAACCGTACTAAGTCTATGTGCTATAACTATAGTAGTGCATGATTTAGTCAAACTTTCGAGAGCTTGTTGTACTACTCTCTCAGACTCATTATCAAGAGCACTAGTTGCTTCATCAAATATCAACACTGGAGCATTTTTTAATAAAGCTCGCGCGATTGATATTCTTTGACGCTGGCCTCCTGATAGTTTTAAACCATTATTACCTATACTAGTACGAATACCATCAGGCAATTCTTGGACAAACTCATATGCATTAGCTCTTTTTAACGCATCAATTACTTCTTGTTCAGAGACTTCTCTTGAAAGGCCAAAAGCTATATTATTATAAACTGTATCATCAAATAAATGAACATTCTGTGAAACCATTGATAAGTGCAACCTTAGGTTCTCTAAGGTTAATTTTCTTGTATCAAATCCATCAAGAAGAATCTCACCTTTCTGCTGAGTGTAAAATCTTGATATGATACTAGTCAAAGTAGTTTTACCACTTCCTGACTTACCAACAAACGCTACAGTCTGATCTGCTTTGATATCAATACTGACGCCACTAAGTACTTTATGATCACCAAATGCAAAACTTAGGTCTTTGATAATTACATTACCATCAACTTTACCTAGTTGTTCGTTACCAGTTTCCTTCTCTGCAGGGTAATCAAGAATATAAAATATATCTTCAGTTGCTGCTACAGCTTTTTGGATAACAACATTTACCTTAGTAAGGTTCTTAATCGGTTTTAAGATAGCTGCTGCAGCTGCAAAAAATGAAGCAAAAGAACCTGCTGTCAACCAAGATGAACCACCATCCTCATTAGTCCCAAATATAGCTATTGTAAATAACGAGAAAGCTAAAACTAAAGAAGCAATAATCTGTATTACTGGTGATGTTAGCGCATCTAAAGCTATCGTTCTAATTTGTTGTGAATATGTATAATCAAGATTTTTAAAGAATTTATTTTGTTGTTTTTGTTGGGCACCAAAAATTCTTATTTCTTTATAATTTCTAATCGTCTCTTCAGCTGTATGGGTAACATTACCCATCGATGATTGAGTATTTCTACTTAAAGATCTAAACTTTTTGTTAATAATAGATATAAACAAGCCCAAAAATGGCCCTATAACTATTAAAAATAATGATAATTGCCAACTTGAGATAAACATTACAATAATTAGACCAATAACAAAAGTTCCATCTTGAACAACTGTTATAATTGCAGTTGAGGTAGCCTCTGTAACCTGGTCAACATTGTATAGTAATCTTGAGATAATCTGTCCTGTTGAGTGCTTATCAAAGAAGCTAGCTGGTAGATCCATAAATCTCTTGTAGATATCTTTTCTAAACTTATAGACAACTTTCTGCCCCAAAGAACCTATAAAGTACTGTGATACAAATGAACCAATTGACCTGAGTGCTAATAAACCAACCATACCAACACCCATAAGCATTAGTATCGAAGCACTTTGTTTAGTAATACCACCACCAGGACTGAAACCATAATTTAAGATCGGATTAATCAGATATATCATTGAAGCATCAGCAGCTGAGAAAAATATACTTCCAATAGCAGCCAAAACCAGAAAATGCCATAAATGTTTAACTTGTAATAATAACCTTTTATAAAGAGTGCCTACTTTCTGCTTGTTGGACATTTCTCCACTCAGATTACTAGATCCTCGAGACTTAAGATCTATTTTATCAATCATATTAGCCATAAAAATTTATAAATTTGTTAAAAAGCGACACAAATAACAAATAATTATACACTTTTTTCTGCTAACATAAAGTAATCAGAGAGATGCTTAGTTTATTTAAGCAATGAAATTTTATTTAGTCGGCGGCGCTGTTAGAGATATGCTATTAGGCATAACACCTAAAGATAAAGATTGGGTAGTTGTTGGTACAACAGAAAGAGAAATGTTAGCAAATGGTTTTATAAAAATAACTGCTAACTTTCCAGTTTTTATACACCCACAAAGCAAACAAGAATACGCTTTAGCAAGGTCAGAAAAGAAAACTACCACAGGCTTTGAAGTCAATTTCTCAAAAGATATAACTCTCGAGGATGATCTTAAACGTAGAGATCTTACAATCAACTCGATAGCAATCGATAAAAACAATAACGTAATCGATCCTTTTGATGGTCAGATTGATCTCCAAAATAGGATTTTACGCCATACATCAGAAGCTTTTATTGAAGACCCACTCCGCGTAGTCAGGCTTGCGCGTTTTAAGACCCAACTTAGCAATTTCAACTTCTCAATAGCCCGAGAAACGCTTAAACTTACAAAAAAATTGCTTAGATCAGGCGAATTAAATCATTTAACGCGCGAAAGATTACACATAGAGCTTATCAAAGCTCTTAACAACCCTAATATATTTTTTGCTACCTTAGACCAATTAGAGGTATTGGAAATAATATTCCCAAACATTAGTAAAATTTTATCATCGATACCTAGTAGATGTTTTTTTGAAAATAACAGCTATCAAAGTTCTAATGTCGATGAAAAAATAACTCTTTGCCTACTTAAGATTCCCCAACAACAATTAGATGATGTTAGAAAGGAACTTTTATTGACAAATAAGCAGTACAAACTTTTAAAAGCAAGTAGCACTATCAACAAAATACTCGAAGATAAAACCATAACTGCTGAAGATACATTTCAACTAATCAAAAATGCAAATATTATACGTGACAAAAATTTATTTGAGATTAGTTTAAATGTCTACAAAAAATACCTAAGCATACGCAGTTTTAAGATTCCACCTAGGAATTATCAGCTATTACAAACCACTATCAATACGATTAATAGTATAAAAGTTCATGAGTTAGTAACAAAAACACCTAAAGATAAACTCAGAACCACTCTAGCTCAGCTATATACAGATATTATAAAAAAGCAATTAAAACTATGATACAATTACGAAAATTATTTTTATTTCTGTGAATATTGTAATGAAAAAATTAGGTATCTACATACTTATATTTAATACTTTAGTTTGCTTTATAGCTTTAGGTATAGTCATTTACACGGTTAGTATATTAGATTGGAAACCATGTCCTTTATGTCTAATTCAGCAATTATGTGTATTTTGTATTATGGTACTTAGTTTATTAGCATTAGCAGTAAAAAATTTCAAGAATTTTCCACAATAATACAACTAGTAACCATAATAGTATTAGTATTAGGTGCATATATTGCCGCGGATCAAGCTTATATGCAGTATTTCTTGACAGATATTAACAGCAATAATACCGCTTGTAGGGCCGTTAGCAATAAGTTTTTACTTGATGCTACCAAATCAATAACAGGAACAATCAATAGCTGTACTGGTATTTCTGAACAAATATCTGGCGTTAGTTTAGCTGTATATAGTTTTATATTTTTTATATCATTATTGGTCATAAATTGTGTAAACTTTTTAGTTAGAATATTAAGAAAATAAGTGGGATAAAACAGTGGATTTTAAGAAAACTTTTTTAGACATGAAAAAAAATCAACTCAAGCAAAAAGAACTATTCTATTTTTGTTATCACAACTAGTAATAGCTTGGCTTGTGCTTAGAAAACTTGGAATATCATTAGCAATCGTTTATTTCATCTTCCAAATTAACTATATTAAAATAAACTCCATAAACTCAAATATAAAAGAACAGCTTCTATTGCTATCGTAGTTGCAACACTAATACTTTTTGGTGGTATTTTTGGTTTTGCTGAGTTTATTCAAAGCATGATCAAAAAAGGCATGGCAGTATATGTACCACAGCCTGTTGTGACAACATCATCAGTAGTTGAAAAAACTGATTGGAAACAAGTCATTAACACTATTGGTGAAGATCAAGCAATTCAATCTACAGAAATATCTTCATAGTCTGGTGGTATTGTTAGCGAAATTCATTTCAAGGGTGGTCAAGAAGTTAAAAAAGGCGACTTATTTTAAAAACTAGATACCAGCCAACTTTAAAGCTAACCTTGAAGAAGTTTTATCAAAACTCAAACTAGCTAAAATAACAAAAGATCTTTATAACAAGCTTGTTAAGCAAAGAGCAACTTCAAAAGAATCTGCTGATAAAGCTAATGCTGATTATCTATCTGCATTAGCTCAAGTTGAAAACATAGAGTCCCAAATAGGCTTCAAAGAAGTTAGAACACCTTTTGGTGGTAAGATTGGTACTAGAAAGTATTAGTTTAGGACAATATTTCAATAATGGTAATAATGCTACCACACTTACTACAATCGACCTTATTTTTATTATATTCCAGGTACCTCAAAATAAATTAAGTATGATAAGTATTGACTATTAGATAAATTTCTACTCTGACTCATATCATATCCTGGTGAAACTTTTACAGGAAAGATAAGAGCAATCAACTCTTTTATTAATGACTCTAATAAGTCAATCACTGTTCAAACGACTTATGCAAATCCTCACCATAAGATTTGTAGTAGGAATGTTTTTAACAGTTCATGTTAACTTACCAGTTAGAAAAGATTCAATCGTGATACCTCGCAATGCTATTTCATATAGTCTTTTTAGCCAATCAGCGTTTACTTTAGAACCTAAAATTAAAGATGGTCACCCTGTAGAAGCATCTTATACATCTATTGAATGGCGGTATGAAACAGTCAATACCGATAAAATACTATACAAAGTATGACAAGCAAATATTGAAATACTTGAGACAAGAAATAACCTAGCTTTAGTTGAAGGTCTAGAACCAGGCACAACAATTGTTACCTCTGGACAAAATAAGTGTGTAAAGGTATGAGCTATCATAAATAATCGTGTAAAAATTGGCAACAACATATATCAGCAAGGAATTCAGTAATAAGTCTGATTGATCTTTTTACAGAAGACCTGTATTATCCCTTTCAATAAGTCTTATGATTATTGTTGTTAGGGTTGGTTAATTTTTTAAACTTAAGGTTAGATAGTATCCTTACATGGATAGTACAACAATTACAGTTACAACATCATACTCCTGGAGCAAATCCAGCAACTATTCAAGCGTTTGTCACTAAACCTTTAGAAGCTACGGTTGGCTCATCAAAGGGTATTGACTATATGACTTCTAAGTCTGCACTAGGAAACTAGTATGATTACTATATTATGTAAAACTTGGATACAACACAAATGATGTACTCTCAGAAGTAGTACAAAATGTTAACTCTGTACTCAATCAGCTACCTCAAGATGCATACTCCCTTGCTATTAAACTTAATCCTGCAGATAACTTTCCTTTTTTGATTTTGGCTTTTACTAGTAAAACCACGAATACCTCAGAGATATCTGCATATATAAACTCTGAGATGACTCCAAAACCACTTGCACAAGGTAGTTTATCAAAAATTAATGTATGAGGCAATATGCCATATGCAAGGCGTATTTATCCAAATAAGACTCGTATGGTCAGTGCGGTTAACACCAGCGGAATTAGCCACAGCTATTGGCTCAAATAGTTTACAGGTGGACAAATCCAAGGACTATACTCAAACTATACGCTAAACCCTGAGACCCGCATTACAGCTCAAGAGTATAGAAACCTAATTATCAAGAAAGTGATAATCAAATAGTTCGCCTTAGTGATGTAGCCAAAGTAGAACTAGACGCACAAACTATAACTCTTCGGTTTACTTTAATGGTAAAATACCATACTTGCCGGTGCTGTTATATCGCCTGAAAAAAATCCTTTCAACGTTGTCGATCGATTAGTCAGAGAGCTTCCAGATATCACAGCTTCTCTACCCAACGGTTTAAATGTTGATGTTGCTTATAATAGCACCTCATTTAGAGTTCAATTGATGAAGACATACACTTTTTGAAGCTGTAATAATCATATCTATGGTGATGTTACTATTCTTAGGCTCATTAAGAGCTATCATTGCACCAATAATCGCTATTCCTCTATTCATTATTAAGGGTCATTTTCCTTATGAGTATTATGGGATTCTTAATTAATCTACTTACCTATATTAGCAATGATTTTGGCTATAGGGCTAGTTGTTGATGATGTAATTGTTGTCCTAGAGAATATTTATCGTCATATTGAGGAAGGCATGGAATCTTTTGCTTCTACAATCAAAGGTACTCGAATATAATGGATAAAGGCATTAAATCTGAATTAGCTCCAAATGAAGATATGGGCTTTTTGGGAATTATGGGACAAGCACCTTTATCAGCAAACATCAACTATTTAGAAACTTTTGGTAAAAAATTAGCAAGTACACTTGATTATGTTCCAGACAGACAAAATAATTTCATTCTTAATGGTGTAATGGGTTCTAATATAATTTTTAGCGGCTTTATTATGAAGCCTTGGTATGAGCAAAAAGTATCACAACAACAAGCTGCAAATATTGCTCAAGCAAAAGTTACTGAATTACCTGGTATTCAAACATACACATACCAAATACCTGCTTTACCGGATATCCCACGTGGGGGAGCTCCACTATTTCTAGTTATACAAAACGTTAACAATTATGAAGCTATTGATGAGATTACTAATAAGATCATTGACAAAATGATGAAAAGTGACTTGTTTGTATTTGCTCAAAGTGACCTTAAGTTTGATAATCCTGTTGTTGATATTAATATCGATCGCGATAAAGCCGGAATTTTAGGCATTACAATGTCTCTGATATTGCTAAAACTCTCGGTTACTCGTATCCTGGAGGTTATATTAACTACTTCTTCTTAAAAGTATAATTTCCAAGTTATTCCACAATTAGCTAGGAATAAAATGCTTACTCAAGAACAACTTGGTAATATCTATATTCGTTCCGATGAGGTTAGTAATTTATTTGATTCTGAGGTGTCATTATCAGCTTTAGTAACTTTCAAAACAGAAGGACAGCCTCTTACTCTTAAATACTTTCCAACAGTTAAACGCATCGACAATTTCAGCTATTATGGCTCCTGGCATAACATAAGGACAAGCTATAGAGTATGTACAAAGTGTCGTTAGAAGCATGCTACAGAAGGCTTCTCATATAACTTCTCAGGCTCAGCGCGTCAATATATCGAAAATGGCAATACCATGATGGTCGCATTTGCTTTTGCGATTGTACTTATATTCTTGGCATTATCAGCACAGTTTGAAAGCTTTAGAGACTCATTGGTAATCATAGTTACTATTCCAATGGCAATTTCTGTGGCGTTGATTCCATTCTATGTTGGACAATATTTAGGAGCTGATTGGCCATTTTTAAATATATATACTCAGCTAGGGCTGGTTACTTTAATAAGGTTAATATCAAAGCAAGGTATCATGGTCGTTGAGTTTACCAACTACCTACAAAAACATGAAGGGATGAACAAATATGATACAATTGTTACATCATCTTCTCAACATCTAAGACCAATATTAATGACTGTATCAGCAATGGTAGTTGGTGTAATACCTCTTGTAACATCATCTGGAGTGGTACTATCAATAGAAACTGTATTGATGTAGTTATTTTCAAGTGGTCTAGTTATTGGTGCTATATTCTCATTATTCGTACTACTTGTGGTATATATGTATATAGCTAGTGATAAATCTAAATCAGTCAAAACTGATGCTGAACAATAAAAAATAATTGATCAAATAAATTAAACTACTACTCTAATTAACTATTTCTTAACTATAAAATATTAGATAAAAAACCAAAGCACAACTAATCTTACTACTTGGATAATTAATAATTCTCTGGTATTCTAATAGCGTTAATACATCAACCTAAAGCAAATTATAAATAAATCACATATCTTACTACTTGTATAATTAATAATTCTCTGGTATTATAATAGTGTTAATACATCAACCTAAAGCAAATTATGAATAAATCACATCTACCAAATACAAAAACCTTGGTCACTTTAGCTTGGATAATATGCCTAATTGCAACGCTTAATTATAGTTATGACTTTTTTATTCGTGCTGCTCCAAGCGTTATGGGTAATGATTTAATTAGCGATTTTGGAATCAGCCATACAGAATTAGGTATGCTATCATCGGCATACTTTGTATCTTATACAATAATGCAAATCCCAGCAGGAGTAATATTGGATAAATATAATCGTACATTCGTGATTAGTTTTGCTACTGTTTTTTGTGTGTTAGGAAATTATTTATTTTCAGCTACTAACTACTATGAAATAGCATTCACAGGTAGAATACTGATGGGAATAGGTTCTGCATTTGGCTTTATAGGAGCTGCAAAAATGGCTGGGATGTGGCTTCCGGAGAATTTTTTTTCCACGTTTATAGGTTTTGCAACAGTCGTTGGTATTCTGGGAGGTTTAGTGACGAATATAATACTTTCTAGCTTAGTTTCTGAGCTTGGCTGGAGAGAGGGTAATGCTGTATTTACATATATTGGTGTTGGTATATTATTGCTTATCATTACATTTATTCGCGATAATCCTAAACATGTTGTGAAATTTGCGCATTTAAGTGAAGCTAATTTTAAAGAAACTATAGTTAAAGTAATAAAAATCTTCTGTAATCTACAATTCTGGGCAGCAAGTATTATTGGCGCAGTACTGTTTATTCCAATTAATGTTTTAGGCTCTCTGTGGGGTGTAGGACTAATTCAAGCTAAATTTAGTCTAAGCCAAGAACTTGCATCACATTTTAATGGAGTGCTATTTATAGGAGCTGCTGTAGGCTTTACAATTGCTGCGATTATTGCTTCACTGACAAATAGATATCGCCTAATGCTAGTTTTAAGTATAGTCTCACTTGCTATCATTTTAGCTATTATACTTTATGTACCAATGAATTTATCGGTTTTTACTTTGTTTTATTTCTTACTTGGCGCTGCAGCTGGCCCTCAAGCTGTAACATTCGGAATAGCTAAAATAATCTCTCCAAAAGGAACTACGGGCTCGGCAACAGCAGGTGTAAATATGATAAACAACTTTGTACCAATTATTTTACTACCACTTGTTGGTTACATTCTTACACACTTTGGCACATTTATAGCAAACTCAACGACTATATATAGCATCACAAGTTATCAAAATGCTCTTAATATAGTAATAATATTTTTGTTAATATGCCTACCAATTGCTATGCTTATACCTAAGCAAATACAAGCTGATCTTAATCACTAATAAATATTTTAATCCTCTATATAATTCAAACTTTCAAGGTGTGGGTTTTAGTAACTCTGCTCGTTTAAGTAAAGGTATATTATAGTTCGCATCATCTGTTGTTGTTTTAGATAAAAGATCCTTAGGTATATCGATACACTCTGTCTCTAATTCACAAACAAGATAATGCGCTACTAAATGCTCGGTAAGAATATAAGGTTTATCATACTCCACCTCAACACCAATTTGTTGAAGTTCATAAGATAAAGATTCCAGTAATACTTTAGATGCAAATATATCATTGCGTGCATCTCCAGTAAAAAACTCCGTGATTCTTTTTTCACCATCTTTATGAGCATTCTTATATAACCGGATATACTCATTTAATGAATATAATGTTTCTATCACCACTTCATAGTATCTCTCTTGTACTACATTTGTAGGATAGCTAGACATTGTATGCAAATCTATTGAAATAGCATTATAGCTTTTCGCTACAGCTACGATATGACATAGTTTTTGCATATAATTCTTATATAGCTTGATAAGTACTTGTTTTAATTCTAGATGCTAATAATCATAATCGATAATATTTCTTAAACAATTAAGATATAATCTTCCAGCAGCTAATATTAAACGGGGAAAAGACGGTTCAGCAACTAAGGTATATAAGCCATATTCTGCATATAGTTTGGGCTATTGCATGATTAAGTGAGTGAGTACCAAAATCGTACTCTATCTCCAAGAAATTATTAAAATCATTCTTACTAAGTTTAACAAGCTGACCAATAGCAGGAAAATCAAACTCAACAAAACTCTTACCAAACTCGGCATGATGGCATGTGATAACCACATCAAACCTTAGATTTTCTTGAGTATAGAAATACAAAGCTGCACACTCATAGTATTTTGTATAAAAAGGTTGGTTATTTTATTCACAAGATTTAACAAAAATTATACTTCTTATAAAATTTATAATAATTACGTTTAATTATAACAATTATAAAACTAATAATAGAATTCAAAATTGGTTATAATTGTGCTAAGTATAAATATATTTTAGTTAAAACATGTTTTTCAAAAACAAAAAAGAAAGCTCTATACTAAGTTTTCTTGTTGTTTCGTTCGCAAGCTTTTTTGCAGTGTTTATGCTCGTTATCTCAATTTTTAGTTTCTATCAAATTAAGCACCAAAATGATTCACTCTTTGACTACCAACTAAAAACTGCTGCTGAAGTTATCGAGACTGTACTAAAAATATATCCTTTAGAAGATGATGAAAATACCACCCACATGATAATGAATAGAATCTCAAATTCTTTCTTAAATATAAAAAACTACAACAAAAGTATCGGTTTCATCGTATACGATCGCAAATACAAAAAGCTCTTACTAAAGACTTCTAATTTACCAAACTTTCATAAAAACTATGATGGAATAACTTCTACAACAGGATTTGAATGGGTATACACTGACGAGGATGATGGACAAAAAAATTGGTATACTTATACTCTAAAAACTGATAATGGTAACCTTATCATAGTTTTTGCTAACAACACTATTAAAGACAAAATATCACGCCAAATAATCTTTAAATTTGCTCTACTTTTAGCATCAACTTATATCGTACTTATTGGATTTATCTACTATATCTTAAAGACCTCACTTCATCCACTAGAACGTATAAATAAACGTGTTGCTAAAATAAATCCGCGTAAAAACGAAAAACTTAATGAAGATATTATACCATATGAGATAAGATCTATCGTTGATCAAATTAATTCTTTAATAGAAAAGTTTCATGAAACTCTTGAAAGAGAAAAGCGCTTTTCAGGTGATGCAGCTCATGAGCTTAAAACACCAATAGCTGGAGTCAAAACGCTTGTTGAAATAGCTCTAGCATCTAATGATATAGATGAAATCAAACAAAAGCTTGAACGGATCAAAAGCTCAACAAATAGATATTCTCATATTATTGACCAATTATTGACATTAAGTAGAATTCAACCCAATGAACAGATTACATTCGGCAAAAAACTTATGATAAATAAGGTTCTTGAGACTTTTATTGCCGAAAATGCTATCAAAGCTATAGAGAAGGATATTGAGATAGTCTTTTATCCATCACAACAGCATTTATATTGTTATAGTAATGACTACCTACTTGGGATACTATTTAAAAATCTAATTTCAAATGCTATCAAATATACTCCACATAATGGCCTTATTGAGATTAGCTCATATCAAGAAGAAAATAATATAGTCGTTGAAATAAAAGATAATGGAATTGGTGTACTTCAAGAAAATATTGAGCGTATTTTTGATAGGTTCTATCGTGAAACAGGCACTGGTGAAGAAGGCAGTGGCCTAGGTTTAGCAATTGTTGCAGAAATCGTTAGACTCCATAACGGTAAAATTTTTGCTCAAAACAATACTAACCAAAAAGGCTTAACTGTTACTGTTAAAATTCCTATCGATCATCGACATGAAGATTAAATATATCTTTCTAAAGCTTGCTGTTTTTGAATCTTCGAAAACAAATCCCAATGATTGTAATTTTGTTGGCTTGATATTTTGACTTGAAAGAAGCAATTCCTCACCGATTTGCCCAAACATAAGCTTTACTACAACATCAGGTATTTTGATAATACATTTTTTAGCTAGATATTTTCTTAAAAGCTCGATTAAGAACTTATGCTGAGCTACATTTGGTGCAGTTAAGTTAAATACTCCTTTACTGTCTTATTATCTATGATAAATTCAATAGCTCGTGATAAATCATACGCACTTACCCAACTCATATAGTTATGACCATCGCCAAACATAGTTAAAAAACCAAACTTAGCTGGTAGTGTCATTTTTTTCAAGCACTCTATCATTACCTATAACAACCCCAAAGCGTAAAAGTATAATGCTGTAAGTGAGAATCAACTAAGCATTTTTTCCACTGATCAACAACTTCTTGACCAAAATTAAGCTTATCATAACTTCTATCATGATTATCTTCATCTTGCGCTAGTTTAGAAAAGTGATAGTAACCAATTGCACTAGCATTTACTAACCAAATATCCTTATTACCTATCAGTTGTATAAGCTTATTTGTGGGTTCAATACGGCTTGATAATATTTTATTTTTAACTGCTCTATTCAAACGTTTTTGACCGATGTTGTAACCACATAAGTTTATGGCAATACATAATTAGCAATATTCTCTTGTGTCAAATGCTGCCATGTTATGAGATCTTTGTAGGCACCTGAACTTTGTTTTGCTGTCCTACTCAAGAGAGTTAACTCATTTCTACTACTTAGGTATTTAGACAGTTCTCTACCAACAAAGCCTGAGCCTCCTGCTACCAACACTTTTCCAAAAATTTTTATCTAATCCTTATTAAATAATATTAATATTGGTAAAAATAGCCTAAATAACATTACATTTCATTAATCTTACCGTAGTAATATTGAGAATAACTCTAAGATATGACAATCTTTACACAAAAAGGTTATTCAAGAATAAATTAGGTTCTCATATGTATTGGGTCGAGATTCTATCAAGAATACAATTTGCGTTCACTGTAAGTTTTCATATTTTGTTTCCAGCCTTTAGTATCGGATTATCAACATTCTTAATGATTTTTGAAGCTCTTTGGCTAATTACAAAAAATGATAGGTATTTAGCTATTGTTAAATTTTGGATAAAAGTATTTGCTTTGACATTTGGTATGGGAGTTGTCTCTGGGATTGTGATAGAATTCCAGTTTGGCGCCAACTGGGCAGGATTTGCCGGAAAAGTAGGTCCTGTACTTGGTTCATTGTTTACTTATGAGGTATTAACAGCATTCTTCATCGAAGCAGGTGTTTTAGGGATAATGATTTTTGGTTGGGGAAGAATTAACAAGTATATCCACTTCTCAGCTAACTTTATTATATTTGCTGGTGTTATACTCTCAGCTTTCTGGATATTATCAGCAAACTCTTGGATGCAAACTCCAGATGGTGTGAATTATATAAATGGTAAATTTGAAGTTTATAGTTGGTATCATGTTATATTTAATCCTTCAGTGATACCTAGGTATATCCATATGCTTATAGCAGCATATTTAAGTACTCTAATGGTAATCTTGGGAGTTAGCGCATACTATCTCGTCAAAGACAAATATCATGCTTTTGCTAAAACTTGTATTAAGTTTTCGGTAATCTCGATTTTGATACTAAGTATAAGTCAACTTATAATTGGTGATGATGTTGGTAGAGAAGTTCATAAACATCAACCACTAAAAACAGCCGCAATAGAAGGTGTTTGGGATACTCAAAAAGGTGCTCCTTTTGTAATCTTTGCTTACCCGAGTGAAGTACAAGAGAAGAACTTGTTTGCTATAGAAATCCCTAAACTAGCATCTTTGGTTAACACCCATGAAATTAATGGTGAGCTTATCGGCTTAAAATCTGTACCTGAGAAAGATAGACCTGTAGTCACTGTAGTTTTTTACAGCTTTAGAATAATGGTTGGTATAGGCATATTAATGATACTAATAGGCTTAGTTGGAACTTTATTGTTATCTAGAAAAAAACTAGAATCATCAAAATGGTTCCTAAAACTTTGTATATTAACTACACCTTTAGGATTTGTCGCAATTATTACCGGCTGGTTTACCGCTGAATTTGGTAGACAACCTTGGGTTGTATACAATATTCTTAGAACCCAATATTCAGTTAGTGACCTTAGTTTTTGGCAAGTTTTTGGCTCTCTCACTTCAATAATTATCGTTTACTTTATCATATTTGGATACTTTTACTTCAAGTATTTACTTAAAATTATTAATGGTGGACTAAGCACTGATGGAGAAGAAAGAATGCCTTACTCATATTTCCAATCAGTTGAAAAAAATACAGGCGAAGAGGAGTAGATTATGGATCTAGGATTAATTTGGCTAGCAATTATTGCTTTTGCTCTATTACTATATGTAATCTTGGATGGTTTTGCATTAGGAATGGGAGTATTATTTCCACTCTTAGATGACCACCAAAAAGATATAGTAACAAGTATCTTATTACCAACATGGGATGGCAATCAAACATGGCTAGTTTTTGCGCTAGCATGTTTCTATGGAATGTTTCCGATAGCTTTTGCATACATTTTCCCAAAGATTTATCTCTCGGCAATACTATTAGTAGTAATGATATTATTAAGAGGAATATGCTTTGAATTTAGATTAAAATCTTCACAAAGAGGTATAAAAAATTGGGATAAATTATTCTTTGTATCATCGTTTATAGCGACATTCCTTCAAGGCTATATAGTTGGTGAATTAATTGTTGGCTTTCCTCATGCTCACTTTTATAATATTGGTTTTTCTGCTGTCACAGGTATTACATTAGTATTTGGCTATAGTCTACTCGGCGCAACACGCTTAATTTTAAAGACTGAAGGAGAGTTATTTAACAAAGCTAAACAATTTGCTAAGATATACTGCCTTATTCTAGCTATTCTAATGCTAATAATCGGTGGGATGACTCCCTTATATATAAAACTACCTATAGATAACTTCTATAAAATGGCAATATTAATAGAATTATTTGTACTTACTATAATTAGCTTCTTACTCCTTATAAAAGTTATCGAAGCAAAAAATCATGCTCTACCATACTGGCTAGCAATAGTGATATTCATATTAACTTATATAAGTATGTTAACACTAATATTCCCATATGTTATTCCTTATCAAATAACATATACACAGGCCCAAGCTAGTGATACAACATTACTATTTACTTTAATCCCAGCAATTATAATGATTCCTTTATTATTGCTTTATACTAGCTACGCGTATTATATTTTCAGAGGAAAAACTAAAGAAAAATTAAGCTACTAAGCTTTCTATCTGATAACTATATATTTAGCTGCTTCTTCTGGTGTAATTGTCCCAGCCTTAAGAAGATTCTCAATACTTATGTTCCAATTGTTGCCATTCCTTTAGCTATACCAGTTTGTAGTGCAGTATAAATCTACGAAAGTTTGTTTTCTTTAATCATATTTCTAATAACAGTATTTTAAATAAGAACCTCATATGCTGCAACACGGCCACCACCCTTACGTTTAAGTAAGCCCTGTAATATACCAATTTGTAATGACTCAAGCTAACATATTGTGCACAAGCTCCTGTTCAGCAGGTGGAAATACAGATATAACCCTAGCTGACATTGTATGTAATGTCCCTAAAACCAAATTATCTGTTTCAGCTGTCTCTAGCACTAATATAATAGCTTCTAAATCATGCATCTCACCAACAAGGATACAATCAGGATCCTCCCTTAGTGCTGATTTTAGGGCTGCATTAAAGCTTCTTGTATCCATTTTAACCTCACGCTGATTAACTAGTGATCTTTGACTTGTATGGACAAATTCTACTGAATCCTCAATAGTTAAAATATATGAACCCACTTTTTGATTAATCTCATTGACTAATGCTGCCAAAGTACTACTCTTACCCGAACCTGTAGACCCTGCCACTAGGATCAAACCACCCTTTTTAGCTTAGACTTCTTTGAGAATTCTTAGTACACCAAACTGATCTAAAATTGGAATAGTATTTTACAAACGACAAAATACTACACCATAACCACGGTTATGAAAAAAGCATTTACCCTAAAGCTTGCATCATTATCTCTATCATCTATAGAAAAATCACATTCGTAGGTTTCTATCAGCTCATATTTTTGATCATCAGTCATGATTTCTAAAAGCATCTGTGAAATCATCTTATCATTTAGTACAGGTGATGATTCAATATTAATTAAATCACCATCTATCCTATATTTAGCCTTACAACAAGAGGATAAATGCAAATCAGAAGATTTTTTTCACACAAAGAGTTAATAATTTTCTTATCATATCAAGAATAGAACTTAAATTTAATAATGGTATTAGAACTTTACCCACTATTAAAGGATAAAAAAATAGACAATTAATGAATTCTTTAGATTTATTATTTAAATAGTTTCTTGAAAAAATTAGCGATCTTTGCAAATGGGCAAGATGTCTCAGAGGAAGCATCTATACTGCCACAACCAGTAGTTGTCGATTCGGCAGTCTTAGACTCTTTTTTACTCCCCATAATATCTTTAAGAACAGTTTGTAAAATACCTCCATTCTTTAAGTAGTCAACATCAACATCGGCATCTAGACGAGCTAAGGCCTCAAATGTTGTTGTGTGAGCAGTACCAGGATGAACTGCTTCAACTACTACTCTTTGACGTGGTTTAATGTTGTTTAGGTTCTTAATATTGAATATTTCCGAACCATCTAAACCTAAAGTCTTAGCATTCTGTCCATCAACATACTCAAGAGGTAATACACCCATACCAACTAAGTTAGATCTATGGATTCTTTCATAGCTCTCAGCGATAACTGCTTTAACACCTAATAGGAATGTACCTTTTGCAGCCCAATCACGTGAAGAACCAGTACCATATTCTTTACCAGCTAATATAACTAATGGAATACCTTTTTCTTTGTATTTCATAGCTGCATCAAATACATACTGTTGAGAACCATCAAGATGATACTTAGTAAAACCACCTTCAACATTATCTAAAAGTAAGTTACGGATACGGATATTAGCAAAAGTACCTCTCATCATAACTTCATGGTTTCCACGACGAGAACCATAAGAGTTAAAATCTTTCTTCTCAACACCATGCGATTTTAGGTATTGTCCAGCAGGATACTCTTCTGGAATAGCACCAGCAGGTGAAATATGGTCTGTAGTTACAGAATCACCTAACATTAGAAGAGTTCTAGCACCTTTGATATCTAAATCATCATTACCCTCTGCAAACTTCTCAAAGAAGTTAGGACATTGGATATAAGTAGAAGATTTATCAAACTCATAAAGCTTGCATTCTGAAGCTTTAAGTTTTTGCCAGTCCTCAGTACCATCAAGGACTGTTGCATAAGCTTTTTTGAACATGTCTGAGTTAATCACATCAGCTTGTATAGCAGCAATCTCTTCTGTATTTGGCCAAATATCTGCAAGGTAAACATCATTACCCTCTGTATCTTTACCGATAGCATCTTCAACTGGATCAAAATCAACAGTCCCAGCTAATGCATAAGCGACCACATGAATTGGTGATGCAAGGTAATTCGCTTTAACATGAGGGTTAATACGTCCTTCAAAATTACGATTACCAGAACTTACAGAAGCAACCACAAGATCAGCTTTATTTATAGCCTCAACTACAGGCTCATCAAGAGGACCAGAATTACCAATACAAGTAGTACAACCATAACCAACTAGGTTAAAACCTAAGTTTTCAAGCTCTGGCAACAAATTAGCCTTCTCAAGATATTGAGTCACGACTTGAGATCCAGGTGCTAACGATGTTTTAACATAAGGTTTAACTTTAAGTCCTTTTGCATTTGCTTTCTTAGCTAACAAACCAGCACCTAAAAGTAGTAATGGATTCGAAGTATTTGTACATGAAGTAATTGCAGCAATTGCAAGTGAACCATGAGTAATTCTTTCACCAATACCTTTTACTTCAGCTGATTTTTGTAACTGTTCTTGAGTTAAACCAAAACCATGTAATCCTTGCTCATGAACCAAAGCTTCTGCAAAAGCTTTCTTCATATCATGAAAGGCTACTCTATCTTGTGGACGCTTAGGACCAGCAAGGTTAGATTCGACTTCTGATAGATCTATTTTTACTGTACTAGAATATTCTGGTTCTTCAGCAGGATTCTCTCTAAATAATAATTGCTCTTTATACATTTTGCGTGCAGCATCTACTAGCTCACTACGGTTTGTATTGTTGAAGAAATATAACGTTACTTCATCAACTGGGAAGAAACCAATTGTTGCACCATATTCTGGAGCCATATTTGCTATAGTTGCTCTATCTGGTAAAGATAAGCTCTCTAACCCTTCGCCATAGTACTCAACAAACTTACCAACAACACCATGTTTTCTAAGTACTTCTGTAATCTTAAGTACAAGGTCAGTAGCTGTTATACCAGTTTTCAATTTTCCAGTAAGTTTCACACCAACAACATCAGGAAGAACCATATAATATGGTTGACCAAGCATTACAGCCTCAGCTTCAATGCCACCTACACCCCAACCTACTACACCAACACCATTGATCATAGTAGTGTGTGAATCTGTACCTACCAGAGTATCTGGATAAATTAAATCTTCACCATTGATGTTTTTAACTAAAGCGCCTTTTGCAAGATACTCTAAATTAACTTGGTGAATAATCCCCATACCAGGTGGTACAACTATGAAATCATCAAATGCTTTTTGGGCCCACTTAAGTAAGCTGTATCTCTCACCATTTCTTTCAAATTCTTTAGCTATGTTTTGAGCTAAAGCAGTTTTTGTTCCATAGAAATCGACCTGTATTGAGTGGTCAATTACCATAGCTGTATCTACAAGAGGATTAATTTTATCTGCATCGCCACCAGCATCTTTAATCGCCTTTCTCATCACAGCTAAATCAACTATTGCTGGAACACCTGTAAAATCTTGCATCACAACCCTAGCAGGCATATGTGGAATCTCAGGTCTTGAACTAGCATTAGCGTCCCATTCTAAAACCTTATGCATATCATCTTCTTTTACTTTATAACCATCTATATTTCTAAGTTGGTTTTCAAGTAATACTCTGATTGAATAAGGAAGACGTGTAACATCTTTACCAAACTCTTGAGAAAGTTTCTTTAAGCTATATAGAAAATACTTCTTTCCTTTATCCTCTATTTGCAGCTTAGTGATATTTTTAATATCAAACATGCTTTAACCTCCGTAGATACTAATTATTTTTTGCAAAACACGCATATATTTTAACCTGTTAATAGCTATTTGTATATAAAATAAAGAATTTCAAGTAGTTTGTTCTAATTTAGTAGTAGAAATATCAAGCTTGGCTTTTTTAAAAGGTGGACACCATAAATAACTAGTCTCTATAATCTTAGAAAACTTAAAAACACCATCGATGATACCATCACTGCAGCCAAGCATATTGCCCATTTGTAAATTAAAAGATCTAAAAGATGGTGCAAACCCTGAAAACATAAACCCACCATTTAGTTGATCATCTGACCATGGCATTGATTTTCTTAAGATTTGTGCTTCTGGCTCAAAATTTTCTTTTGCTGATCTTTAAACATGAGCGAAGTTTTTTAAATTCTCAAGTTGATGTGAATCATCCAAGGATCTACCAACACACTCTTCTTTTGCTGATTGACTAGCACTATTGAGCCAATCAAAGTCATGAAGCCACTGCTGTAACACCCAAAAACTAGAACCTTCTAATTCACCTTCAGAGATTATTGCTGCTGGTATGACTTCTGCACCTTTAGGGTTCTCAATAATAATCTCCAAGAGCTTTTTTAATAGCTAGTACCTTGTGAAATAATTCTCCTCTATCATCATTTCTTAACCAAAGAACCAAATCATAACCATCATCATCACACATTCTTGGATTATTAAATTTAATTCTTTTAAAGTTTTCATTCTCCGGTATTTTAAACATTTTTAGCAGATTATTGCCGAAGCCTGAGACTACACTTTTACCATCAACAAATCTTTGTAAAATTTTTAATCCAAACTTAGTATCAGTATTTTTTGATGTTAAACATCATATATAAAGCTGATGATGGCAAGTTTTCAACAATTCCTAGTTGATATTTAATTATTTCCACTTAACTTTTCCTTATAAAACTTTCTTTAATAGTTATAATATAAACAACTACGATAAAACTCCATAAACAATGCTAAAAAAACAACTTTCTTTATTTATTATTGTCGGTATCTTAGCTTCTATAACTAGCTTTATTATCGTTTGGATACTTGTTGAAGTAAATATTTTTAGACCGTTAGTTGCAAACTTTTTTGCTTTTTTAATTGCATTTAATGTTAGCTATTTTGGTCATCGATTTCTGACATTTTCGACAACTACCCAATCTCATAAAAAAGCTGCAACACAATTTTTTATAAATGTTACGATAGGTTTTGGGCTTAATGAATCAATTTATTATGTATTAATATATATCTTAAAAATACAATATCTACTAGCTTTATTCATAACTATGGCGCTAGTTGCCATATATACTTTTGTTGTAAGTAAATTTTTAATCTTTAAGGCATAAAATGTTTAAAATAAACAAACAAATTGGAATTTATATCCATTTTCCTTGGTGTGTGCGTAAATGCCCATACTGTGATTTTAACTCTCATCCGATAAGAGATAATAGCTATCTTTTAGAACAATATTATCAAAAACTTATAGCCGATTTTGATACTCATCTTGATGATTTACAAGCTAGAGAAGTTATAAGTATTTTCATTGGGGGAGGCACTCCTTCGCTTTTTAAAGCTGAGTATCTCGGTAAAGTGTTACAACATATAACTAAAAATGTAAAAATTAGTACTAGCTGCGAAATAACTTTAGAAATGAACCCAGGAACTGTAGAGAGAGGTACAATACTAAGTTATCAAAATATTGGTATTAATAGAATATCACTTGGGGTGCAAAGCTTTCAAGATGATAAATTAAAAATTTTGGGAAGAATTCATAGTTGCAAAAATGTTTATACCACTATTGATGAAATTAAAAACTCAAAAATCTCAAATTTTAATGTTGATATAATGCATGGGCTTCCGAACCAGAGCTTTGATGATGGTATCTTTGATATAACTCAAGCTATAGCAATGCAACCAATGCATATTTCTTGGTATCAGCTTACTATTGAGCCTAATACCTTATTTGCAGCAAAACCACCAAAACTCCCTGATGAAGAAATTCTCAAGAGTATTGAAATAGCCGGCAAAGAGTCTCTAGCACAGGCTGGTTTTAAGCAATATGAAGTTTCCGCTTTTGCCCAAAATGCTCTAAGATCTATTCATAATTCTAATTACTGGATGTTTGGCGATTATATAGGTATTGGCGCTGGAGCGCATAGCAAGATTACTGAACTTAAAACTAAACAAATCAAAAGAGTTTGGAAACATAGGCACCCTAAGATATATACTCAAACTAACAAATTTATCAAAGACTCAAATATAGTCACCAAAGATGAGATTATATATGAGTTTATGCTCAATGCCCTGAGATTAAAAAACGGCTTTAATCTTAGTAATTTTGAACAACAAACTTTTTTATCAAGAAGTACTATCAGCCAACAGTTACAACTAGGTATTGACAAGGGTCTCTTAAAGCTAAATCATAATCAAATTAAACCAACAACTAGAGGCTATTTGTTCCTAAATGATTGTATCAATCTTTTTAGCTAAAAATCATAACTTATTTGTGAAATTTTGTCACTAACTGCATCAACCAAAACTTCAACTTGTTGATTATTACTATCTAGGCACTCTACTTTGTATGCACCATTATAATACTCAACACTTGTAATAGTCTTTACATTTATCTTGACGAATACTGCTTATAGCCTGACTCATATTAATACTCTTTAACACTTTGTTTTGGTGCAGGTACTGTTGTTGCTGTAGCAGAATCAATATACAAATACTGCTCTTGACTATCTTTATTAGTAACTATTGCCTTTATACGTCATCATCATATTCAACTTTGTTGACCACTATAACCTTGTAAGTAGATATTACTAATAACTTTTGCTAGTAGTACTGTTGAATTTGGAATATCCTCAGCAAGCCCATTAGATGATACTGCAGTTACTCATAATACAAATGTAGAAATTAGTCCCGTTGCATTACTCATATATAACCTTCAAAATATAATCGTATTTTATATAATCAATCTAACATTAATTAGACTTTAATAATTACTATTACCTTAGCTATTTAATTAGAACAGTATTTATATATTCTTCTGTCTGCTTACGAAAAAACTTTACTAATTTAGTTTTATTTTCTAAATACTTTGAAACTATGACTGTCCGCTCATCAAGTAGAGTTTCCGTTGTGACGCCTTTTAAAGGTATGATATTTAGTTTTGATATTTCTTAACTAAACACCCAACGCCTAAACCTTTCTCAATAAGCTTAGTCTTGTAGATATCATCTTCAATAATATATCTTATATGTTTTAATGAAGAAGTTAATTGTTTACCATTGATAGTGATAGTTAAATTATAGTCACTACTATCTCTACAAATTATAAAAGGGACATTAATATATATTCTTTGGTTCGTTTTCTAGGTTATACTCAATATAAATAGCTTGGTTAACATAAATCTTTGATGGTATTGCTGTTCCATCAATATTTGCAGCAATAATCGAGCAGTCTTGATCTATTTTTTCCAAGTATTTAGAGGTTAATATTGTGACATCATAATTGCTTAACTGATAAAAATAATTATTTGCCTGATATAAAAAATAACTATCAAATGTAAAAGTATATTTACTACTTTCATGGACCTGATGTATCTTTGGAGAAATAAAGTCAATAAATGCGCGTGTCACAAAGATTCTAATATATTTAGGTTATCTATACCTTTATATTTGCTAGTGAGGATATTGTTTTCTAAATCTGTGTATAGCCTATGACAAAATGCATAACGTTTTTTACCATCTCTTGTTATCTATATTTTATTACTATTTGGTTGTAACAACTTAACTCCCAAGTATTTCTCTAATAATTCTAACTTATTTCTAACTGTATTTATCTCAACAGAATAGAGATTCTTGGCAGCAGTATATGAACCTAATTCAACCAAAGATATAAAATATCTTGTTCCTTCAATTACATTCTTATCAACTACTTCTTTAATAACTTTACTCATTTGTACTAGATAAGAAAAATTTATATATTATAAGTATAATATCAGCAAAAATATATTTGAAACATTATAATAACTTGGTGCACTGAGCGAGACTCGAACTCGCATATCCTATGGATACCACCCCCTCAAGATGGCGTGTTTACCAATTCCACCATCAGTGCAATAGAACTTACTTAGAAGTTGCTTTAGAGTTATCTGTTGTAGCAGCTTGAGAAACTTCTTTTTGGTACTGATCGTACTGACTAGCAATTGAGCTATCAGAACTAGCAGAACTTACATTTGCTGTTGTCGCTTTGCTTTTACCTAAGTACCCTAAAGTAAAGCAACACAAAAAAAATACTGCCGTAAAAAATACTGTCATCTTAAATAAGAATGAGGCAGCTCCTTTACTTCCAAAAACTGTATTTGATGCACCTGCACCAAAAGAGACGCCCATACTAGCGCCCTTACCTTGCTGGAGTAATACTAGTACTACAATCACGATAGCTGCGATAATATCAATAGTTAAAATTATTCCGTACATATCTTGTTTGCTTGATTTATTATTTCGTTAAACTCAGTAGCTTTTAAAGAAGCTCCACCAATTAAACCTCCATCAACATCTGGCAAGCTTAATATATCGCTAGCATTTTCAGCTTTTAGACTACCACCGTACACTATTTTTATGTTTTTAGCAAGACTTTCATCAACTTTAGCTAGCAATGAACGGATAAATTGATGTGTTTCTTGAATTTGTTCTAGCGATGCCACAACCCCTGTACCTATTGCCCAAACAGGTTCATATGCAATTACTACTTTTGCTAACTGCTCGACAGATAAATTCTCCAACATTAAGCTTAGTTGTGTTGCCAAAACTTGTTTGAGCCTACTGCTTTGTCTATCATCTAATGATTCTCCTATACACACCACCGGAGTTATATTTGTATCTATGACCTTGTTAAGCTTTTTAAAAACATCTTCATCAGACTCAGCAAATAGAGATCTTCTTTCAGAATGACCAATTAACAAATAATCACAACCGATATCTTCTAACATCTTACTAGATATTTCGCCAGTATAAGCACCATCATCATAAAAAGTAATATTTTGTAGACCAACACCTACTTTTTTAGGCAGTTGTGTAATTACTTCTTTAACATAAACACTTGATGGAAAAACAGCAACAGCTACTTTAAAAGTATCATATTTTGCTTGTGATATACCACTACACAGCTCTTTTATGCTTGTAGAGTCACCATTCATTTTCCAGTTACCCATTATTAATTTTTGCATATCTACACCAATCTTTGTTTTACCTTTTCAACCAAATACTCAGCTTCGCTCGTAGCAAGTCTCTTATCATCTGCCTCTACCATAACTCTTAAAACAGGTTCGGTTCCTGATGGTCTTAATAAAACTCTTCCTCTGTTACCTAAGCGCTTCTCAATATCATTAACATCGCTAGCAACCTTTTGTAAATCATAAGGTGTTACTTTTTTAGTCAATGGCACATTGATTAATATTTGTTGCATTAGCTCCCTCTGCAATTTAAACTCAGATACAGGCTTATCAGCTTGAGAGAAAACAGCTAAGAGTTGTATTGCTGTAAACAAACCATCCCCAGTAGTACCAAAGTTTAGGTTAATGACATGCCCAGATGATTCTCCACCGATTTTATAACCATACTTGACTAAATCTTCTAAAACATATCTGTCACCAACTTTTGAACGAATAAATGGAATTTTACTAGACTTATAATGGTTCTCATAACTCATATTTGTCATTTGTGTACCAACGATACCTTGAGTACCACCACAAATATCACTATATTGAGCAAGAATATTTAATATTCCATCACCATCAATTTCTTGACCATTTTCATCGACAATAATTATCCTATCTGCATCACCATCCAGAGAAATACCTAAATCAGCATTATACTGCTTAACAGCTTTTGTAATATTTGAAATACAAGTAGCGCCACATTCAACATTTATGTTTAAGCCATCAGGATTAGAAGCTATAGAAACATAATCTATTCCAAATTTATCAAGTAAAGCCTCAAAATTATGTGATGCTGCCCCATGAGCACAATCGACAACAATTTTACCTTTATAATTGACAAAATTAACAAAACGACTATAAATACTCTCGATATACTCATTTATAGCGTTTGTCAATACCTTATAGCTGCCAAACTTAAATTCTGGCTGATAGATAAAATCACTATCAATCTTAGCTTCAACCTCTTCTTCTAAAGCATCGTCTAACTTAAAACCATTAGAAGAAAATAACTTAATACCATTATCAGTAAATTTATTGTGCGATGCTGTAATTACAAAGCCAGCTGCAGCTTCATACTTAACAGTCATAAACGCTACCACAGGAGTTGGTACGACTCCTAAGTCTAGTACATCGATTCCCGCAGCATTTAAACCAGAAACTAAGGCAAATTTTAAGAATCCTCCTGAGCTACGTGTATCTTGACCAACAACCACAAATTTTGGATAATTCTTTTGATTTATTAACGAACCAACCGCATTACCTAATTTTTGTGTAAACTCTGCTGTTATTGTTGAGTTAGCAACTTCACCACGGATACCATCTGTTCCAAAATACTTTGCCATAATTTATCCTCTATACCATACTCTAATTCATACTTAACACTATAAGTTTCTCTTGGTAGCTTACCAGACTTTCTAACTGGCACAAATTCTAGACCTAATACTTCAACAAGGGCAACACCAAAAATAAAGCCTCTACTTTCTGTGCCAGCAACAACAGTTGGTTTAATACCTTTATTTTTTAACTCTTGTGCCATTGCCTCAACGGTTTTTCTCAGCCCTTGTGGATGTGCAAACAAAGGAGTAATATCTCGAAACATAATACCTGGTTTTGGAAAATCAGGCACAGCCGCAATCTTACTTTTAATAAAATCTAGGTTCATAGAAAAATACCTTTAGGATAATTTAAAAAATAATAACTAGACTTGAAGGAGAATTCTATTTGGATCTTCAATTAACTCTTTGATCATCTTCAAGAATCTAACTGAAGTGCTGCCATCGATGATTCTATGATCATAAGATAACGCTAAATACATAATTGGACGAATCTTAATCTCACCTTTAACTACTATAGGACGCTCAACAATATTATGCATACCTAAAATAGCACTTTGTGGTGAATTAATAATAGGAGTAGACAACATCGAACCATAAGTACCGCCATTTGTGATAGTAAATGTGCCCCCTTGCATATCTTCAAGACTTATTTTACCATCGCGCCCTTTAATTGCCTTGTCTAAAACATCAGCTTCTAGTTCAGCTAAAGATTTAGTATCGGTATCTCTCAATACGGGTACTACTAGTCCTCTATCGGTACCTACCGCAATACCAATATCAAAATAATTATGATAAACAATATCATCACCATCAATAGAAGCATTCACATCTGGGAATTTCTTAAGCGTTTCTGTTGCTGCCTTAATAAAGAAAGACATAAAACCAAGCTTAGTATCATGTTCTTTGACAAACATATCCTTATACTTATTTCTAAGCTCCATAACTGCACTCATATCTACTTCATTAAAAGTGGTTAATATTGCATTAGTATGTTGAACCTCAACTAATCTATTTGCTATAGTCTGGCGTAGACGAGTCATCTTAACTCTTTTTTCATATCTAGCACCTTGATTTACTAGTGTTGTATATTGTTGAGGTTTGTTTACTAAAGTAGCTGCTTTTTTAACATCCTCAGAAGTTATACGTCCTTTTTTACCTGTACCTTCGATATTAATAGCAGAATCTAAGCCACTTACATTAAAAGCCTTACGTGCTGAAGGTACTAGGTGTGGGTCATTATTTGCTTTAGAAACTTCTACTGCAGCTTCTAGTTTTGCCACAGCAGGAGTAGCTGCTCCCGTTGTAATCTTAGCAATAACCTCAGCAGATAGTACTGTATCTCCAGCCTGTTTTTTTATCCCTTTTAAAACACCACTAGCTGTTGCAGGTACTTCTAAAACAACTTTATCAGTCTCAATCTCTGCTAAGATATCACCCTCAGAAACAGTATCACCTTCTTCCTTATACCATTCAGAAACTGTGCCATCTGCTACAGACTCTGGGAACATAGGTACTTTTAATTCAACCATCTTTTACTCCTAGTAATAATTTAATTCTATATTTTCTAAAGCTCTGTTAATAATTTCTTCTTGTTGTTTTACATATAAAGCATGGTATCCAACTGCAGGTGTTGAAGATCTATCTCTTGCGACACATAGCAACTCTTGGTTTTTACCTATTAACTTCTCGATAAAAGGTCTAATATTATACCAAGCACCTTTGTTTTGAGGCTCTTCTTGTAACCATATTACTTTATTAGCATTGTTATATTTAGCAAATATTTCCGCAAGTTGCTGTTGTGGAAAAGGATACAACTCCTCTAATCTTACAACAGCTGTATCTTCATGCGTATCTTGTTTCTTAGCCATAAGATCATAATAAACCTTACCATTACATAGTATAAGTTTTTTAACTTTATTTTCTTTAGCATTTACATCATCAATTATTGCCTCAAATTTACCTTGAGAGAGCTCTTCTAATGAAGAGACTGCCATAGGATTTCTCAACAAACTCTTAGGTGTCATTACAATCAAAGGTTTTCTAAGCGGTCTAATAACTTGACGTCTTAATAGATGATAAATTTGCGCAGGTGTTGTAGGTGTACATACTTGCATATTATCATTAGCACAAGAGCTTAAAAATCTTTCTAATCTTGCAGATGAATGTTCTGCTCCTGCACCTTCTTGACCATGTGGCAAGAATAAAGTTAAACCTGATAGAATACCCCATTTTTCTTCTGCTGCAACAAGAAACTGATCAATTACAACTTGTGCTGTATTAACAAAATCTCCAAATTGAGCTTCCCATACGACTAGAGCATCAGGACTGTAACAGCTGTAACCATATTCAAAACCTAATACGCCATATTCTGAAAGAGTCGAGTCGATAACATCAAATCTCACATTTTCATTGATGTGTTTTAACGGTACATACTCTTTTAGCTGCGACTTAGTATTCATATTTTTGACCACAGCATGACGATGAGAAAAAGTCCCTCGACCACTATCTTCACCAGAAATTCTCACCGGATATCCGTCATTAAGTAATGTTGCATACGCAAGCGACTCAGCAAATCCCCAGTTTAGAGGAATTTCACTATTAGCCATTTTGATTCTATCAGTAACAGCTTTTTTGACTTGCATCTGTGCACTTATTTCTTCAGGTATTTTGCACATTTTTAAAGCCAATTCCTTAAGAGTTCTCTTTGGTATAGGTTTATAAGTGTATTTAGTTTCTTGTTTACCAAGGTAAGGAATCCAATCATAAACATTTAGCTTATCCTTGACTAGTTTTCTATCAAGAATATCAACTGTAACCTTACCACTATCTAATTTGCTACGGTAATTAGCATTCATGCGCGCAAAATAATCAGTATCAACCACAGCCTCTTTTATCAACTTGTCGCTATATAGTTTCAGTGTTGAAGGAAGTTTCTTAATCACTTCGTACATCTGTGGCTGTGTTCCTGATGGTTCATCAGTCTCATTATGCCCATTTCTACGGTAACACACTAAATCAATAACAACATCTTTGTTGAATTTCATACGATATTCTAGAGCAATATCTGTAACTTTAAGCACAGCTTCTGGATCATCTCCATTTACATGAAATATCAGCGCATCAACCATTTTAGCCACATCAGTAGAATAATTACTGCTTCTATTTACACCAAAAGCGCTACTTGTAGTGAAACCAACCTGATTGTTTACAACAATATGAATTGTTCCTCCTGTGCTATATGCTTCTGTAAGCGAGAAACCAAAGGTTTCCATTACTACGCCTTGGCCACAGAAAGCTGAATCACCATGTATCAATATTGGTAAAACTTTACTGTAAACATCATCATCTAGTTTGTCTTGAATTGCTTTAGCAGCACCTTCAACAACCGGGTCAACAGCCTCTAAATGCGATGGGTTAAATGCTAAGGCGATCTTAGCTTCTTTACCATCAGTGCTTCTATAGTTAGAATAACCCATATGATACTTCACATCACCAGATAAGCTTTTTTCGCTTTGTTTACCTTCAAACTCTTCAAATAAATCTTTAGGGTTTTTACCCAACACATTGACTAATACATTTAGGCGCCCTCTATGTGCCATACCCAACTGGATAAAGCGAGTTGAATGCCTAGAAACAGATTTTTCAATTATATGCTGTAAAGATGGAATTAGCGACTCACCACCTTCCAAGCCAAATCTTTTTTGACCTACATACTTTAGTGCAAGATATTTTTCTAAGCCTTCAGCAGCTACTAATTGTTGTAAAATCCATTTTTTGTTGTCATTAGAAATAGCATTAGTATCTTCTATTCTGTCTTGAAGCCAAAGTTTTTCTTCTTTGTTACCAATATATCCATACTCATAGCCAATATTAGATTCATAGATTGCCTTAGCTTTATTGATAACCTGTGGTAAAGGAACTGCTTTATTACCAGTAAAGCTTCCTAAATTAACCAACTCAGTTAGATCTTTTTCAGATAATCCATGTGCTGCTAACTCCAAATCTGAATCTCTTTCAAACCTTGTCAGTCTAAGTGGATCGATATTAGCTGATTTATAACCATAAGAACGGTAAGCTTTAACTAGAGCTTTAGCTTTTAGACTAATATTGCCTTCAGCACTTACAACTATGGTTACGTTAGCTGTATTAGTTTTATTTTTAGCCAAGTATTTAAACTCATCAACTAGTTTACGATGAACTGTATCTGTTGAGTTTGCTATAGAATCAAAAAAGGACATCCACTTAGGATCTATTCCATCATGGTTGCCAGTTATATAATCGTCATATATTGACTCAAGGTATTCTAGATTACCTCCAAAAAACTGAGTAGTCTCCAGCCATTGACTAAAATCCAGTTGTTTTTTTTTCATATAGATACCCAAATATCAGATTTTAATTTTTATACACTCTTCTTTAATAATGCTGATCTAATCTTACCTATTGCTTCTGTAGGGTTAAGGCCTTTTGGACATACAGAAACACAGTTCATAATAGTCCTACACCTAAACAGACTAAATGGATCTTTTAGATCTTCAAGTCTTTGCTCTGTAGCAGTATCTCTTGAATCTGCGATGAATCTGTAAGCTTGTAGCAATCCAGAAGGGCCTATAAACTTATCCGGATTCCACCAGAACGAAGGGCATGATGTAGTACAACAAGCACATAAAATACACTCATACAAACCATCAAGCTTAGCTCTATCCTCTGGCGATTGTAGTCTTTCCTTAATAGGTGGCTCATCACTGTTGATAAGATACGGCTTGACTTTCTCATAGTTCTTATAAAACTGTTTCATATCCACAATTAAATCTCTAATCACAGGTAATCCTGGTAGAGGATTAACTTTGATAGGTTGCTTCAACTCACCAACCGAAGTAATACAAGACAAACGGTTCTTACCATTGATATTCATACCATCAGAACCACAAACACCTTCACGGCAAGATCTTCTTAAAGCAAGGGAAGGATCCTGCTCTTTAATTAGTTCAAGAGCTGTTAGAACCTTAACATCTTGATTTTCTACTTCAACCGTGTACTCATCGTAATAAGGTTTTTTATCAACTTCTGGATTATATCTATAAATTTTAAATCTTACTTCCATTATATTAAATCCTTGTATTAGTACTTACGTTCTGATGGTTGAAAAGCTTTTACTTTAGTAGGAGACATGTTTACATCACGTAATGATGTTCTATCTTTATCTAGGAAGTATAGCGTATGCTTCATCCAATTCTTATCATCTCTTTCAGGATAATCAACTCTAGAGTGTGCTCCTCTAGACTCTTTTCGCTCTAAAGCAAGCTTTGCTGTAGCAACTGCTGTTAGCATCAAATTATCTAACTCTAGCGCTTCAATTCTCATCATATTAAAAACTCTCGAGCCATCCTCTAATATAGCATTATCAAGCCTTTCTCTAAGTTTAAATAACTTATCAAGCCCTTCTTTCATCGTACTTTCTTGTCTAAATACAGAGAAGTATTGTTGCATTATTTGCTGTAGCTCTTTTCTTAATTCAGAAATTTTTTCTTTACAACCTCTCTGCTCTGAAGTATCCCATTTTTTGATTCTAGCAGTAGCTTTCTCAATATTTTCTTGCGAAGTTTCTTTCATCACCATGCCTTCTTTTAGGCTCTGTTCAGCATGCATACCCGCAGCTCGACCAAACACAACTAAATCCAACAACGAGTTACTACCAAGTCTATTTGCGCCATGCACAGAAACAGAGGCACATTCACCAACAGCATATAAACCACCGATGATTTTATCTTGGCCATTCTCTTGGGTAATTACTTGGCCAAACTTATTGGTAGGGATACCCCCCATTTGATAGTGACATGTTGGCACTACTGGAATTGGCTTCTCAACAGGATCAATACCTACAAATGTTCTAGCAAGCTCTCGAACAGTAGGCAATCGCTCATCAATAACATCTTCACCAAGATGCGTCAGATCCAACCATACACAGTTTGAACCACCAAAGGTATCTCCACGCCCTTCCATAATTTCTTGTTGTGAAGCACGCGATACAACATCACGACAAGCAAGGTCTTTAGCATTTGGTGCATATCTTTCCATGAATCTCTCACCATCTTTATTACGCAGAATACCACCCTCACCACGACAACCTTCTGTAACTAGCACACCAGTGCCAGCTATACCAGTCGGATGGAATTGCCAAAACTCCATATCTTGTAGTGGCAGACCAGCTCTTAGCACAAGACCCATACCATCACCCGTATTGATATACGCATTAGTACTAGATTCATATATGCGTCCTGCACCACCTGTTGCAAGTATTGTAATTTTTGATTTTAGGAAAACAGTCTCTCCGGTTTCAATACAAAGAGCTATAACACCAGCAATGCTACCATCGTTTGCTTTAACTAAATCAACAGCAAACCATTCTGTATAGAAATCAGTTTTGTGCGCCAAATTACCTTGATAAAGCGTATGCAAAAGAGCATGACCAGTTCTATCAGATGCTGCACATGTTCTTTGAGCTTGATTAGCTGGATCATAATTCCTCGACATCCCACCAAAAGCACGTTGATATATCTTACCATCTTCTAGACGCGAAAAAGGCATACCCATATGCTCTAACTCAATAATAGACTGTGGTGCATGTTCACACATATACTCGATAGCATCTTGGTCACCAATATAATCGGAACCTTTAACAGTGTCATACATATGCCATCTCCAGTCATCTGATGGCAGATCATCTTCAAATTTGATATTACCAAGTGCCGCAGCAATACCACCCTGAGCAGCAACAGTATGTGATCTTGTTGGAAAAACTTTAGAAACAACAGCAGTTTTTAAACCTGACTGTGATAACTGAAAAGAAGCTCTTAAACCTGCACCACCAGCACCGATAACAATAGCGTCAAATTCTTGCGTAGCTCTACTCATAAAAACAACCTCTTAATAGAAAAATAAAACTGCAAATAACCAAAAAAAGCAGAATACATATACCAAAACAAAGCTCAGCATCACAAGCGCAGAAGCCCATGCACATTTAATATAATCACTACATATAATCCAGATACCTACCCAAGCATGAAAAAACATCGCCAAGTAAGCCATCAATGTAGCAACTCTAAAAAACATCCCATCAGTAAACAAGGCTCTCCAACTATCATAGTTAAGAGCTCCTATATGCGACAAGTACAAAGCTTCTACGATGAGATAGCCAAAGTATACAGCAATAATTACAGCTGTAACTCTTTGTACAAAAAAGTCTTTAATTCCAGAAGAAGTTAATGAAATTACAGCCATAAGTAGCATCCCCATAAAATAGCTGATAAAACACCCAAAATGATAACCAGTAACGATGTAAGTTTAGCGACTTTCATACTCTCACCGAAACCCATATCCATAATCATATGTCTAATACCTGCATAAAAATGATATGCTATCGATGATAAGAAAAGCCAGAAAAATACGCTAAACCAACTTTTAGTTAACAAGTCGACTGTTTGCTGATAGCCACCAGGCCCTGCAAGAGCATAGTTCATTCCAACTACACAAAGTGGTATTGCAATAATTAAAACCACTCCTGATATGCGATGCATAATTGAACTAATAGCTGTAATCGGGAAGTTATACGATTTTATTGATATCAAGTCAATGTTAGTAATTTTTTTCATGCTCGACATTCCTCCGAAGCAATTTTTGTAGAGAAGTAGATTAGATGTAACCAATGTTATTACAACACCTCTTAATGATATATTTTTGCTCAAACAAATTCAATAGTTAAGCGATTTTTTGATTTTAAATCTCACTAAAAGATAAACACAATAGTTCAATTAATCACTAACAATTATAACCCTAATTTAAGTATACAAGTTATGAGTTTTTTTATTTGCAAAACAAAGTTCTTTAGCTTATTATTGCCCTGAATGATACCTCATAGGTATTTTAGCTTTTAGCAAAAGGTATCTTTTATGCAAACCTTTGCATTATTATTTTAATCAACTCTTTACTTGGAGGCCATATATAATGAGTAAATACGCAACTCTTAAGTATGCAGATAAGAATATTGAAGTAGAATTACCAGTATATTCTCCTAGCTTAGGTAATGATTGCATAGATGTTTCATCATTGGTAAAATATGGAATTTTTACTTATGATCCTGGATTCATGTCTACAGCTGCATGCGAATCTAAAATCACATATATCGATGGTGGTAAAGGTATACTCTTACACAGAGGCTATCCAATCGAAGAATGGACTCAAAAGTCAAACTACAGAACTCTTTGCTATGCATTGATTTATGGAGAACTACCAAATGATGAACAAGTAAAAAGCTTTAGACAAGAAATTATTGCTAAAATGCCTGTGTGCGAGCATGTCAAAGCTGTAATAGCTGCAATGCCTAAGCATACTCATCCGATGTCAGGCTTAATAGCTGGTGTTAATGTCCTAGCTGCAGAATATGTCCATACGGAACAAAAAGAATCTCAAGATGAGGTTGCTAAAAATATCATAGCTAAAATTGCAACTATAGCAGCTATGGCTTATAGACATAATCAAGGTAAAAAATTCTTAGAATCTAAAATAGAATACGACTATGCTGAGAATTTCTTATATATGATGTTTGCTGAAGATGAGAGCTACAAGCCAGATGAGCTACATATCAAAGCGATGGACACAATATTTATGCTTCATGCTGATCACGAGCAAAATGCTTCAACATCAACAGTAAGATTATCAGGATCAACTGGCAATTCTCCTTACGCTGCGATTATCGCTGGTATTACTGCACTTTGGGGGCCTGCTCATGGTGGTGCTAATGAAGCTGTACTTAAAATGTTATCTGAAATTGGTAGCACTGAAAATATCGATAAGTATATTGCTAAAGCAAAAGATAAAGACAATCCATTTAGACTAATGGGCTTCGGACATAGAGTCTACAAAAACACTGATCCAAGAGCTACAGCAATGAAAAAGAACTGTGAAGAAATTCTTGCTAAACTTGGTTATAGTGACAACCCTCTTCTAACAGTAGCTAAAAAGTTAGAAGAAATTGCTTTACAAGATGAATTTTTTATTGAGAGAAAGCTTTTCCCTAATGTTGATTTTTATTCAGGAATCATTTTAAAAGCTATGGACATTCCAGAAGATATGTTTACAGCTATATTTGCTTTAGCAAGAACATCAGGATGGATATCTCAGTGGATCGAGATGGTTAATGATCCAGCACAAAAGATTGGTCGTCCAAGACAGTTATATACAGGTGCAACAAGCAGAATTTTCTAATTTTATTTCTCTACTTCATTTTTTATTTACTTTCTTAGCTATTTCAACTAGAATTTGAGTTTATGTAAAATCTGCCAGGTAACAAAATGAATAATTCTCCATCACTTATAGAGAAACTCACAGCTTCTTTAAAAGAAGCCAAAATGTTTACTATGCTAATATTAGGTTATGCATCAGGGTTTCCTCTTATGCTTACAGCCTCATCATTATTTTTGTGGTATAAAGATAATGGTATAGAAACTAGAGATATTGGTTTTTTAACTCTTATAGCGATCCCTTACACATTTAAGTATTTGTGGGCTCCTTTCTTGGATAAGGTAAAAATACCTAGATTGGGACGCAGAAAAGGCTGGATACTACTAACTCAAGTGCTTTTAGTTATACTAATTGCAATTATGAGTCGATTCTCACCAGTAAACTCACCCCTTATAATTGCTTTTATTGGTTTTCTAATATGCTTTGTATCAGCAACACAAGATATTGCTATAAACGCTTACCAAACAGAAGTTCTCCTAGAGCACGAAAGAGCGCTTGGAAATGCTATAGCAGTTATGGGTTATCGTATTGGTATGCTAGTAACGGGATCATTAGTTTTAATCATCGTAGATAGGCTTAACAACAACTGGAACCTTGCTTGGTTAATGATTACTCCATTTTTTATCATTTGCCCTCTTTATACTCTGCTAATTAAAGAAAGTCAGTATCAAGAGGCTCCTAAAAGCTTTAGGGATGCTTTTGTACTACCTTTTGTTGAGTTTTTTAAGCGTCAAGGTTTAAATACTGCGATAATTATAATAATTATTCTCATAAGCTATAAACTAGCTGATGCAATAGCATTTTCACTTAACTCAATCTTCTTTATCGACCTTGGATTTAGTAAAACTACTATTGCGGTTTCTTATAAGGTGTTATCTTTATTTGCATCGCTAGGTGGCTTAATTGTTGGAGGTCTGATTGCAAAACAGATTGGCATTTATAAAAGCTTCTTATACTTCAGTATTATTATGGCATGTGCAAATTTAACTTATGTATTATTAGCAATAGTTGGTAAAAATTATTATCTCATGCTAATTTCCGTAAGTGTAGAATATTTTTGTGGTGCAATGGGTACAGCAGTATTAGTAGCAATGATAATGAGTATTGTTAATGTAAAATTCTCAGCTACTCAATTCGCAATTCTAAGTTCAATAGACTCTTTAGCAAGGGTGTTTGTAGGACCTTTAGCTGGATATATTCAAGCACACTACAGATGGGAAGGATTGTTTATCTTCAGTTTTATAGTCGGAATGTTTATATCACTACTAATATTTATCTCTAGAACAAGAATAAAATTAATGGCAAACTTACACTAATTCTTATTTATTAACATTTATCAGAAAATAAAAGAGATAGATAGCATAAATATTATCCAAGGTAATAGCAGAATTATCAACACTATATATCTTAAATGTAGTCGATAATTACAAACCTGGAAACAACATAGCTACAGACACTATAGCTACTATTGATAAAACTCCGATTACAAAAGAGAATAAAGAAGTTTTATTTTTTAACTATTAAGGCAAATCCTAATCGGCAAACTGCTCAGAAACAAATTCCCAGTTTACGATATCCCATAACGCTTCAACATACTTAGGTCTAGCATTACGATAATCGATATAGTAAGCATGCTCCCAAACATCAAATGTTAATAATGGTTTTTTGTTCTCTGTTAACGGACAACCTGCATTACTTTTCGTTACAATTTCAAGCCTGCCGTCAGTATTTTTTACTAACCAAGCCCAACCAGAACCAAATGTTGCGATAGCTACTTTTGAGAATTGCTCTTTAAAATTTTCTACAGAACCACATGCCTCAATTAGCGATGCTTTTAGCTGACTAGAAGCCTCAGTTTTGTTAGGAGTCAAACAATTCCAATAAAAAGTATGATTAAAAACTTGAGCAGCATTATTAAATATACCACCAGAAGAAGTCTTTATGATTTCTTCTAGGTTTCTGCCAGCATGCTCAGTGCCCTCAACTAAATTATTCAGGTTAGTTACATATGTTTGATGATGTTTACCATAATGATATTCTATAGTTTCTTTTGATATTGTTGGCTCTAATGCGTCGACATCGTAAGGTAGTTTTGGTAATTCAAATTTCATTTGCTTACTCTCCTTGAATCAGTTGAATTAACTTTGTAGTATCTTCTTACTATACCCATATATTATAATATGCTATCATCTTTTAGGTAAAATTTCTAAACTTAGTTATTTAATTAAAATAAAAAAGGAAGCAAAATGTATACTCCAGAAGAACAAAAAGTAGTTGATCGAATTGAAAAACAATTAAAGAAAATGATATCATTTTATATATGAAAGGCTCACCAAACCTACCACAATGTGGTTTTTCTGCTCATGCAGCAACAGCAGTTAGATCATGTGGTAAGCCATTTGCTTTTGTGAACATTCTAGAAAATCCTGATATAAGAGCTGTTTTACCAAAATATGCTGACTGGTCAACATTCCCTCAACTTTGGATAAAAGGAGAACTGATAGGTGGCTGCGATATAATTATGGAAATGAATGAATCTGGCGAACTAAAAAAGCTAATTAATTCTGTAAAATAATGAAACATAAATATCTTTACTTACCATCTATTTTTGTCCAAGCATCTGCACCATACTTACCAGTTGGTTTATATGCTTCACTAGCGCATAAACTAGATTCAGGACCAATATTACAGCGGTATAGTTCTTGACCGACAGTAACTATAGTACCTGACTTATAGTCCTCTATACCATATGGATAAATATACTCAGCACCCTTGGGCTTAAACTGTTTAGCTTCATTTGTCAAGTGAGCAACATCATCAGTTATATCACTCCAAGCAAGATAACAACTTTTGCCTATAGGTCGGTATGATTTATCATTACATAACTCTTGCTTTTGACATTCAAACTTTCTATCACCAGCAATAACAATTTGTCCAACTTTATAATTTCCAATAAAATTTGGGTATTTGACTATTTCACCAGCAGCAAGTTTGCACTGTTTAGTTTTTGCCTTAGGCTTAGTGCTAATCTCATCCCAAGCAAGATAACCATATAGTCCATTTGGAATGTATCCTTTATCATTACAAAATTTGACTTCTAAATTAGACTTACACTTATATTTTTTACCTTGAAAATTTATGATAGTATCAGTATTATAAGAGCCAATTTTATCAGGATAATTTATAACCCCAGTCTCTATACTTTGCTGTTGTCCCTGTATTGATGGAATAACTTTATTTTGTTGTTTTATCTGATCTTTTATTTGTGACACTATAGGTGGTAAACTAACATCTAAAATTGCAGCTGTTGTACTCCAAGGCTTATGGCTATAGCCATTACCCAAATCACCGTTGTTAATATTAGTTGCATCAAAATCGATACTCCAAACTGCAAAACCTGCAAAAGATGCCTTATTTTCTTTCATCAAAGAGACTGTTTCTTTGATATCTTTTTCAGTTAATACATACATCATCCTACCATGAGTAGTACCCTTGGTTGCAGGAATCATTAAGACCAACTTATTAGCAGGAATATCCAAAGGTTTATCAATTTCATCATACTTTGGCATATTTACGTCATAGCCTACTTGCGTCGTCAAAGCCCAAGCAAGTGCTGCCAAGAACTTAGCATAACCATCAGCAGGAGTAATTTTTATATGCTCTGCATTTTTATCCTGATAAAAACTTAAAATTCCATCAGAAGGTTTATCAGCATATGTGTTAAGCCAAATATAATTTATTTTATTCGTACCAACGCTATCTAATAATTCAATGTAATTATAGTTGACATAAATATTATCTTTGTCATTTTTGGCTAATGGTGCAACTATATAGTGCCACTCAGGAGAAAAAGTTAACCAAAAACCACGGTTATTTTGTCTTAATGTTGTGGTTAATTTATTTATTTTATCAGCAGCTACCTTTACTGTTTTCTCATTCTTAGGTATATCAGAACTACTTAAGTCAAAATTTATGCCATTAAAACCAAACTCTTGAACGATTTTTATAAGGTCACTTAGATTTATCGTCTCCCAATCAACATGAGAATACTTACCACCAATAGAAATGATTGTATGTTTTCCTTTAGAATTCATATAAGCTATCAAAGCCTTTAGTTCTTTTGTAGAATATATTTTCTTTGAACTGCCATTCTCCTCATTAAAAGATAGTTCAAAACCTTTACTATTAGTGTAGGTTAGATATGCCGCTATAATGACATTATACTTACAAACATTAGGATTATAATCACAATACTCCTTATCTTTTGGCATTGATATGCTTATCGGAGTAGTATTTATCTGCTGACCAGAAATATTATAAGAGCTACTTTTGCCCCACAACGGTAAAACCCCAGCAACGACTGGACCCTCTATTTTATTATCTATTTCAACACAAGTATTCTTATAAATGCACTCACTAAACCCTTTTGCAAAGGCTCCAGCATTATGCGAAGAATCTCCATATAGATCAGCAGCATAATCTGTATTCAATGACCACCCGGCAACACCAGCAAACCTTGGTTTAAATTTTAGCTTCTCAAGTTGTGGTAATATTAATTTTACCGCTTGCTCAGTTGATAATGATTTTGTTGCGTTCCCCTGCGGATGATAAATAGTATTTGTTCCGCCAGAAACAGCATTTGTTGGCTCTGTTATCAAAATTTTTGTCTTAAGAGGAATATTGGCATTTTCAATAATCTTTGAATAGCTTTCAGAAATAAAACTTGGATCATACTCGGGAAATGCACCATATTCTTGTATAAACAGATAATCTATATTACCCTCATGAATAGCCTTGTCATAATCATTACTGACACCTGTCGTAACTAATTTATAATTGTTAACTTCAGGCTCAGCAGCAATTATTATTTTTGCAGCTATTTTTTTTATAGCTGCTGAAAGTTTGGCAATAAAGTCAGCTGATGTAAATTTTTTAATGCTATATACAATACCATCAAGATCATTTTTGTTTAAAAAACAAACTATATTATTAGCTAAAACTTTTATTTGTGTATCAGAAATATCATTACCAAAAATTTTTGGATCTAAAGTTCCTTGCTTAATTCCAGAATGGAAAGTGTTAGGACTCCCATCAACAGCCAATAATACTTCCATTCCTGCTTTTTTAGCATTACGAATTTTATCTATTATAGTCTGTGTAGAAGTTACAGAAGTAGTATAAAAACCTATATCATTATCATAAACTTCCCCATAAGCAACTATCATAACATTATAGCCATCTTTTTTGGCCTTTTGCATATCAACTCTTGTTGTCGAACCTGGAGTACGAATATCGAGGAATCATGCGATTATTCTGTTCGGTAATAATCTTTCAGAAACTTTAGAATCTGAGCCTAAATTAGCTAATGGTGTAGCCTTTAGCATTAACGGTAATGTTAAAGCAAATATTATAAGCTGTATAAAAAATTTTCTCATTTATCAAAAAAGGGTCAAAATATTATATTTTATGAATTATAAATAATTTTATCCTGATATCATAATAATAGCTCTAAATTTAAAGCATTTTAATTAATGAGTAATTATAAATTAATCCATTACCAATAGTTATTTTGATTTTCTTAGATTAGTTTGTTTGAATAGCCTATCATTTTGTATCAAAAAATATAGTCTTGATTCTGTTATTAGTGTGAATTATTATTCATCTTTTGAATAATACAGACCCTTTGAAGAGTTAAGTGCTTTAAGGCGGGCATCTGCCTCTTTTAGTCTTTTGTTAGCTGCTTCAATATCAAGCTTTGAAGCACCTGGATTTTTGAGAACTTCTTTTGCTCTTGCTCTTGCTTTCTCTGCTTCAGCCTGATTAAGGTTTTCAGCTCTCTCCATATCATCAACCATAATAGTTACACGAGTTGGAGTAACTTCTACTATGCCACCTGAAACATATAGTACATCAGTATACTGATCTTTTCTAACATTTACTACACCAGCTGGTAAAGTAGATAATAGTTCAGTATGACCGTATGCTATCCCCATTTCACCAGCAGAGCCACGCAGACGCACCATATCAGCTTCACCTTTAAAAACTGAACCTACAGGACTAACAACGTCAACTTTTAGATATTTTTTTGTCATATCAATAACCTATTATAATAGAGTTTTTGCTTTCTCGATAGCTTCTTGTATAGAACCAACCATATAGAAAGCTTGCTCTGGTAAATGATCATATTCACCGTTAACTATAGCCTTGAAACTTGCTACAGTATCCTTAAGTGATACGAATTTACCAGGATTACCAGTAAATACCTCTGCGACATGGAATGGCTGTGATAGAAATCTCTGAATCTTACGAGCCCTATCTACAATTTTCTTATCTTCATCAGATAATTCATCCATACCTAAAATAGCAATAATATCTTTCAACTCTTTGTATCTTTGAAGTACTTTCTGCACTGCACGAGCTGTTTCATAGTGTTCCTGGCCCACAACTAGTGGATCTAGCTGTCTAGAAGTTGAATCTAGAGGATTAACCGCAGGATAAATACCAAGCTCAGCAATCTGGCGTGATAATACAATTGTTGCATCTAAATGTGAGAAAGTCGTAGCTGGAGAAGGGTCTGTTAAGTCATCTGCTGGTACATATACAGCCTGAACAGAAGTAATAGATCCTGTCTTAGTGGATGTAATACGCTCTTGTAATGCACCCATCTCAGCAGCAAGTGTTGGCTGGTAACCTACAGCAGATGGCATGCGGCCTAATAGTGCTGATACTTCTGTACCTGCCAATGTATAACGATATATGTTATCAATAAACATCAAAACATCACGCTTTTCATCACGGAAACCTTCAGCGATAGTAAGACCACTAAGAGCTACTCTTAATCTGTTTCCGGGTGGCTCATTCATCTGACCATATACCAATGATACTTTATCTAGTACATTAGAATCTTTCATCTCATAGTAAAAATCATTACCCTCTCGAGTTCTCTCACCAACACCAGCAAACACTGAATAACCACTATGCTCTTTTGAAATATTATTGATAAGCTCCATCATTGTTACAGTTTTACCAACACCAGCACCACCAAATAGACCTACCTTACCACCTTTAGCAAATGGGCAGATAAGATCGACTACTTTAATACCTATTTCGAGTATTTCCGTACTTAATGCTAACTCATCATATGCAGGGGGAACTTGATGGATAGATCTTTTCTCAGTATATTCAATTGGCCCAGCCTCATCTATTGGCTCACCTAATATATTCATAATACGTCCAAGCGTGCCATGACCAACTGGAACAGAAATAGGTGCATTTGTATTTTTAACTTCCATACCGCGTCTAAGACCATCACTAGATCCCATAGCAATAGTACGAACTATGCCATCACCAATCTGTTGTTGTACCTCTAATATTAGACTAGTTTCTATCACATTTAATGCATCATATACTTTAGGTGTGTTATCTAGAGCAAACTCCACATCAATAACAGCACCAATCACTTGAATAATTTTACCTGTACTCATTTACCTCTCCTAAACTGCTGCCGCACCTGAACAAATTTCTGCAAGCTCTTGCGTAATCATAGCTTGTCTTACTTTATTGTAATCTAATTTCAACTGATCAATTATATCACTAGCATTATCAGTTGCATTTTTCATTGCCATCATACGAGCAGCTTGCTCACATGCTGCATTTTCTAATATCGCACCTCTAACTTGAGCTTCAATATATCTGATACATAGAGCATTTAAAACTTCTTCTATATCTCTTTCATAAATATAATCCCAATGACCTTTAAATGCTTTTTCTTTATTTACTTTTATTTCTTCTGCTGAGAAAATATCTTGAATAGGTAGCAATGTTTGTAATCTAGGTTTTTGTTTAATCGTGCTTACAAATTGGTTACTGCTCATATATAATCTATCAATCTCACCTGTAGTAA
Organism: Francisella-like endosymbiont; assembly: GCF_003069505.1. Lineage (NCBI taxonomy): Bacteria > Pseudomonadati > Pseudomonadota > Gammaproteobacteria > Thiotrichales > Francisellaceae > Francisella-like endosymbiont. The sequence goes on along the minus strand of NZ_QAPC01000003.1, from coordinate 71,053 downwards.
ACTTATCTAGCATTACTTTAACTGCACCACCAATAGCTCTAATACTTCCTTTTTTTTCTTTATCGTTATAATGACCTGTTGCTACAATATTGACATCTTTTAATTTTGCAAAAAAATTTTCAGCTTTTGAACCAATCACACATACATCAATTCCAATCTTATCTTCGATATTGTTCTTAATATTTTTTAGAACATATTTAAAAAGGTTAATATTAAGACCATCACACAGACCTCTATCTGTAGATGCAACTATGTAACCGACTCTTTTTACCTCTCTATCAAACAAATAAGGATTAGGATAATCAATACTTGCAGCTGTGACATTTTTGATAATAGTGTTTGCGCTTTCAACATAAGGACGCACATTATTCATCTTAACAATTGCTCCTCTCATTTTACTAGCAGCAACTAATTCCATTGCACCGGTAATTTTTTGTGTGTTCTTAACACTCTGCACTTTGGAACGTATTTCTCTAGCATTAGACATCGTCTATACTCCTATTACCAAGCTTGATTTGCTTTACAGTCTTCAACAATAGTTTTTAACTTATTAGCAATCTCTGCATCATACTTACCTGTTTCATTAATTTCTGCAATTACATCAGCATACTTAGTTTCTGCTAGTGCATGTAAAGCTGATTCGAAAGGTATCACTTCTGAAACTTCTAAGCTGTCTAAGTAACCATTATCAGCGGTATAAAGTGACAATGCCATTAAAGCCACAGATAAAGTTGAGAATTGCTTTTGTTTTAGTAATTCTGTTACTCTTTGGCCTCTATTTAATTGTGCACGAGTTGCTTCATCCAAGTCCGATGCAAATTGTGAAAATGCTTCTAGTTCTCTATACTGTGCAAGTGCTAAACGGATACCACCACCAAGTTTTTTAATAATCTTAGTTTGTGCTGCACCACCGACACGTGAAACAGAGTTACCAGGGTTTATTGCAGGTCTTAAGCCAGAGTTAAATAAATCTGTCTCTAAGAATATCTGTCCATCAGTGATTGAAATAACATTCGTAGGAACGAATGCTGAGATATCACCAGCTTGTGTTTCAATGATTGGTAATGCTGTTAATGAGCCAGTTTTACCCTTAACTTCACCATTAGTAAATTTCTCTACATATTCTTCATTTACTCTAGCTGCTCTTTCTAGTAGTCTTGAGTGAAGGTAAAATACATCACCAGGATAAGCTTCACGTCCAGGCGGTCTTCTTAATAGTAATGAAATCTGTCTATAAGCCCATGCTTGCTTAGTCAAATCATCATAAACGATAAGTGCATCTTGACCGCGATCTCTAAAGTACTCACCCATAGAACATCCAGCATATGGTGCAATGTATTGTAATGCTGCAGAATCAGAAGCTGTAGCTGCAACAATAATCGTATGCTCCATTGCACCATGCTCTTCAAGCTGTCTTACAATATTTGCAATTGTAGATGCCTTCTGACCAATAGCAACGTAGATACATTTAATACCTGTACCCTTTTGGTTAATAATCGTATCAACAGCAATTGCAGTTTTACCAATCTGTCTATCACTAATGATAAGCTCCCTTTGACCTCTACCAATTGGTACCATCGAGTCAATTGACTTAATACCTGTTTGCAATGCTTGATCTACTGATTTTCTCCAAATAACACCAGGAGCAATTTTTTCGATAGGTGAAGTTAAATCAGTTGCCACCTCACCTTTACCATCGATAGGATTACCTAATGCATCGACAACTCTACCCAAAAGAGCTTCGCCAACTGGTACTTCTAAAATTCTGCCAGTACAGTATGCTTTATCACCTTCTTTGATATGCTCATATTCACCTAAAACTACAGCATCAACCGAGTCTGTATTTAAGTTGAGAGCTAGACCATACACATCTCCTGGTAGCTTAACCATTTCACCAACTGCGACATTATTCAATCCATAAATAGTAACAATACCATCAGCAACACTGACAATTGTACCTTCTGACTTTAGTTCAACTGAATTATCAAACTTCTCAATTCTTTGTTTTATTAAACCACTTATTTCTGATGGACTTAGTTGCATAAGCTCACTTCCTATAATTTATAATAACAAAATACTTTTTAATGTCTCTAAATGGCCAGATACTGAACTATCAATAACTGTATCTCCAACCTTGACCACTACTCCACCAACTATCGCTGGATCAATATTTATATGCATATCAATAGTGCAGCAAAATTTCCTCTCCAAACTAGCTTTCAAGCTATCCAAGATATTTTTATCTGTAGCATAAGCTAAAGTAACATTAGCCACTCTAATATTGTTATGGATATTTTTAATAGACTCAAATTGGTTTGCTATTTCTGGCATTATTGACAACTTTTTATTTTCAGCTATCAAAGCAAGAAAATTAAAAAAGCTTTCATCTAATTGTTTTTTTAGAGCATCTATAATCTCAATCTGAGATACAGTAGAACTAGATATAATTGCAGCCACAGAGCTATCTTTGATTAACTCAGAAAATGTTTGAATCAACTTAGACCATTGTTGTAGTAGGTTATGTTCATTTGCAAACTCAAATGCTGCTTTGGCATATGGCCTCGCAATTACACTTATATTTGTCATGTGTCTACCTTATTAAAAGTTATACTTTTTCTATAAAGTCTTCTAAAACTTTTCTACTAGCCTTTTCATCAACACTTACTGCTATGATTTTACTAGCAGCTGCCATAGCTAGACTAACAAGTTCTTGCTTAAGTTGCTCTTTTGCTTTAATCTTTTCTTGCTCTATTTCAGCAATAGCCATACTTTTGATCTTATCAGCAGCCGCAATAGCCTCCTCTTTTGCTTGCTCATCAACCTTATGAGCCCTTACATAAGCATTTTCAACTATTTCGGTTGCCTTAGCCTTAGCTTCACGCAAAATCTCTGCAGATTGTCTTTTAGAAACCTCTAGCCCTCTAGATGCTCTATCAGCAGATGCTAGACCTTCAGCAATCTTGTCTCTACGCTCTTTTAAAGCCTTACGTAGCGGGGGCCATACAAACTTCATTGTAAATCCAACAAAGATTGCAAATGTTATCATTTGCCCTATTAGAGTTATATTAATATCCATCTACTCATCCTTTAGATAATGAAACTTATGATTTTATTGTTTAATTACGCACCAATTACTTTCTGAGCTGTTTCAGCCAAGCCAGGAATTGCTAGAGGGTTTGCATAAAGAACTAAGAAACCAATTGCTATTGAGATAGCAGCGAATGCATCAACGAAAGCCGCAACAATAAACATACGACCAAGTAACATTCCACCTAACTCAGGTTGGCGCGCAACGCCTTCAAGATATTTACCACCTAAAACACCAAAACCTATTGCTGTTCCTAAAGCTGGTAATGATATCAGTAAAGCTACTGCAATTGCTGTCAAACCATTTAAGTTTCCTAAAACCTGTAAAGACATATCCATTTTTTATTTCTCCTGTTTTATTAAAGATTTATGTTTTAGATTAGTTTAAACTGAGTGAGCTTCCTGTGCCATATTTAAATAGACAACAGTTAGCATCATAAATACAAAAGCCTGTATTAAAACAATTAGAATATGGAATATTGCCCATATACCACCAAGAGTCCACTGAAACCACCATGGTAACAAAGCTATAAGGATAAATATAAGCTCTCCTGCAAAAATATTACCAAACAAACGCAGTGACAGTGAAACTGGCTTAACTATTTCATCAACCAGTCTAAAAAAGATATTTAAAGGAAGTAACCAAACACCAAAAGGTGAGCTTAACACTTCTTTAACTAGTCCAAAACCCTTTGCCTTAAGATTATAAAAAATTACTAGGAAGAAAACAGCTATTGACATAGCAAAAGTAACATTAAGATCAGCAGTAGGCACAACCCTGAAATAAGCTTCGTGGCTAGTAGTAAAGAAACTAATTATCCAACCAAAAAGATCAACAGGAAGTAAGTCCATTAAATTCATCAAAACCACCCAAACAAAGATAGTAAGTACCAACGGTGTAATAAAATCTCTTTTGTGATGGTAATTTTCAGCAACCATTCCATCCATCCATTCCCACACAGCTTCGATCATATTCTGAAATCTACCAGGAATATCCGAATTAGCCTTTCTAGCTGCTAAAAACATAACTAGTATAAATACAACTCCCAGTATAACACTCACCAATAATGAATCAACATTAAGCTGCCAAAAAGAACCTTGACCTAAGCTTACTTGCCAATGATGCAAGTGGTGCTGCACATATTCAGTAGCCACTTGAGAGCCCACTTCTGTATTTGCCATTTATTCATTCCACCAGTATGTATATTATCTATCTTTAATATGACCACTTAAATAAACCTACCTCCCTTTTTTGAACAAGATAGGCACAAAACACAAAGTTAATTGTAACAAAACTAAACCAAAAATGTAAGAAAATAATTTTGGTTTTATATAAATTGCTAACAATATCGTCAGCAGTGCTACAATGCTTAGTTTCAGATACTCGCTGAGATAAAATATTACTATTTCAACCCCCGGGCTTAACTGCTTATTTATAAATAGTCTGAAAAAAAACATAAAATTAGCTAAAAACATTGTTAATGATCCTATTAAAAATGAATTAACATAAATATAACCATAAAATACTAAAATAACAAAATAACCAACTAATGCCAAGATTAATTGAAGTAAGATAAATTTTTTGGTATCAATCCTAATATTTGTTAACATATATATCAGTCTCATCAATCAAAACGCCACCTTATCATACCAAAAAAGCCCATATTAGCAAAGAAAAACTTTAATGCTTGATTTATAGAACTTTGAACCATAAAATTAAATTTCACACTATCTTAACTAGTAGCATATGGAACAAAGGATATATAATATACGTGGTTATGCATGGATAATAATAATACTTAGCTCATTTTTATTATTTGACAAGTATGTAATGCAAGTATTTCCAAGTCTAATTACTGATGATATGATGTCTAGCTTTGGTACTAATACTACACAAACAGGAGCTTTAGGTTCAGCATTTTTTTGGTCTATCATTATATGCCAACTCTTTTTAGCTGGACCAATTATCGATAAATTTGGCTTTAGACTAATTAGCCCAATTTCAATCACAATTTCTGCCACTGGTGTTATATTATTTACTGTTGCAGCAAACTTAGGTAGTCTAAGTATAGCATACATAGCAAGGATAACCACTGGTTTAGGTGTATCCTTTGCTACTATATCCTATCTCAAAGCTGTCTCAGTGTGGTTTGAGCCACGCAAATTTGCTTTTGCTGCGAGTTTCCTTGCTACAGCAGCAATGATTGGTGCGCTATGTGCTCAAGCTCCACTAGCTTACCTGATAACACTCTGTGGTGATTGGAAAATAGCTATGCTACTATTCTCGGTAGCTAGCTTACTGATTGCTGTAGTTTACTATATTTTTGTGCGTGATTTTAATCCTAAACAACCAGAAGCTAGCTCGCCTAGTAATCAGCTAAAAACTCTCAGTACTCTTAAAGAAGTCATCAAAAATAAAAATAACTGGCTCTTAACATTTTACGTCGGCTTAAGCTTTACGGCAGTTGATGCTTTTGCTGGTTTCTGGGGTAATGCTTATTTCAGAGAAGCATATCATATCTCAAGAGAAGAAGCTGCTAGTATAATCTCGATGATTTTTATCGGTATGGCTATTGGATCGCCAATTATTGGCAAATTATCTGAAATCCTTGATAGTAGAAAAGGAGTGATGATATTCTTTCATATCATTGGTACTATAGCACTCAGCTTTGTTTTATTGACAAAAACAAGCGCTACAATATCAGCAATAATGTTGTTTATCTTTGGTCTATGTTTAGGAATCTATATGCTTTCATTTGCTATAGGAAACCGTATAAATCCTATAATAATAACAACTGTTGCTGCTTTCATAAATACAGGTGAACCAATTTTAGGTGCAATATTTGACCCACTTATAGGATATTTCCTAGATTGTTCATGGACTGGCAAGTACATAAATAAAACAGGGGAAATTATTTCTCAATATACTAGTTCTGCTGATATTAAGTACTTTGAATTAAACTCATACCATTTTGCATTTACAACTCTAGTTGCAAGTATGATCGCTTCGCTTGTAATATTGGTTATGATAAAAGATAATAAAGACTAATTCTACTCTTGCATAAATTTCTCAAATCTAGAATCTAAAGCCGCTTTTACTGATATTTGCTTGTTTTGCTTTTCATCGTAGAACTCTAACTTACCCGCATGCAATAATAGCTTATCAATTCCCTTGTCTAACAACAATTGATCTTTAGTAGCAAAGCCATATTTCTTATCTGCAACAATAGGATGACCAATCGCTTTTGTATGCACTCTAACTTGATGAGTTCTACCTGTTTCTAGTTTTATCTCAAGTAGACTAAAGCCTCCTTGTAAATGCCGAACTGATACAATCTTAGTTAAAGCCTGTTTTCCATCTTTACTATCAACTTTAACAACTCTTTGACCATCTTTAGTTTTAGTTCTTTTTAAAGGTAAATCTATTGTAGTGATTTTTTTATCCCAGTGGCCATGAACTATCGCATAATAAACCTTATTAACTTTGTGTTGCTTGAAGATATCAAAGAAATATACCAAAGAGCTATGTTTTTTTGCTAAAAGTACACACCCAGATGTTTCTTTATCAAGCCTATGCACTAAGTCTAAACGTCTAACTTTAGGCCGTAGCTGCCTTAGACGCTCAACTAATCCTGAATTAACTCCAGAGCCACCATGTACTGCCATGCCTGATGGTTTATCAACTATTATATAGTCATCATTCTCATAAAGAATACGCTGTTCCAAAAAATCCAGATGGGACTGTGAGACTTTTATTAGCTTAACACCTTCTTCTAAACTAAATGGTGGTACTCTGACAATATCTCCCGATCTTACACGTGATGTCTGCTTGACTCTTTTTTTATTTACACGTAGTTCACCTTTACGAATCCAACGATAAATTAAAGATTTAGGTAGCCGAGAAAATCTACTTAACATAAAGTTATCAATACGCTGGCCTATGATATCATCTGTAACTTCAATAAAATCAACCTTATTCATCTATAACTCCAAACTGTGAGTTCTGCATATCATTTAATCGGCTTATAGTCCGTTGAAACTCAAACTTAAGCCTTTCGCCATTATATAAGTCCTTAAAATCACAATTAGCAAGAATCACAACCTTTTTATTCTGATCATAAAACTCATCTATTAATGTAATAAAGCGTCTAGCCATATCTTCATTATGATAATCAAATCCAACTAGATTATAGATAAAAAGCTGTTCATATGTATCACAAATTTCTATATAATCATGAGTACTTCTACCATCACCACAAATAACCTTAAAGTCAAAACAAACATCTTTATGACTTAGCAATATTGTTGGAATATCCCTAGCTAAGACTCGTATACTAAGATCTTTATCAAAATAACTATTTCTAAGGAAGAATTTATAAAAGAAATTTTTACGATTATGCTCATTGTATGGATAGAGATAATTTAGATACGTAGTAGGCAAACGAAACCTGTAATCAACCCCAGAATCTAAATTTAGTACGTCAACATTTTTAAGTAAAATATCGATAGCAGGTAAGAACAATTCGCGTTGCAAACCATTCTTATAAAGTTTTTCTGGCTCTATATTTGAGGTTGCTACCAATACCACACCAAACTTAAATAACTCGGTAAAAATGCTGCCTAAGATCATAGTATCAGCAATATCTTCAACAAAGAATTCATCAAAACATATAACTTGTGTTTGTTTCGCCATGTCATAAGCAACTTTTGAAATTGGGTTTCCCCCCTGATATTTTCTCAGTTGCTCATGAATGTTTTTCATAAAATGTGAAAAGTGCTGCCTTTCTTTATTCTTTATTGTGAGGTTATTGTAAAAGATATCCATTATAAAGGTCTTACCACGACCTACACCACCCCACATATATAATCCTTTGATATAAGGATAAAAAGATTTGTTAAACAACCTCAACTTAGATTTTTTTTTGAATTGAGCTGATCTACTATTTGTTGCAACCGTCTAATAGCTTCAAGTTGCAAAGAATCCACTCTCAAGTCAAGTTCACGAATTCTTTGAAGATAAATATTTTCGAGTTTCATTTTTATTTAACTTCTTTATCTTTTACTAAAATTAGCAAGAAGAATGATATGATCACGCTAAATATAAGGATTAAAAAAGCATGGTGATAGGCACTTATATGAAAATATCTATGTGCTCCTTCTGAAGCTATAGTACTAATATGATTTTGAGCATCTATATACTGACCTGCCCATGTCAAATCTAGTAAATGACCTATTAATGGATCAAATAAAGCACCTAATAAAGGCTCACCAGTATTTATCAAGGCAGCTACTGTTGCAGCAACCACCACTGGATTTATACGATTCCCAATCGAAAAAGCTAGCATATATACACCTAAGCAAAAGCCAAAAATAAATAGTAAAACTCCAGATATTGTTGGTGTAAGCTTAAATTGTAGAACTACAGCTAGCGAAATTGTTGCGATAATATGAAAGACAACCATAATCCCAACTCTGTTATCAAATTTCTCTGAGAGCTTACCAATTATAGGTGAACCAATCGCAAGGCCCAAAAACATCATCGAAACAATATAGGATGCATCTTTTGCTGGGATACTATATAACTCTCTAAAATAGTTATTACCCCAAATTCCACCAAAAACGTCTATTGTGGTAAAAGTAAGACCTGTTAAAGTAAGATACCAATTATTTTTATTTAAAAGAACTTTCTTTATTCCAGCAAGTGTTACAGTATCACCTTTTGTTTGATTTGCATATAAAGCATCAGGATTATAGTCTCTGACTAAAGCTAAATATAAAAGTGCTATAACAATACTAAAACAAGCATAACTAATTAATGCTCTATGCCATGAACCTGTAAGCTCAATTAGATAAACTAGTGGCACTTGGCCTAGCAAAGCACCAATCATTGCTGCTGTCATCAGAAAGCTACACACAAAAGCAAACTTGCGTGGATCAAACCATACTGCAGCTGCTTTAATATAGCCAACTGTTGCAAATGAAGCTCCGATACCTATCATTAATCTTGAGATACACCCTAATGCAAAACTATGGATATCTGCAGATAACACAAATAATAATAACCCCACTGCAGACAATACTAATGAGAAAAAACTTACTTTTCTAAATCCTAACTTATCAATGATAGGCCCTGCAACAAAGAACTGACAAAACACTACAGGCCATAAAAACAGCGAGACTATTGTACTCATTTCAGTAGCATTTATTGAAAAGCTACTCATTAGCTCATTAGCAATCAAGCTAGGAGAAACATTCATTATATATTTATTAATTAGTAGAAATGAGCTTAACCCAACTACAATCCACGCATAACCTTTTATATTATGTAATTTCATATACCTCTATCTTTCTAAAAAATTAATTAAGTCATTAAAAGCAACTCGTTGTTGTTCTCTGTCTTGCTGAAGATATTTTATACTAGCAAAGCCATTATCTAACTCATCTTGTCTAATTATTATAGCAATTTTAGCCCCAGATTTATCAGCTTTCTTAAATTGTGATTTAAAGCTACCGAATTTTAGATCCATATCTATTTTAAGCTGAGGAAGCTCTTGGCGAATATTCTCAACTATAACTAGGGATCGATGAAGCTGATTACTGTCTAATACAAAAAATACACCACAAAGGTTGTCTTGTTGTTTAGGCAATTTACCTAAATCTTCTAATAATAGTAGTAAGCGCTCCATCCCTATAGCAAAACCTATAGCAGCTGTTTTCTGACCACCAAGGTTTTCTATTAAACTATCGTAACGACCACCTGCACAGATTGCGCTTTGCGAGCCAAGCTTGTCAGTAGTCCATTCAAAAACTAAGCCACTATAATAATCTAAACCTCTAACAAGATTTTGATTTATCTTATATACAATACCTAAAGCATCTAAATATTGGCAAGTTTGCTTAAATCTCAATCGCAAATCTTGATCTATAAAATCAATAAGTTTAGGTGCATTTGCTAAGATTTTTTGTGTCTTATCTATCTTAGAATCTAATATTCTTAGAGGGTTCTTATCCAACCTCTTTATAGAGTCTTCATCAAGCTCAGCATGATATGGTTTTAGGTATTCTAGTAGCGCTTGAATATACTCTTGTCTGTTAAGGCTCAAACCAAGGCTATTTAACTCTAAAGTTACATACTCAGAAATTCCAAGCTCTTTGAAAAGACTCCATGCAATAGTAATAATCTCTAAATCAATAGCTATATAGTCGAAACCATAAGCTTCGACTCCAAGCTGATAAAATTGTCTATAGCGACCTTTTTGTGGACGCTCATAGCGAAACATGGGACCACAATACCATAGCTTCTGTGTTTGACCTCGAGTAGCTAAATTATTTTCAATAATCATTCTGACACAACCAGCTGTTCCTTCTGGACGCAGCGTGAGACTATCACCATTACGATCCTGAAAATCATAAGTCTCTTTTAAAACTATATCAGAAGTTTCACCAACACTTCTATGAAACAGTTCACTTTTCTCAACAACAGGTAACCTTGTTTCACTATATTTATATCTATCAAGTATGAGTTTTATTTTTGATTCTAAGAATTGCCATTTATAACTATCTAGCGGCAGTACATCATTAAATCCGCGAATAATAGTAAGCTTACTCATAAGCTACCTACCTTAACTTCTCAGCTTTAGTTTCTTTATCGTTGTGTTTATAGTTTTCTTGTAAAGATTTATCATCTTGCTTGATGATTTTTGAATCAGCATTGAGTGCTTGTTGGATTTTTTCTTCCATTTGTATACCGTACTCAAGCGAAGTATCATAAATAAACTTAAGGTTTGGAACAATTCTTAGGCTTAATAACTTAGCTATAGATGATCTAAAGAAACCTTTTGATTTTTCAAATGCCTTGTCAATATATTCGGCATCTTCAACAGCAAAGCAGGTATAATATACTTTTGCATAAGATAGATCCTTAGAAAGATCAACCTCTATAATAGTGGCACTGGCTAACTTAGTGTCTTTTATTCTAGTACGCAGCAATAAAGATATAACTTTCTGGAGCTCATTTGCAACTCTTTGTACTCTACCATCTGCAGCCATAATTACAACTCCTTAGCAACCTCGATAACCTCAAACACCTCTATTTGATCACCTTCACGGACATCATTGTAGTTTTTAACACCAATACCACACTCTAAGCCTTTTTTAACTTCACTAGCATCATCTTTGAATCTCTTAAGCGACTCTAGTGTACCTTCGTAAATAACGACATTATTACGTAAAACACGGATAGGATTAGTACGCTTAACCACGCCCTCCACAACCATACATCCAGCAATTGAGCCGAATTTAGATGAACGATAAACTTCTCTAACCTCAGCAATACCAATAACTTGCTCTTTAATTTCTGGAGAAAGTAAACCAGACATCGCTTTTTTAACATCATCTATTAAATCATAAATAATGTTGTAATAACGGAATTCTACACCATCTGTTTCAGCAAGTTTTTTCGCAGCACTATCAGCACGGACATTAAAACCTATAACAACCGCCGTTGATGCCACAGCCAAAGTCACATCTGAAGATGTAATCGCTCCTATACCGCTTACAATTATATCAACCTTAACTTCATTAGTTGAAAGCTTAAGCAATGACTCTCTAATTGCCTCAACAGAACCCTGTACATCGCCTTTAAGGATAATTTTAAGTACCTGCTGTTCACCTTCTTTATCCATGTTATTAAACATGTTTGATAGTTTAAGTGCTTGTTCTTGAGCTATTTTAGCTTCTTTTTGTTTCTGTGAGCGCTGAGCTGCAAGTTCTTTTGCTTTCTTCTCATTTTCAATCACAACCATCTCATCACCGGCTGCTGGCACACCTGATAAACCAAGTATCTCAACAGGGGTAGCTGGACCAGCTGCTTTTATCTTTTTCCCAAGATCATTATGCATAGCCCTTACTCTACCATATTCAGTACCACATAAGATATTATCACCTTGCTTAAGGTTACCATTTTGTACAAGTACAGTTGCGACTGGACCACGACCTTTTTCTAGACGTGACTCAATTATGACACCTTCAGCTAAGCCCTCAGCAAATGCCTCTAACTCTAAAACTTCTGATTGTAAAAGTACTGCATCTAATAGATCGGTAACCCCTTCACCAGTCTTAGCAGAAACATTTACAAACATTACATCACCACCCCATGATTCTGGGATTACATCTCTTTGTGCAAGTTCACTAATCACCTTATCAGGATCAGCTTCTGGCTTATCAATTTTATTTACTGCAACAACAATTGGTACTCTTGCTGCTTTAGCGTGCTGAATTGCTTCTTCAGTTTGAGGCATAACACCATCATCAGCAGCAACAACTAAAATTACGATATCTGTACTCTTAGCACCACGCGCACGCATTGAAGTAAAAGCTTCATGTCCCGGAGTATCCAAGAATGTAATAGAACCTTTATCGGTTTTAACAGAATATGCTCCTATATGCTGTGTTATACTACCAGCCTCACCAGCAACTACTCGTGTTTTACGAATATAGTCTAGCAAAGATGTTTTACCATGATCAACATGTCCCATTATAGTTACAACCGGAGCTCGAGAAATCTTCTTATATAAGCTTCTATCAACTGTTGTTACCGCTTCTTCAAGAGCATTCTCATTGTGTAGAGTATATCTATGCCCCATCTCTTCAACAATCAAGATTGCTGTGTCTTGGTCTAGTGATTGGTTAATTGTCGCCATCACACCCATATTAAATAGCACTTTAACAATTTCAACACCTTTGACCGCCATTTTTTGTGCTAGTTCACTTACAGTAATACCTTCATGAATTTCTACAGTCCTAATCGTATTTTCAACTGGTTTTGTAAATTCTTGTTTTTTGACTTTTAGCGCTTTTAATTTACCTTTTTTAGCACCAAACTCATCAAATGACTCTATATCACCAGCAAGTTGTGAAAGCTGTCTCGGGTTAGCTTTTTTGAAACCTTTGCCTCCAGCTTTCCTTGCTTTAGATTTTTTCTCCTCTTCCTCACGCTTATACTTTGTATTAGTATTTGTAGCTTCAGAGAAAACTTTCTTAGCAGATTTCTTCTTAGGTTGTTTATTGTTAGTAGCTGGCTTTTCATCATTCTCGACAACAATTTCCTCAACCTTAATTTCTGGCATTGCAGTTATCTTAAAACCACTATCTTTTATCACTGTTCTTTTTATTTTATCTTGAACCTGTTCAACAACTTCGTTTTCAACAGTTTGCTCGATATTATCTTGCACCAACTCTAGCTCTTTCACAACTTTTATTGGCTGAGAAACTTGAACTACAGTTTTAAGTTCTTGTATCTGAGCCGGTGTAGCAGGTTCTTGTTCTTCTACTCTTTTAGTAATTCGTCTTTTTCTTTTAACCGAAACATTAATCTTATGTTTACCATCAAGCTTAACTAAAATTACTTTCTTTCTAGTTACGGTATTTTTTGCACTATTGATCTTCTCTAGCAAAGTTTTCATCTCTGCAGGAGTTAATGTATCTTTCTCACTAGATTTTTCAATACCAAAAGATTTAAGCTGTTTTAGTAGTGCATCTACTTCTTTATTTGTTTGCTGTGCTAACTGCCCAACTGTAATCTGTGCCATTTCCCTCTCCTTTGTACTATTACTGATATGTACTTTTATTATTCAAACCAAGGAGCTCTTGCTTGCATAATTAAATCGGTCGCTTGCTCTTCATCTATAGGTACAATATCAAGCAATTCATCTACAGACAACTCTGCCAGATCTTCCATAGTAACTATATTATTCTGCGCTAGCTGCTCAGCTAAATCTCTACTCATACTTTGCATATCTAGCAAATCTTGTGTTGGTTTTTTACCACCCAAAGCTTCAGATAAAATAACAGCTTTTGCTCTCTCTTGAAGCTCATCAACAATCTCTTCATCAAATCCTTCAATTTCTAAAAGCTCTGCTCTATCTAAATATGCTAAATCTTCGAGAGTTTCTATACCCTCTTCAATCAACACCAATGCAAAATCATGATCTATATCCAAAGCTTCAACAAATTTCTCTACTATAGACATTTGTTTTTCTTCCTGCTCAGCATCTGATAGAACATTAATTTTCCAGCCAATTAGCGAGCTTGCTAATCTTACATTCACACCATTTTTACCAATTGCTTTAGATAAGCTTTCTTGCTTAACAACAATATCCATCGAATTAGTTTCTTCATCAACATTCACTTCTAAGATATCTGCAGCATCTACAGGTGATAATGAGTTGATGGCATATTGAACGATCTCCTCATCCCAAAGTATAACATCAACCTTTTCACCATTTAACTCACTTATTATAGAGTGTATTCTAGAACCTCTTACACCAACACATGCGCCACAAGGATCTATTCTTTGGTCATTACTTTTAACGGTTACTTTAGATCTAAAACCAGGCTCACGAACTACATTTACTATATTAATAAGCTCTTCTTCAACTTCTGGTACCTCAAGCTTAAATAAAGCTTTAAGCATCGTATTACTTAAGCGACTTAACATAACCGTATTTGGCTTACCAGACTCATCACACTCAACACCCTCAACACAAGCTCTTATCTTGTCGCCAACACGATATCTTTCTCTAGCTATAAGATCTTTTTTAGGTAAAATCCCCTCAGCATTATTACCCAAATCAACAACCAAGATTTCATAGGTAGCGCGCTTTATCTCACCGTAAACAATATCACCAATTTTATTTTGATAGAATCTAGCTGTCTTTTCTCTTTCAAAATTTTTAATTTTTTTCATTAGAATTTGCTTAGCCATTGTTGCAGCTATACGCCCATATTCTTTGACCTCAACAGGCTCGCGTATGACATCACCGGCTTTTACATTATAGCCCCTTTCTTGAGCAACATCTTCATAAAGCTCTTTTGAATAATCAATTAAATCTTCATCTTCAGAAACAATATGCCAAACCCTATCAGCTTTGAAATCACCAGTAATCCTATCGATTTTAACCTCGATATTCATATGCTCATCAAGTTCTTTCTTAGTTATAATAGCTAAAGCCTCTTCCATAGCTTCAAATAAAAGATCTTTTGATATATCTTTTTCATTTGCTACAGTTTCTAATACTAACAATAATTCTTTGCTCATATCTTAAATTCCTCTATCTAACTAAAATCAGGTGATACTCTTAGCTTTTTAAGCTCGTCAAAATCAAAACTTATTTCTTTACCATCTTCCAGCTTTAGAATGACATTATTTCCTTCCACTCTATATAGCACACCCTTAAACTTAGTTTGTGACTCAACTGGTGCTAAAGTAACTGCTTTTACATTAAATCCTACCAGAGCTTGCGCCTGAATTATATTAAAAATTTGGCGATTCATTCCTGGTGAAGAAACTTCAAGCACATATTTACCTGAAACTGGATCCTCAACATCAAAAACCACACTCACTTCTTTACTAACTATTTGGCAATCATCAACTGAAACACCATTCTCATGATCAATAAAAATACGTATGGTAAGTTTACTACTTCCTACAATCTCGATTCCCCATAAAATATAGCCTAGATCAGCTGTAATGGGTTTTACTATCTCATATAAATCGTCTAGTAACATTTTCACCTCTTAGATTTCGCATATCCTGCAGATAGCAAAAAGGCCCTTAAAAGAGCCTTTATAAAAAAATTCCTGTTTGGTAGCGGGGGCAGGATTTGAACCTGCGACCTTCGGGTTATGAGCCCGACGAGCTACCAAGCTGCTCCACCCCGCGTCTATTGATAAATAGATAATATCAATATTTTTACTAATGTCAAGTCTTTTATGCGATACTCATTTTTTAAAATAAAACACTAAATTCCCTAATCGCACCAATCATAACCTTAACATTATCAGGATCTATATCAGGATAAATGCCATGACCTAAGTTGACAATATAGTTGTTTAGTTTATCTGACTGGATAAATTCAATATTAGCTTTGACAGTCGCTCTAATACTTTCTTTAGTTCCATACAAAAGTGCTGGATCAAAGTTTCCTTGCAGAACTTTACCAACTCCTATTCTATGTCGCGCCTGTTTTAATGTAACACTCCAATCAACTCCAGCTCCATCGCAGGACTTATCTTTTAACTCTTCAAAAAAGTTTGACCCTCCCTTAGTAAAAAAAACTATTGGCACATTAATTTTTTGCTTAACATTTTTAGCAATATAATCCATATATTTGAGAGAGAAATCTTTATAATGCTCTAAAGGCAGTATGCCGCCCCAAGTATCAAATATCATCAAAGAACTCGCTCCAGCTTTAATTTGCTCAAGCAAATAGATAATTGTTATATCTGCCAGGCGTTGTAACAGACTATGCATCAATTGTGGATTTGTATACATCATCTTGCGCAATTTATTAAACTGTTTTGATCCTGAACCTTCAATCATATATGCAGCTAAAGTCCAAGGACTTCCAGTAAAGCCTATTAAAGGTACATTTATTGCTGAACTAGTAGTTTTGACAGCATTATAAACATAGTCCAAAGAGCCTACACTATCCTCAACTGACTTTAGCTCACCTAGATCTTTTTGCGATTGTATTGGCTTAGAAAATACCGGCCCTGTACCTTTGATAAATTTAAGATCCATTCCCATAGCTTCCGGAATTGTTAGAATATCTGAAAAAACAATCGCTGCATCAAGATCATATCTTTGAAGTGGATGGAGTGCTACTTCACAACAGGCATCAGCATTACGACACATATCCATAAAATTATCAAATTTTGCTCTAACTGAACGATACTCTGGCAGGTATCTACCAGCTTGACGCATTATCCAAACTGGTGGCCTCTCTAATTTCTTTTCGCCAAAAGAATCCAAAAATAATTCCCTCATACAAACCCTTTGTTAAATTCGTAAATAATTAATTAATTGCTAAATTTATTTTAGCCTACTTGATAAACTTATCCATTTTTCTATAACTAATAGCTTCTTGAACAGTTGATTTATCAATATTCTCAGTATTATTAAGATCTGCTATAGTTCTGGCAACTTTGAGTATTTTATAATACCATCTTGCAGATAGTCCAAGTTTTTCTATAGCTAATGTGAGCATTTTTCTCATTTCATCATTAAGATTACAAACCTTATAAAGCTCTTTACTAGATAGCATTTAGTTAATCTTACCTTATCTAGAGATTTGTCTCTCTCGAACTTTTTTAACTCGCTCTCTAACTATGTTACTTTTCTCCCGTATTAATTGCTGATTTGTCAGATTCTCTTTTGCAAGCTTAACAACTTCAACATGAAGATCTATTCTATCTAGAAGTGGCCTGGATAATTTACTTTGATATCTTCTAATCGCTTGGATTGAGTCAGTACACTCTTTAAATTGTGAACCTAAATATCCGCATGGACATGAATTCATCGCCACTATTAACTGAAAATTAGCTGGATATTCAACTTGACACCTAGCCCTAGAAATATTCACACTACCGGTTTCTAGAGTCTCGCGCAAGACTTATAAGACTTTACGATCAAACTCTGGCGATTCATCAAGAAAAATTACGCCATTGAGTGCCAGAGAAATCTCGCCAGGCATTGAATTACTACCACTACCAACCAAAGAGATACTCCAGAGGAGTATGATGTGGATGGCGAAATGATCTTTTATAAAAACTTTCAGCGATACCTGATTCTCCTTTGATTGATGCAATCATTGCTGATGAAAGCACTTCTTTTTTATCTAGTGGTGGTAATCGAGTTTAGTCTACTTGCCAGCATTGTTTTTCCAATACCAGGAGGTCCCTTACTAAAAGGATATTGTGGCCATCGACTGCAGCAATCTCTAATGCTCTTTTGGCTTGATACTGTCCTTTGACATCTTCTAAATCTTGTTATAGCTCAGCAAAATTAATCTCTATACTTGGTTTTACTAGCTCTTTTTCATTTCCAGATAAAAACTCTACAACCTCATTTAAACTATCAAAGCTATAGTCATGAACCGTCTCAACTAGACTAATCTCTTTATCATTTTTTGTTGGTACAATAAGTTTTTTATTTTCCTCTACAAACTTAATAGTCATCGGTATGGCGCTAGATATTTTCCTTAGCTCACCACTCAAAGATAATTCACCAGCAAACTCATACTCATCGATATCTTTGACAATATTTACTTGTCCAGAGGCATACAGAACACCAATGCTACTGGTAAATCAAATCTACCACTACTTTTTTGATAAAACCCGTTGGTGTAAGCAAGGTTAATTGTGATACGCTTATTAGGAATAATTAAAGCCTGAGTTAATGACTGCACTTCTTACATGATCTTTACTTTCTTTGACAGCCGCCTCTGGCAATCCTACTATTGATAAACCTGGTAAACCATTTGATAAACGCACCTCTATCGAGACAAGAAGTGCTTCAATACCATAGTTGTGCTCTACTCTTTAGAACCGCTAAAGACATTCTATTTTTTCTCAGCTAAAAGTTTATCTAGTTTAGCTTCTATTTGCTCAAGCTTTTGACGAGTTTTTAATAGAATTTTCTTCTGTACTTCAAACTCTTCTCTGCTTACAACATCAAGTTTCTTCAGGCTTTTATTGATAATACTTTCTTTTGAGTTCTTAATTACATCATTAATAGGACCTAGAATTTCTTTCATAAGCTAATAAAATTTAATTGTTTCTAGATAAAAGTATAAAAGTAATAATGACAATAAGCAATAAACTATTAATGATTATTATATAACATTAGTAACTTGTGTAAGGATACCTAAAAGAAGCATCGGCATGATACCTAAAAATAAAAGTACCAAGCCATTAACACTTAATGCTATTAGCGATGCAAGTGGTGGTTTGACAGTTTGATCATTTTCTGGCTCATCAAAGTACATAGTCTTGATAACACGGACATAGTAAAATGATGCTATTACTGCCATAAGCAATACAAAACACGCTAAGAAATAGTTGCTATCATTAATTAATCCCATCACAACAAATAACTTAGCAATAAAGCCACCAAATGGAGGGATACCCGCCATTGAGAACAATACAATCAGTAAAATAAATGCTAACCATGAATCTTTTGTGTTAAAACCTTTTAGATCATTAAGGTCTTGAACTTCATAACCACCGACCGAAATAGTTGTAATTACACCAAATACAGCCAAAGTTGTAAATATATATACTATCACATAGAAGCTTGCGGCTGTTAATGCATATCCTTGAGGATTTAATGTTGTTGCCAGTAGGACAAACCCAATTTGTGAAACTGTTGAATAACCTAAAAGTCGCTTAACATTAGTTTGTGACAGTGCCACCAAACTACCAAAGAATATTGATAATATACCTATAATTCTAAATAGATATATCCAAGAGTCTTTCAGCGATGGAAAGCCAACAAATAAAATATTCACAAGCATCGCAAAAGCAGCAATTTTAGGAATAGTTGCAACTATATTTGCTATAGCATTTGGAGCCCCTTGATAAACATCTGGTAACCACATATGAAAAGGAAAAGCTCCAAGCTTGAATAAGAATGTAGCTATCATCATTACCAAACATACAAGTAAAAACTGCTGCTGTAATCCTATAAAGTTTACTTGTGATAAAACTTTAGCTATTTCCGTGATATCAAGCTTACCTGTAATACCATAGACAAATGACATCCCAAACAATAATAACGCTGAAGCAATTGCTCCTAAAACAAAGTATTTAATAGCAGCCTCAAGACCTTTACCTGAATCCCTATAGATTGCGATCAATGCATACATTGGTAATGATAATAATTCCAGACCGACATATATTATAACTAAACTATGTGCAGCTGTTAAAACCATTGCACCAAGCACACATAGCATTAGCAGTGTATAAAAATCACCATCTGATATTTTTCTATCTTTGACATAATCCCTTGAGTATAGTGCAACAAAGACCGCTAAAACAAGTACCACTATTTGTAAAGTATATGCAAAGCCACTAAATACAACCTGACCTTCAAACACTGAACCACTAGTCTGAATTAGATATTCTTTAGCAAAAGTTGCTACCAAAGCAAGTAGCGTAAATACTTGAAAAAAAATATAGTTAATGTTTCTAATTTTACCATGTAGAAAAAGCCCAGAAAACGTCACAACTATTGCACCAATTGCTAATAATATTTCTGGTAAAATATAAAGGATTGATAAACTCATAATTAAAACACCACCTTATAGAGATAAACCAACGATATGTGCCGATGCTGCTGCTGAAAGATGCAAAATTGGCTCCGGATAGAAACCAAATAATAAAGTCGGTACCGCTAACAATATAAATACAAATATCTCCATTCTATTTAAATCAGTCAAGTTTGCTACTTGTTTAGATACAACCTCACCGAAGAAAACACGCTTATACATCCATAAAGTATAAATTGGAGCTATCACAAGAGTTAATCCCGCAATTAATGCTATTAATGGAGAGTATTGAAATACCGCCAATAAGATTATAAACTCACCGACAAACCCACTCGTACCAGGTAAACCAACATTAGACATACAAAAAAGTAAAAAGAATGTCGCAAATATCGGCATAGTTTTAGCTACCCCAGAGAAATCAGATATTTCTCTCGTGTGCATCCTTAAATACAAATAACCAATACCAATGAACATACCACCAGATGAGAATGCATGTGCAATCATTTGGAAAACTGCACCTTGTAAAGCTAATTGCGCATGAGTTGTCCCTAGTACTGGGTCAGCATTTTTCAATATAAATATTGAGAATAAGCCAAGAGTAACTAATCCCATGTGTGAAATCGATGAATATGCAATTAGTCTTTTAACATTAGTCTGTGCAACTGCAACAATACCAACATAAACAATAGCTATTAAAGACATCACAATCAGCACATACTCAAGTGAAGCTGTTACCTCCGGTAGCATTGGGATGGCAAATCTTAAAAAACCATATGCGCCTAGCTTAAGCATAAGAGCTGCAAGGATAACAGAACCTCCAGCAGGTGCCTCTGAGTGAGCATCTGGTAACCATGAGTGAAATGGCCACATTGGAATCTTAACAGCAAATACTAAGAAAAATGCTCCGAAAACTAACCATTGAGCTGTTAGGGTAAACTTAACCGAATCTATAAAGCCTTGTGACTGAGTTGCCCAGGCAATAAAGTTTTGAATAGAATAAGTATCTTGATTTACTAAAAAGTGTATCGGTGAAGCAGCAACTCGTGTCTGAATATACAAAATAGCTGCTAATAAGAATACCGAACCAAAAAATGTATACATAAAATATTTAACTGCAGCATATGCTTTGTGCTTACCGCCCCAAATGCCAATACCAAGGCAAGTTGGAATTAATAACGCTTCCCAGAAAACATAATAAAGTATCGAATCCGTTGCACAGAAAACACCATTAGTCAAACCACATGTAATCAAAAATATTGCCATGTATTGTCTAACTTTAGTTTTGATAGATGTCCAAGCTGCTAAAACTATCACTAATGTAGTAAAAGATGTCAAAACTATAAATAAAACAGAGAATCCATCTACACCTAAACTATAGTAAATGTCATGCATGCCAAAAACTTTAAACCATTTTACTGATTCTTGGAACTGCATCGCCGAGCTACTATAATTAAAAGATGTAACTAAAGGTATACATAAAGCTAGAATTAAACAACTAAACACTAACGCCACCCAACGAGCCGCATCTCCATGTAATTCTTTGGTTCTTATCGCTAAAACAACAAAACCTCCAACTATTGGGAGCCAGATTATTAAACTTAATAAGTAATTACCTAAATTCATAATACAAATTTATCCTCTAACTTACCTAAACAGAAATTAGCAAAATCATAAACAATAACACACCAGCCATCATTACAAACGCATAGTCAAACAAATATCCTCTTTGGATTTTTCTGAAACTATCTCCTGTATGATATATCAAACTAGATGTTCCATTTACAACTGTCTTATCGATAATAAAGATATCAATAACCTTCCATAAGAAATTACTAATTGCTAAGAAGATATTTACAAATATCACATCATACAAAGCATCAATAAAGTACTTCTTAACTAAGATATGATAAATTATTCCAAATCCTGATTTTGCATTTGCAAATAGTCTTGGAATTACTGGTAGCCACACATATAAGACATATGCTAATACTAAAGCACTTAGAGCTAACCAAAAAGGTACCGTTGTCACAGAATACTTGATAAACGCCATCGAGCTTACTGTAGCAGGCTCATTAGCTAAATGAGCAGTCACTGATTCTCCACCAAGACCAGCTTGTATAAATAGGCTTATAGTGTTACCGAATAAACCATGCTTTTGAGACAAAATACTACTAAAGAAATACTCCCCAACAAACATTGAAGGTATAGCCAATAATATCAAAGGTATTAATATACTTAGGGGTGATTCTTTAAGATGTGATTTTTCTTCATCTGACATTCTTTCTTTACCATGAAAAACCATAAAAAACATTCTAAAATTATAAAATGAAGTCACAAATGCACAAGCTAAAACCATATAGTAGGCAAACTTATGTCCGTATACTGTAGTAGCTTGAGCTGCTTCAATAATTAAGTCTTTTGAGAAAAACCCTGAGAATGGTGGTAAAGCTGCAAGAGCCCAAGCACCTATTAACATACACAAATATGTGACTGGCATATATTTTCTTAGACCACCCATTCTACGAATATCTTGCTCATGATGCATCGCGACAATAACAGAACCTACTGCTAAGAATAACAATGCCTTGAACATCGCATGTGTCATTAGATGAAACATCCCAATTGAAAACGCACCAGCACCTTGGGCTACCATCATATAGCCTAACTGCGATAGTGTACAATATGCTATAACTCTTTTAATATCTGTTTGAACAATTGCAATCAGACCCATAAACAAGCATGTTATAGCACCGATAATTAATACAAAGCTTAGAGCCACTGGAGACAGCACAAACATTGGAGAAAGTCTCGCAACCATAAACACACCAGCGGTAACCATTGTTGCCGCATGGATTAGCGCCGAAATAGGGGTAGGGCCTTCCATTGAACCTTCTAACCATGAATGTAAAGGAAATTGAGCCGACTTACCTATTGCTCCTATAAATAATAGTGAACACATTAGGGTAACTGGGCTAAAACTCATACCTAGAAAATGAATAGTTTGAGTATTATCAATATCCGGTAAAGCTGCAAAAACTGTTGTATAATCAACCGATCTTGTATATAAAATAACTGTACCGATACCTAACAAGAAGCCTAAATCACCAATTCTATTTACAATAAAAGCTCTTAAGCTTGCAACATTTGCCTTGTCTCTATTGAAATAAAAACCAATTAGTAAATATGAGAATAAGCCCACACCTTCCCAACCAAAGAATAATAATAAGAAATTATTCCCCATTACTAAACAAAGCATTGCAAAAGTAAAACCTGAAATGTATGCAAAGAATCTTGCATAATCTTCTTCACCTTTCATATATCCAATCGAATAAACATGTACTAGCGTTGATACAAATGTTACTATCAACATCATATACACAGTGATCTTATTTACCGTAAAGCCAACATCAAAGGCGAACATATTTGAGATTGGTGCCCACTGATAAAAGCTAACTGAATAAACTTCTGCATCACCAAAAACACCATAAGCTAAAATTACACTAAGGACAAAAGACAAGCCACATAGAGAAATTGTGAAAAAGCTAACACCAGCATTTTTTATAGATTTACCACCAAATCCAGCGATCAATGCACCTGATAGAGGCGCTAAAACTATAACTGCGATTAGTACAGCTGCTACTTGAGTGTTTATTACCATAGCTTGCTCTTAACCTCTTAGTGTATTAAGTTTACTTAAATCAATAGTTTTGCGTTTTCTAAATATTGCCACAACAATTGCTAAACCAATTGCTGTTTCAGCAGTTGCTACTGCCATTATAAAGAATACAAAAACCCCAGCCATTGCCTGATGATGCATATTAGCAAATATCAAAAAATTAGTATTGACCGCTAAAAGCATTAATTCTATCGACATCAGTAGTATAAGAATATTTCTTCTGTTTATAATTATACCAGCAACACTTATCACAAATAAAAGTGTACTAAAAATCAGTCCATGTGTGACTGAGACTGAAATGCTATTCATCTTTAGCGCCCTCTTTATTACTTGGCATTTTGACCATAGTTAGACGATCTTTTGCTCTGACTTTAACTTGCTGAGCTGGATTAACTGTTTTGTTTCCTTTACGCTTAGCTTTTAATGTTAATGTTACCGCTGCAGTCACCGCTGTTAATAAGATAAAGTCAATAAGCTCAAATACATACAAGTTAGCATTATTAAACATGGTTAAACCGATGATCTTGAGACCACCGACTCCACCTTGCATCTTAGCTCCCGCAAAAACGTTTGTCGCTGCATAGCTTATAACTGTTGCAAATATAGCACAAACAACCACAGCAGCTAGAGCATAAAAAAATCTACCAACTCGACCCTGTTCTTCAACATGCAAATCTAACATAAAGACTACGAATAAGAACATTACTAACACCGCTCCAACATAAACCACAATAAGCAATAATGCTAGGTATACTTGTTGTAAAATTATCCATACTGCCGCTGTAAATATGAATGTAAAAATCATTGCTATTACAGAATTTACTGGGTTATTTGCCAAAACCAGTACTAAAGCAGAAATGATAGCAAATGATGCAAATGTATAAAATAAAATATCTGTTACAGCCATTTCTCTACCTAAAATCCTTATCTTGCAATCTATCAGCAGCTATTTGCATTTCATATTTATCACCTATAGCAAGAAGTTTAGCTTTTGTAATAATATTCTCACCACGCTCTTCAAAGTGGTATTCTAAGATATTTGTCTCAACAATAGAATCAACTGGACACGATTCTTCACAGTAGCCACAGAAAATACACTTAAATAAATCTATCTCATAACTTGAAGTTCTTCGGGTACCATCTTCTCTTTCTGTTGAGTTAATTGTAATTGCTAATGCTGGACAAACAACCTCACATAATTTACATGCAATACATCTCTCCTCATCATTCTCATAGCGTCTTAAGGCATGTAGACCTCTAAATCTGTTAGAGATAGGAGTTTTTTCATCTGGATACTGTACTGTAACCTTACGTGTAAAAAAATGCTTACCTGTTACTTTTAATCCTTTTAAGAGCTCCCAAAGCAGAAAAGTCTTTAAAAAATTTGTTATATTTCTCATGATACTATCCTTTTTACCACCAAGGTCCTACACCAAGTCTAACCATGCAAGCAACAATAACAACCCATACAAATGTTAGCGGTATAAATATCTTCCAACCTAAACGCATAATTTGGTCGTATCTATATCTAGGGTACGTAGCTCTGACCCATAGGAACATAAACATAAATATACCAGTCTTAGCAAATAACCATACTACACCTGGTACAAAACTAAATATAGACTCTAATGCAGTAGCTTGGAACGGCGAATTCCAACCACCTAAAAACATGATTGATGTTAGAATACTAATTAAAATCATATTTGCATATTCAGCCAAGAAAAATAATGCAAACCTTGATCCAGTATATTCTATGTGATGTCCAGCAACTATTTCGGACTCGCCCTCAACAACATCAAAAGGAGATCTGTTTGTTTCAGCTATACCAGCAATAAAATACACAATAAACAAAGGAAATAGCGGAATAAAATACCAATGCCAAATACCACAAGTTTGAGCTTCAATAATTCCTGTTATGCCCATAGACCCTGCCGCTATAACAACTCCAACGATAGCAAAATCCATCGCCAACTTATAGGAAATAACCTGAGCACCAGCTCTCAGCGCACCAAACAGTGAATATTTATTATTTGATGCCCAACCAGCAATTACTATTCCATATATAGAAAATGAAGTCATTGCCAATATATATAATAGCCCTAGATTCATGTCAGACAGGACAATTCCATTTGAGAAAGGAATCACAGCCCATGCAGCATATGCTGGTGCAAAAGCTAAAATTGGTGCAATAAAGAATAAATATTTATTTGAATTTGTTGGCACTATAATTTCTTTAAGAAAAAGCTTGAGTGCATCAAAGATAGGTTGCAACAAGCCAAAAGAACCGACCCTATTTGGTCCAATTCTATCTTGCATATAACCTATAACTTTACGCTCTGCATATGTATAGTATGCAACAACTAGTATCAAAGGAATGACTATTAACAATACGTAAAGTGATGTCCATAAAATATACCCTAGCATATTATCTCTCCTCCTCTACTAGCTTAATACTAACATTATCGCCACTTAAGAAGTCCTTAAATAGTGTCCTTGGAAGCATAATATTTTTAGCCTGCAAGCTTGGATCAACAACTACTTCAGGGTTTATCTCATTGTCGATATTATAAATTTTGATAACTCCTGAGTGGCCTTTTAGACCTATCTCATCTGCTAGTTCTTGTGATATTCTCACACCAGCAAAACATTTTGCATCAGTAGTTTTTTGTAAAGGTTCAGCCCTTCTAAGCAGGCTGGTTGTGCTATACATTGAGTTTGATGCCACAAATGCCACTTCTTTTTGATAATCAAGATTAGTATTAAGAATCTGCATAACATGATTAACACCAACTCTAGCTCGTGTAGCATAAGCATCATTAGTAACCTCTGCAACAGTGTTATACTCAAAGCCTTCTAACTCTAGCAGATTACCTAGCACTCTTAGGACTCTCCATAACTCTTTATTACCAGCATATGGTTTAACTACTTGCTTAAACTCTTTTTTATTACCGAATAAATCAACAAAACTTCCACTAGTTTCATAGTGAGTAGCTATTGGTAAAATAATATCTGCAGTATCTTTAGTAAATTTATCAGCAAATGCTGTAAAGCTTACCACAATATCAATATTCTCTAATGCATTTCTAAGCTTTTGCTCACCATACAAGCTATCTTTAGATAACTCGGTATGCGCTGTCAAAAGCAACTTGGTATTTGTTTGACCATTTAAACACTTATATGTGCTAAATTTAGCTTTAGAAGAACTAAATATTCTATCAGCTGCAACAGAGTTGACATTACTTGCTAACACACCACCTCTTACACTAGTAACTTTTTCTAATACATCTAAAATACTAAAAACCGTTTCAAAGCCACTTGTGTTGACAATATCTTGACCAATAATTATTTTTGGAGCTTTTGCCGCCACTATTCTATCAGCAACATCTCTAACCTCTGCAGCTGGATCAACTTTTCTTAGAATTTCATCAAGATCACCATAAGGTAGATTTGCTCTAACAAAAATAGCCTTAAGTAAAGATATTGCAATATATTGAATGTTATCAGCGGATAATCTTACCTGCTTAATATCATAATTAAAGTTACAATCATAAATGTTCCAAGCAACAGCCTTTGCAGCATTTTTTTCAACTGCATCTTTGATAGCGATATTTACTAGTGGATATTCTTTTCTGATATTAGAACCAAAAACAAGGATAAAATCACTTTCGCGAATATCCTTTAATGAGCAGCTTAAACCTTTACCTGCACTAATGCCTGGAATATCAGCATACTGTCTAACACGAGCATCGATGTTAGCTGAACCCACAGCTGCCAATAACTTCTTCATCAAGTACATTTCTTCTGAAGTTGCAGTCTCAGATACAATAGCAGAGATTGCCTCAGCGCCATCTTTTTCTTTAGTTTTTTGTATAGTTACTTTAACAAAATCTAATGCCTCTTCCCAAGATACTTCAACCCAGCCACCAGCTTTTTTAATCATTGGTTGTTCAATTCTATCTTTGCTATACAAACCCGTGTATTCAAACCTATCTCTATCAGCTATCCAAATACCGGTAATCTCACTCTCTCTTGGGACCACTCTAACAAGTTTATTTTGATAAACATGTGCATTAATCTCGGTTGCTAAGGCATCGCCAGCTGATAGCGTTGGAAACTGTTTTAATTCCCATGATCTAGCCTTAAATCTAAACGGTTTTGATGTCAAAGCTCCAACAGGGCAAAGATCTATAATATTACCAGAGATTTCAGAGTCAACCATTTTACCAGAAATATAAGTACTAATAGCAGAGTGATCTCCCCTACCCATAACCCCAAGTTCTTTGATGCCAGAGATCTCTTCACCAAAACGCACACAACGCGTACACAAAATACATCTCGTCATATCAGTAGCCACTAAAGGACCCAACTCAGGATCTTCTACTGTTCTCTTACACTCAAGATATTCTGATGTTGTATTACCATAGCCCATTGCAATATCCTGCAGCTCACACTCGCCACCCTGATCACAGATAGGACAATCTAATGGATGATTTATAAGCAAAAACTCCATAACATCTTTTTGCATTTGTAATGCTTTCTCCGAACGAGTCTTAACTTTCATTCCATCCATAACCGGTGTTGCACATGCTGGCGAGGCACGTCTTGCACCCTCAACATCTACCAAACACATTCTACAGTTTGCAGCTACAGATAATTTTTTATGGTAGCAAAATCTCGGAATGTATATACCGTTTGCATCTGCTACTTCAATTATTGATTGATTTGGTAAGGCTTGATAATTCTTACCATCAATCTCTATACTTATCTTTTTGGATTCTTTATTGTCTGACACAGAACTACTCCAATCAACTATTGATCCACTATACTTCTACCATTATTCTCGATCATATAAATAAACTCATCTCTAAATTTATCTATATAACTCTGGACTGGCCATGCAGCTGCATCACCCAAACCACAAATAGTATTACCCTCTATATTTGTTGCTACTCTAACTAAAGTATCTATATCTTCAGGTCTTCCCTCGCCCGCAACAATTCTATGTAAAGTTCGCGCCAACCAGCCAGTACCCTCTCTACAAGGCGTACACTGACCACAAGACTCTTCATAATAAAAATCTACTAGTCTTACTAATGTTCTAACCATACAAGTAGTTTCATCTAGCACCACAACTGCTCCTGAACCAAACATTGAGCCTGCTGCCGCTATTGATTCATAGTCCATAGTAGCAGCCATCATCTCTTCAGCTGTCAAGATCTTAGATGAGCTCCCACCAGGGATTACCGCCTTAAGCTTATTACCATTGCGAACACCTCCACACATGTCTAAAAGCTCTTTAAACGGCATACCCAAACCTATTTCAACAACTCTCTGCTTCTGAACATGCCCAGAGACACAGAATAACTTAGTGCCACCACTTTTCTCAGTACCTAGTTTTTTAAACCATTTACCACCATGCTGCAATATTACCGGCACCGAAGCATAAGTTTCTGTATTATTTATATTTGTCGGCTTGTCATAAAGACCCTTAAACGCAGGGAAAGGTGGCTTAAATCTTGGGTGCCCTTTCTTACCCTCAAGTGAATTAAGCAATGCTGTCTCTTCACCACAGATATAAGCACCAGCTCCAATAGCTGAGTATAAATTAAAAGAGATTCTTGATGATTTAATATTTGTACCTAAAAGACCTACTTGATATGCCTCAATAAGCGCATCCTCAAACCTAGCTATTGGCTCATAAAACTCGCCTCTAGTATAGTTATAACCTGCACCAGCTCCGACAACATATCCCGCTATAGCCATACCCTCTATTAATTGATGAGGATTATTTCTAAGAATTTCCCGATCTTTACATGTACCAGGCTCACCCTCATCAGAATTACATACAACATATTTCTGTCCTGGAGCGTTGCGTGGCATCAAACTCCATTTCAACCCTGTAGGGAAACCAGCACCACCGCGACCTCTAAGCCCAGATATTTTGAGCTCTTCAATAATTATCTCAGGTGGATTTTTTTCTGTTAATATTTTATTCCAGTAGGAATAACCACCCACAGATAGGTAAGACTCCAAACTATATGGCTTATCTAAATGCAGGGTACGAAAACAAACTTCATTTGCCATTTATAACTACTCCAAAGAATCAATTATTTGGTTCACTTTTTCTATAGTTAGATTTTCATAAAAAACTTTATCCACCTCAAGCATAGGTGAACCACAACATGCGCCTTGGCACTCAACTTCTTTAAGGGTTATACGACCATCTTTAGTGGTCTCTCCAGGCTTAATACCAAGTTTTTTCTCTATATGCGCTAAAATTTCATAAGCTCCATTTATCATACATGAGATATTTGTACACAAGTTTAACTTATGTCTTCCAACCGGCTTTAGATCATACATACAATAAAATGTAGCAACCTCGTAGACATCAATATTACTAACCTGTAGGTACTCTGCTAGGGCTGTTTGCAAATCATCGGTCAAATAACCACCATTTTGATCTTGCAAAATATGCAAGCCTTCTAATATTGCTGATCTACGCTGATTGGTAGGAAACTTACTTAAAACTCTATCAATATCTTTTCTCGCTTGTGGCGATATTAAATCTACTAAAGACATCTTTTTCCTCTATCTATCTACATCACCAAACACGACATCTATTGTTGAGATAATCACTGGAGTATCCGCTAACATATGCCCAGATAATAATTCATGCATTGCACTAATATGTGCAAATCCTGGAGCTCTCATTTTTAATCTATATGGCTTATTCGCACCATCTGATTTGATATATACACCAAACTCACCTTTTGGATGCTCAGTACCAACATAAACCTCGCCCTCAGGAGTACAATAACCTTCTGAGAAAAGTTTAAAGTGATGTATAAGCTCTTCCATATTATTTTTCATCGCATTTCTCTTAGGAGGTGTGACCTTATGATTATCTGATAATACAGGGCCTGGATTGGCTCTAAGCCAATTAACACATTGCTTGACAAGCTTATTTGACTCGCGCATCTCGGCCATTCTGACAAGATATCTATCGTAACAGTCACCATTTGCACCAATTGGAATATCAAACTCCAACTTATCGTACACTTCGTAAGACTGAGTTTTTCTAAGATCCCAAGCAACACCACTTCCTCTTAGCATTGGACCAGTAAAACCAAGCTCTTTAGCTCTCTCAGCACTTACCGTACCGATATCCACAGTCCTTTGCTTCCATAGCCTATTATCGGTTAAAAGAGTATCAATCTCATCTAAAGACTTCTCAAAATCAACAACAAAATAATCTAAGAAATCAAGCATGTTTCCTTGCCTTGGCTTATTTAGCTTCTTTACCTTTCTCTTACTAGTAAATCTAGTTTTTTGGTATTGTGGCATTTGTGTTGGTAAGTCTCTAGCAACACCACCAGGTCTAAAATATGCCGCATGCATACGCGCACCAGATACAGCTTCATAGCAGTCAAACAAATCCTCTCTGACTCTAAAAGCATATAAAAATACCGTCATTGCACCAAGATCAATACCACAAGCAGCAACCCATAGCAGATGGTTTAAAATCCTAGTAATCTCAGCGAACATTACGCGAATATACTTAGCTCTCTCTGGAACCTCTAACTGCAAAAGCTTTTCAATAGCCATCACATAAGCATGCTCATTACACATCATCGAGACATAATCAAGCCTGTCCATATAACCAATACTTTGGTTATATGGTTTAAATTCAGCAAGTTTTTCGGTACCTCTGTGCAATAATCCAACATGTGGATCAGCTCGCACAACATTTTCACCATCAAGTTCTAAAATAAGCCTAAGAACACCATGCGCTGCAGGGTGAACTGGGCCAAAATTTAGTGTATAGTTTTTATACTCTGCCATTACTTTATAAACCCATAGTTATATTTAGTTACGAATCACTCTTGGTGTATTAACCCTATCATCAATCTCTACCGGCTCATACACAACTCGACCAAGACTCTCATCATAACGCATCTCAACATAACCGGTTTGTGGAAAATCTTTCCTCAAAGGATGTCCAACAAAACCATAATCAGTAAGCACCCTTCTTAGATCAGGATGATTATTAAAGTAAATCCCAAACATATCGTAGACTTCTCTTTCAGCCCAATTCGCTGATGACCATAAGTCACTGACAGAATCAACTAAAATAATCTGCGTATCTTTTAATTTACACTTTACTCTAACTCTGACATTACTTGCCATACTTAGTAACTGATAAATAATTTCAAATCTATTATTTACATCAGCAGTTTTGAAATCTTGCTGACGCCCTCTAGAAAAACCTGTTTGTGAAACAATCTTACCAACCTGCCAGTCTGATTGACCATAAGTTAAATAATCAACCGCTGTTACATCTGTAAGCTGCTCAAAAAGATATTCTTTTTTAAGTTTTTCCAAAATCAAATGGATATCGCGCTGATCCTTGATAGCAACTGTTATCTCACCATAAGCTATACAAATTTCAACACCAAAGCCACTTAAAATCCTTGTTATATTATCAAAATGATCTTGTAATTTAGCACTCACGATCACTTCCTCGCTATAGTATCTTTTTTAATAATCTTATTCTGCAGTTGTATAATACCGTAAACTAAAGCCTCAGCAGTAGGCGGACAACCTGGCACATATATGTCAACAGGCATAATCCTATCACAGCCTCTAACTACCGAGTACGAGTAATGGTAATAACCACCACCATTTGCACAAGAACCCATAGAAATTACCCATTTAGGGTCAGGCATTTGATCATACACTTGGCGTAGTGCTGGAGCCATTTTATTACAAAGAGTACCAGCAACAATAAGTACATCAGATTGTCTTGGAGAGGGTCTAAAAATTATACCAAACCTATCCAAATCATACCTAGCAGCTCCTGCGTGCATCATTTCTACAGCACAACAAGCTAAGCCAGTTGTTACTGGCCATAAAGATCCTGTGCGCACCCAGTTTATAAGTGCATCTGCACTTGCGGTTATAAAACCTTTATTTTCGTTACCTATTCCCACTCTAAAGCTCCTTTCTTCCAAGCATATATTAAGCCTAAGAATAGTATCACTAAAAATATAATCATCGCAAAAAATGCGTGATCTGAAATAGCTGGCATCCCTGCACTAGCTCTTAGATTTATTCCCCATGGGATAATAAATGCCAACTCTAAGTCAAAAACCAAAAATAATACTGCGATCAGATAAAAACGCACATCAAGCTTCTCTCTTGCATCACCAAAAGTTGGAAAACCACATTCAAATATTTCCCCTTTGGTTTTATTTGGATTATTTGCACCTACTATTACTGATAAGACTTTACCAATAATTGCAAAAGCAGCACCTAAACCAAAAGCTATAATTAGGAATATCAATATAGGTGCGAATTGCTCATAAACACTTGTACTCATAGAAAAACGATGATAAAAACAATTAGTGCGGTAATAATAGCATAATTAGATCCTAAGTACAAAGTTGATGAGTTTATTTATAGCTTATTGATCGGCTAAACTGGGCATATATTATTAGAAAATATTTAATCATTCAAAACTCCTTGTCTAAAACCTTTACATAGTTAAGCTTTTCGAATAATCTTTACGTTAGAATTTATAAAATTATCTAAAATAATGACCTCGAAAAATCTTGATTTAAAAGAATTCGGTTTTAAAGTCACACAACCTCGTGTTGAAATACTTAAATTGTTTGGAAAAAACAAAGACAAACATCTCAGTCCTGATGAGGTTTTTCTAAACTTAAAGCACAGGGTAGCTCAACAGGAATTGCTACAGTTTATAGAGTACTTAACCAGTTTGAGTCAGCAGGGATAATAAATCGTTTAAAACTTGACAATGAGCAAGTAATGTATGAGTTAAATCAGAGCGAACATCATGATCATATAATCTGTATTAAGTGTAATATGATACAAGAGTTCTATAGTCCAGAAATTGAAGCTCTGCAAAAGCAAATTGTTGAATCGTTTGGTGCTGAAATGATTGATCATAGCCTTAATATTCATGTTAAGTGTAAGTCATGTAGCGAAAAAAAATAAATCAATAATCATAATTTAAAACTATTCTAAAAAACTATACAACATCAATAAACTCTGAAAATCACTGTTTGGAATATCAGAATGACTTTTTCTGAAGCTTTTAAACTCAGGATTTCAAACCAATCCTACCAACTTTATTTTTATTATATAGTGTCAATAGCCGTTTATTTAATTTTTGCAATAAAAAATTGTATTTTACTTTTTTTATAAAAAAAATGATACTCGTTATCATTATTATGAGGATTTAAAATGCATACCGAACAACTCCAAAAAACAAAACTCATCTTAATATAGAGTCACTTGAATTAATTGGCCTAATAAAAGCTGACTTAAGCTCAACTATCACCGATATTAAAACTTTGACCCTTCAAAACCAGTTTTAAAGGGTTGCTTTAAGTTTTTATCGCGAAGGACTTCTTGGTTAGCTTTAAAAGAATTAACAATGCTTTATTCTTATAAGAAATAAAATGACAAAATATTAAAAATAAAAAATACCAAACTTTGACAGATCCAAACAAAACCACACAAAGCTGCTGGAGTGGTGGATATTTTGCTTACCAACTTAACAATCAGTCTATGAGCAATTTCTATGAAGGCTTGTTAACCTCAAATCCTGAGCCAACACTACTATAAAGAAGCTCTAGCAATAGTACCTCTAGCAAAATAGATATGAGTAAAATACCTCTAACTCCAGGTATTACTAATGCAATTTTAGCTGCTGAAACTGGTAAACTCTGTGATAACGCCAAAGAGTTTATATATCAAGTACACAAAGCACTTTTTAGATACATTGCTAAAGAATATTTAGGAAAAAAATTGTAATTAAAGAAAATTAAGAGCTATTAATTAAAATATCCACCAGCTTCAAAACGATCGATAAAATGTTGACTAAAATGAATTTTATTTAGCCTAATATTTGCTAAAAGTTTCTTATATTGACCAGCTCTAAAAATATAATTTAGAACATAGTAAACATTACCTTTTCCAACAACTTTTTCGACTTTTGCTTCGAAATTAGTAAAGTCTGCTCTTTCATCAACATAATCATCTAGTAGAGAACATAACTTATCAATAGTTTTCTCATCTGCTCTATCAAAGTATTTAGCTACCTCATAATGAAACTCATATTTGCTATCATGAAAAAAAGGATAGACATTCCCTTGCCACGCTGCTTTATAACTATCATCAACATAGTTACTACTTAAAACATTTAGCTTCATAAGTTCATAGTAAAATTTACTTGTATTCATTATATTTTCCTACTTTATTTAGCTCTTCTTGAACTATTTGATTAACTTGCTTAGGGTTTGCTTTACCTTTACTTGCTTTCATAGCCTGCCCTACAAAAAAGCTCATAAGCTTAGTCTTACCAGATTTAAAGTCATCTGCTTGTTGAGGGTTAGCTGCAATTATGCCTTGGACCAATTCTCGAATCGTACCCTCATCAGATACTTGCTTCAAATCTAGCTTTTCAATAATAGCTTCAACAGAAGCTGCTGAGTCAATATATTCAGCTATAACTTTTTTAGCATTAGCCTGTGAGATAACATCTTTCTGCACATTAGCAATAATCTCTAACAGAATCTCTGCGGGAATCACATCAACAGAGAACTCTTTTTTAGCTCTATTAAGAGTTGATATTAGATCAACTGTTATCCAGTTATAAGCTGGCTTGTGCCCTATCACAACTGTTATTTGATCATAATAGTCAGCTATCTCAAGATTTGATAACAAAAACTCAACTTCTTGATCTACCAAATGCTCACGATACACTGCTTCACGTTCTTCTGGTTTAAGCGGCATTTGCTTTTTAATACTTTCAATATACTCATCGGTTATCACCAATGGTAGTAAATCTGGGTCTGGGAAATAACGATAATCAAAAGCATCCTGTTTAGCACGCATTGAGCGCGTCTCATTAGCATTTGCATCATAAAGTCGCGTTTCTTGCACAACTTCACCTCCTGACTCTAACACAGCAACTTGACGAGCATATTCATACTCGATAGCTTTATCAATAAACCTAAATGAGTTTATATTTTTAAGTTCAGCACGCGTACCAAACTCTGCTTGCCTCTGTGGTCTGATAGACAAGTTTACATCACATCTAAATGAACCCTCTTGCATGTTACCATCACAGATACCTAAATGCTTAACCAATTGATGAAGTTTTTTAAGGTAAGCAATAACCTCTTCTGCTGATCTAAAATCAGGATATGTCACAATCTCTAAAAGTGGCGTACCAGCACGGTTGTAATCTAAACCTGTCTCACCAGCGACATAACCATGAACAGACTTACCAGCATCTTCTTCTAAATGTGCACACTCTATTCTGATAATTTTTATCCCCTTTGAAGTCTCAATTTCTAGTTTACCTTCTTGGACTATCGGATTAGTCGATTGGCTAATCTGATAACCTTTTGGCAAATCCGGATAAAAATAATTTTTTCGCGCAAAGAAACTATCTTTTGAAATTTTAGCATCTATAGCTAAACCAAATATTACTGCTTTACGAATTGTCTCTTTGTTTACCACTGGCAATGTTCCAGGCAAGCCTAAGTCTAAAAATGCTGCTTGGGTATTTTGATGCTGCCCATACTTTGTTGCAGAAGTCGAAAACAGCTTAGATTTAGTACTTAATTGAATATGGACCTCTAGTCCTATTACCATTTCCCAATTCACTATTAAATCCTCGCTTGTTCTAAAATAAATTCTTCAATACCATAATGTTTTTGATATTGTACCACCATCTGAGTCAAGATATTATCATTAAATGCTTTAGCCATAAGCTGTCCACCAACTGGTAAACCATTAGCAAAACCAATAGGAAAAGCAATAACTGGCAAACCTGAGATATTAGCAGAAATAGTGTAGATATCAGATAAATATGCCGAAACTGGATCTAGCTTATCACCTTTTTTAAATGCTTCGCTTGGAGATGCTGGCATAAAGATAGTATCAACTTGCGTAAATATTTCGTTAATTTGATCTGTCATTACTTTACGCAACTGCTGAGCCTTATTATAGTAAGAATCATACTGGCTCGATGCTAAGACATAGTTACCAATCATAATTCTACGCTTAACCTCTGCACCAAAGCCATCTGTACGAGATTTTCTATATAACTCATCTAAATCTCTAGCTTCTGGATTACGATAACCATATCGAACACCATCATATCTAGCCAAGTTTGCTGCCGCTTCTGCTGGAGTGATGATATAGTAAGTTAATAAAGCTTCTTTTAAATCTGGAACTTTTACATATTTTATCTTGGCACCTAAATTCTCAAAGTTTTTAAGTGTTATCGCTACTGCTTGTTGGATTTGCTCTGGTAGGTCTTTGATCAAACTTTCATCAATACCAATTATTTGACCTGAGATATCTTTTTGTATATCTTGGGTAAAATGGTTTTGTTTAACGCCAACACAAGTAGAGTCAAACTGACACTCACCAGCAATTGCATCTAACATAATTGCGACATCTTCAGCATAGTGGGCAAAAACCCCCGCTTGATCAAAAGATGATGCAAACGCTACCATACCAAACCTTGATGTACTACCATAAGTAGGCTTCATTGCTGTAAGACCACAAAAACTCGCAGGTTGTCTCACAGATCCGCCAGTATCTGAACCTGTACTTACTGGAGCAAAGCCTGCAGCAACTGCCGCAGCTGAACCACCTGAAGATCCTCCAGACACTCTATCTAAATCCCAAGGGTTACTAACAGCTCCATAGTAACTATGCTCATTGGTTGAGCCCATAGCAAACTCATCCATATTTAGCTTGCCTAAAGTAACCATACCATGATCTTTACAGTTTTTTGTTACTGTTGAATCATATGGTGCAATAAAATTATCTAACATCTTAGAACCAGCTGTAGTTTTTACACCCTTCGTACAAAAAAGATCCTTATGCAGAATAGGAATACCTGTTAACAGTATTTGTTTGCCTTGAAATATTATACTATCTGCTGCTTCTGCCTCTTTGAGAGCCTCTGCTTCACATAGCGTGATTACAGAATTTATACTCTTATCTTGTTCTTTTATTTTTGCTAGATACTGCTTAGTTAGCTCAACAGCTGTTACTTCACCACTATCTAATCTAGCTCTTAATTTCTTAATATATGACATTGCTTACCCTATTTAACAACCTGTGGCACCATAAAGTAATCATCGACAATTTCACAAGCAAATTTATCAAAACTTGCACGATTATCTTGATCTTGAGGTATATCTTCACGAAATTTAAAATTAACACTAATCGGAGATATCATTGGTTTGACTCCCTGAGTATCGAAATTTCTGACTGTATCTAGAATCTTACAGATATTGGTAAGATCTTCGGTATACTGCTCTAACTGCTCTTCAGTCAAATCAAAACAAGATAGTTTAGCAATATGTTTTACTATTTTTTTATCCATTTAAACACCTAAAATAAATCGTTTGAAATAAATATCCATTAGATTATAAAATACTCATTAAGATAAAGAAAGATTTACAATCGCTATTTTATATTTGAGGGTTGATTTTGTACCTGTTCTTTTATAGTTATTGTTTTTTCAACTGGGTGGCTCTTTTTGATACCTATATGTAACTGACTACTGTTTAAATTGATTGGAAAACATTATACATGCGCCATAATTCATAACCTAAGCTAACATTATTAAGCAATACCCAACCATGTACTTTTGTTCCTAGCCTTAATACATCTGGAGATGGCCACTCTCGCTTACCACCTTGCTTAACAAATAATTTTAAACTGCCATTGAGCATTATTTTGTGGTAAGTTAAATATAACTTCTCCCTCAAAAGTACCAATAACAACTTGCGGCCAGCCACTAAACTGTACTGTAGCCCACCATTAAAATTGCAACATCACTTTATCGCCAACCTTAACCAATGGTACATCCATACTATTTATCCATAACTCAACAATACGTGATTTACTATCAGAGACGATTGTTGCTAATATATCAGTGTCTTTGACGATTACACCTCCTAAACCATGGATACAATCAACTATCACAATCTGTAGGAACCTTAACCAAACGGCTTTGCTGACGCGCGATTTGTACTTTAACTTTGGCTAAATCAACATTTGCTTTAGCTAGATCTTTAGTATAATTTATCATCTCCATTTGAGCTTGTTCGTATAATCTTTGTGTACTTGCTCCTTTACTAACAAAATACGTATGTCTTTCAATATTATTTTTAGCATTTTTTATCGCTAGTTTTACAGATTTTATACCAAGCTCAATTACTGCTTTTTCTGCTTCTAGTCTTGAGACAACTTCTAGATCTAAGTCTAGAACTTCAACGATTGGATCACCTTTTTTTGACTGAATCACTCTCAAAGACATACCACTTCCCTAGTCTACCTCCAATTGATGCAGATATATTCTCTGTTGATGTTCAAATGGTGAAAGAGTTGTAACATAACCATAGCCATCGATTGTCTGTTGCAATGGAATCATCGCTAAGACAACACCTACTACGATGATGCTTAGTAACACTAGAAAAACTATCTTCCTAAAACTAGGATCCTTCTTGAACATCTCATAAGATTTTAACTGCATCAAAAGCCTCCTACTGAATAGATATAATTAATGTTGGTACTGCTATTTTCTGTAATATCTGCGTAATCATCATTTTACTTCTATTAGTTAAACCATGTGAATCAATTAGTATTAGCAACTTAGGCTGTTTTAGAATAGCCATTATCAAGTTCATCTTAAGTACAACCATAGTATCAAATTCTAGATTATATTTGATAGTCTGTAAATCAATCTCCTTCTCAAAATATTTTTCAAGGAAACTAAC
This sequence comes from Francisella-like endosymbiont, assembly GCF_003069505.1. NCBI lineage: Bacteria > Pseudomonadati > Pseudomonadota > Gammaproteobacteria > Thiotrichales > Francisellaceae > Francisella-like endosymbiont. The sequence continues at coordinate 31,346 of NZ_QAPC01000003.1, read as the reverse complement.
ACCAAAAGCATCGAGCAAATCGCTTAAATACTTCAATTTTTCTTGAGAAAAATCATTTTCATATAAATTATCTAATACCGTACCCGCGACAACTTCTATACCATTAGCTATATGAATGTTATTACAAATTTCTTCTTTACTATAATTACTCAAACAAACATTATTTATCTTAATAATCTCTTCTGAATTATCATCAAAAAAATCATTTAACAACTTTTGTACTTCTTGTGTCGTCAGGCAGAGATTATTAAAATGACTTTGAGTAGTATAGTCAAATTACGATTTTTGTGAAGTTGATAAAATTATTTCTAATGAGCTTATCTGATTTTCTAATATAGCAGTTTTATGCTCAGATGCTGGCTGATCTTTTTTAGAAATCTCTAGAAGATCTAAAATCTTACAGATTGCTACCATAAAACCATAATAATCATAAAGATATTGACTAAATTTCAGTAACCCTAATAGCACAATATTTACAAGTATTTCTGCAGCAATAAGCTGACCAATTGATAGTTGACCATTAATTATCAGATAACTATCAATACCTAAAAGTAAGATATTAATAAAGATATATGTCAAATCAATATAAACATGTTGTCTGAATATTACGCTAAAGAAGTTAGCTCTAACAGCTAAATAGTTACATAATTTAGCATCTACTTTTTTAACTGAGCTATGTTCTAGACGCTGTCTAAATGATAAAAACTCAGCAGTTTTCTCTTCAAACCAGTAAACGATATCATAGAATATTACTTGATTCTTTTAGACCTGGCTCATAACCAGCTCTCATGGAGATAAAAATAGCTAATACAATGTATGTAATCAACAATATATCAAAGACTAAAAACATCGGATTATAAACAAAAAAGTGTCTGTAAGAATATATCAAGTAGGATTATAAATATTACTGAAACCGACTTTTATAAAAAGATCTTTTGTAAAAACTTCAGTTCAAAGGCTCTATTGATTTTCTCTCTAACATTAATTTTTATAAAATCATTGAAATCGACTCTATAATAACAAATATTATCCTTAGCATAGTTTCAACAAAAACTTTTCTTTGGATATCCTCAATAAGCTTTATTTGAAAGATTCTGACAAAAAACCGTCGTTAATAAAATAAACAAAATCGTTATCAACGATATAACTGGTCTTATCGACAAGCTTACACCAACTAGATTTACCAAAGTTTCCACTAAAACAGGGATAGTAAGAGATACAAAGTCTTTAGATTCATAACTTTTTAGTATAATCTAGATTTTTGTAATGTCTGCTTCTGATGCGTTTTAAAAATATTAAGATTTTGTAAGCTTAGTAATATTAGCTTTAGCAATACTCCAGTAAGTCCCTCCAGCACTATCTCCTGTAAAGTAATTAGAAAACTATAATTTTGCCCACACGCATCAACACTCCATAACTCATACCACTGTAATACCTTAACTTTTTTGTTATCTGAAGACAAATACACATGATTAAGTCCAGAAGCAACATAAAATTTAACATCTTTGGACAACTGCTCTCTAGAAATGTAGCAATTATTAGCATACAAGTATTTAGCTACATCATTTAGTGTATCATTCATTAGTAGTGCTGAGGTGAAGGTTCTGGCAAATATAGTTTTACTTAGAGGTATAGGATCATTTTTTGCTTTTATTGAAAAATATATCCTTTTTGGATTTTCATCGTTATAAATAAAATAGCGTAATGTGACATTTCGCTGATGCTGACATGCTGAATACTCTAATTGCTGATGCCAAAATGTTATTACTGTTTTTTAGTTTTAGTATTTTGAATTGCTAATGGCCTAGGGGTTCTCCGATATCTTTTAACTTCGAAACTCCCTGATAGTTAAATTTAGCGACATCATACATAAATAAAGTGCTAATAATATCTGCGGAAGTTTAGCAACAGCAAATAGTGTAATACTGAAAAAACAACACAATAACGCTATTGATATTTTTTTCATACTATTCTAAGCTTTGATAGATCGCTCAAAAATATGATCAATCTCTTTTAGATAAGTTTTCTTTATACCCTCAAAATCCATCTCAGGGATATCCAAACTAATATTATGCTCATATTGCATAACTTCTTGTAATTTCTTAGAGAAAAATTCCCCTTGCTTAAGATCAAAAGCAACTTGCTGAACAATCTTGTAGCAATCCTCACGCATAAATGGCGTATTTGCTACTAAGAAGTGCAAGTAAAAATTTGATAAATAAGCACTAGTACTTCTAACTCTATCTTCAATAATATCTTGTTGTATTACTAGATTATCAATAGTATTTTTTATTCTACGCAGAGCATAAACCATAATACCAAAGTTATCTGGCAAATATAAACGCTCTACTGAAGAGTGAGAGATATCTCGCTCATGCCATAGTACACAATTCTCTAGAGCTAGAGAAACATGAGAACGCAGCATTCTTGCCATGCCTGTTAGATTTTCTGTAGAAATTGGATTTTTCTTATGTGGCATAGTTGATGAGCCTTTTTGCCCTTTAGAGAAGCCTTCATATACTTCAAAAACATCACTACGGTGTAAATGTCTGATCTCTACAGCTAATCTCTCGATAGCAGAGGCGATAAGTCCGTGTATAGATATAAGTTTAGCAATCCTATCTCTAGGAATAACTTGTGTAGAAACCTCTTCTACAGGTAAGCCTAAAATATAAGCCGCTTTTTGCTCATCTTCTGTAGTTAATATACAGTAGTTACCAACTGCTCCAGAGAATTGTACTGTTAGACCACCTTTTTGGAAGTCTTTTAGATCTTTTAGTCTACGCTTCAATTCCACATAAGCTCCCAAAAACTTCTGCCCAAAGCTCATCGGCTCAGCAAACATACCATGACTTCTACCCATAGTGATGATATCTTTTGTCTGTTGAGCTTTCGCAAGTAGAGAGTCACAAAGAGCCCCTAGATCTTTGATAACATAGCTCATAGAATCACGGATTTGTAGGCTAAGAGCTGAGTCGATAATATCAGAAGATGTAACACCAAAATGAAAAAACTTACCAGTCTCTGCTCTAAACTGTTCAGCGATAGAAGTACAAAATGCAATGATATCATGCTTTGTAACTTTCTCTATCTCATCGACTCTTTCTGGTCTAATTTGTGCTTTTGCACGAATCTCTGCAGCTGTACCTTTGGGTACCATTCTATCTTCAAGTGCCTCTAAAATCGCAAGCTCAACCTCTAACATTTTTGCATATTTATTCTCATCTGCCCAAATTTTTGAGATTTCTGCTATGTCATATCTTTTTATCATTTTACTACCTTATTCAATAAAACATCTGTAAGCACACTTAGTATATATGAGCCAAGACACAAGCGTGACAACACATCATGAGCTATTTGATTCAACTTAAATATAGTTTAATTTTCTCAAATAGACTCATATTGTCAACATATTTCATAAATAATACGCCATCATGGTTTTACTAATTCACTTGAGTTATTTGCTATAAAAATATTGGCTTAATAGTTTTTAAACTTAAACCACAATAATTTAACTAAAAATACATATTTTTATTATAGTTGTGATAAGATCAGTTTAGATAATTATAAAAGGAGATAGTGTGAAAAGCTTATAGCCACATCTACATTTATAACCACTTTGGTATCTGTGAGCTATGCCACAGAGCTAAAAGGTAGTGACTGTACCTCAAACTGATGTTGGTACAACACACTATAAAAGAATAGATATATAATCAAAAAAGAGATTTTTTAAATATCACAGTAGAAAACTGCAATAATAAAACCAAATGCTTATATACAACCAAAATACTTGACTCAAAAGGTCAACTGATTGGTAAATACAGCATGCACTATACTATTAATGATGGTTCATTTTTACTAATGGCTTTATTGATATAGAAGATAACTTTTATAAACAAAACACTATTTATTACCAGAAAAATTACCACTTAATAGCGAAATAAACTTACAACATCAAGAGAAATATGGAGATGTCAGAGAAAAATTAATTGTCCATAAACAAATTCCTAGTATAGAAGTTAATAATCATCAGTATTACAATTGTTTAAACATCATATTTGACACAGTTACCCCCTTAAGAAAAAAGGCCTAAAAATAGTTACTGATAAAATTAATTGTAAAAGATATAGGAACTGTTAAAAAAGAAATGGCGATATATTCTCTTATCCCGTTTAAAATCCTGAGTACAATAATTTTGTATTAACAAATGTATATCTTAAAATACTCCAAGCTATAACTCATAAAGACAGTTGAATAAATCTAATAAAAACTGATTGAGTACTTCGATAAACTCAAAAACCTATCTCAATACTCAAACTCTATAGTATATGAGCGAGAAAAATTTTGTTGCGGTAGGATCTTAACATTACCAATACGGTACTCAATATCAACATCTACTCCTAATGTATCACTTTCTACCACCACCGTGGCTCAATGCACATATACGGCACATTTACCTTTGGTTTTGACCACAGTCCAAGATATTCAAAGCCATCAAAATTTACTTTTATATAACTCTTCGAGCCTTTCCCAGCTAATCAAACTTTCTTATTGGTAAAGCCGCTATACACTAAAGCATCATATCAAAAGTATAATTATCTAACTCAATTTTAAATAGCTTAAGTGCCTAGCTTCTCCTATATAAAAAGCTTCTAGTGTAATTGGATGAAAATCTAGCTTTTGCTCTGAGAATATTATGTCATAATCACTAAACTGATGTTTACCATCAAAAGGACAAGCAAATGCCGGATGTGCTCCAAATCCACACTATGCAACATTTTCATCAAGATTTATAATATTGTATTCTGTGATAAGTTTATTAGCTTCTAGAGTATAAGTAACTTCAAATTTCTGTGATAGTTTCCATTGCTAAGATAACACTATTTTCACTATGTATGACAATATCAAATACAGTATGTCTTGCTAAACCATGATTACCCATAAGGTATTCTTTGCCTTAATATTTAATTTTATTATCATGAGATTTGCCAACTACTAGAAACAACACAAGAAAAACTCCTGACCACACTCGACTATCACCAGACTACATATACTCATGGTTTGTTGTCGCATTTATAATTGCTCGAACCTCTACACCTAACTCGATAATTTCTACCAATAAAATATCGTTTTTGATTGTGATCATAAGAATTCCCTTGCTGTTGATGAAGAGATGTAACCCTAAACCAATAGGCGTCATTGTATCAGGCTTAACCACATCAAAAGTAGCATGTCATTACGTCAGACTCGATCTCAGAATCTCAGAAATAGATTAATAATCTATTTCTGCAAATCTAGTTTAAACTAAAAACCTATAGCATCACGCTCTTCAGAGTTTATTTCAATGTGTTTAACAAAATGCAAACAACCCTTAAACCAAATTTTAAAGTGTCTTATTAGTATTTAGCATATTTATTAAGCTATAAAGATCTTAACTATAGTTATTAACTAAATTTTTGATAACTTATTTCACCTATCAACTCGATTAGTCTAGATTTTTCTTTTTCCTTAGTAATTCTTTCTAAGATATCTTTACGAAAAGTAGTATCTCCAAGCCTAAAACATTTATATCCTAAAAGTTTCTTATTAGATATCTCTTTTAAAGAAAAAAATAGCTGATTAATTAATGTTCTACAAAAGATTCTCTCTTTAGGATAAATAACATAATTATAGCTTTGATCTGTAAAAAAATAGTTTAGCATCAATATTTTTTTCTAAAACTCTGAATACCTCATCAACAGCGTCATCTCGAGAATTAGATTCTGCTATACCCAGAGGTGTAATAAATATCATTACAAAAAACCATGTAAATGGAATTAAAGCAAACAAAGATAATAACTAACCAAGATATTTAGTAAATAACCTATCTTCATTTTGATCAGCATACTTTACAAGAACAGCTCCAGGAACAAAAAACATACCAGTAAAGATCAATAAAATTAAACAGGTAAAAAAATAATATAATAAGCCATTTTATGCTTGGAAGTAGTAATGTAAATATTCCATTAACAGTATAAAGATTATTAGAAAAAGATCCCTGAAATATATTCTTGTCAATATCTAAAACACTTCTAAAATATTGCTGATAATAATATAGCAAACAAGATAAGAAAAAATATTCCAGCTACTACAAAGAGTTTGCAAATCTTTTTAGAAAATCAAATATTAATCCTAGTAACTCGCTAAAAGAAGAAATATCAGAACATATTGATGTTATTATTCTTGATATAAACTTGTCAATTATCTTATAGATTTTTTTGCACAACAAACGAATAGCATACGATAATATGCTTCCTCCGAATATATAACAAACACAAATCAAATCGAAGACTAAATTAGTATAAAAGTTCCATTCAAAAAGAAATCGTAGAGTCAACGATTTAAAAATATTGTTACTTGGGCAATTTCGATCAACCAATCTCTCTTTGAAAAATTTAACACTACCCAACCCACTTTCTAGCATTTCTAAACATTCTCATCCATACAGAATACTCATTATATTCTGCTGGGATATATGAGTTTGTAATCGCCCTATAGACACGCTCTGGATGTGGCATCATCGCAAGTACACGACCATCTAGTGCTGTTACAGCTGTTAGACCATTTACTCCACCATTTGGATTATATGGATACATCTCTGTAGCCTGACCTTGTCCATTGATATATTTAAGAGCTACTTGAGAACTTGCTAACATAGCTTGTTGCTCAGCATCATTCTCAAATAGCGGACGACCCTCACCATGAGCTACAGCAATCGGCGCTTTTGTGCCTGCCATATCATTAAACCAGATAGAGTCAGATTCTTGAATCTCAACCATAGAAACTCTAGCCTCAAACTGTTCCGATTTATTTTTGATAAATATCGGCCAGTTTTCAGCACCTTTGATTAGTGATTTAAGTTGTGCCAGCATTTGACAACCATTACACACACCTAGTACTAAAGTATCATCACGACCAAAGAATTTGCTAAACTCATCTCTTAGCTTCTCTGTAAAGAGGATATTTTTTGCCCAGCCACCACCAGCACCTAGAACATCACCATACGAAAAACCACCACAGGCTACTAATACTTTGAAGTCAGCCAAAATTACACGACCAGCATGAAGATCTGACATATGGACATCATGAGCCTCAAAACCTGTAGTTGTAAATGCTGCTGCCATTTCAACTTGTCCGTTGACACCTTGCTCTCTTAAGATTGCAACTTTTGGCTTCTTAACATTGATAAATTTTGCGGTGATATCTTCTTCAATGTCAAAAGTAGCCTCTACATGGATACCCTTGTCATCAGTATTTAAAATACTATCAAACTCCTGCTTAGCACATTCGCTATTATCACGGATTGACTGAATCTGATATGAAGTTTCAGCCCACCATCTTTGTAGATTTACACGCATATTTGAGTATACTTTTTCACCATTTACAAAGATATTTAGCTCATCGCTAGAGTTTAGCTTAGCTATTACACACAGATGAATTTGGGTATCTCTAAACAACTCTTCAACTAGCGCCACATCACTATTTCTAACTTGGATAACAACACTAACTTCTTCAGCAAAAAGTTTAGCTAATACATCTTGAGTTTGTAGCTGAACATCTAAACCTTTACGCCCAGCAAATGACATCTCTGCTAGCGTAGCAAACACACCACCATCTGATACATCATGATATGCTAAAATTTTATTTTGAGCTTTGAGCTTAGTGATATTTTCAAATAACACTTTTAGTTTAGAAGCCTCAACATCAGGAGCGATATTACCAATTTGTTTATAAGCTTGTGCTAGGCATGAAGCTCCAAGTCTGCCAGCACCATTTGATAAATCAATATGTAATAAGGTTGTGTCACTATCATTAACTAAAACTGGTGTTAAAGTCTTGCGTGCATTTGCCACCGGTGAGAAACCTGAAATGACTAATGATAACGGTGACGTTACAGATTTCTCTTGACCGTCATCTGAGCACCTAGTTTTCATTGACATTGAGTCTTTACCAACAGGTATTGCGATACCTAACTCTGGGCAAAATTCCATGCCAACTGTTTTGACAATCTCGTATAGTTTTTGGTTTTCATCACCCTGATTTGCAGCAACCATCCAGTTTGCTGAGAGACGAATATCACTTAGTTTTTGGATATCCGCGGCTAATAAGTTTGTCACAGCCTCTGCGATTGCTAATCTACCTGAAGCAGCAGCATTTATAATAGCTACTGGAGTTCTCTCACCCATCGCCATTGCCTCACCAGCTTTGTTATCTACTGTAGCAGTTGTCACAGCACAGTCAGCAACTGGTACTTGCCATGGCCCCACCATCTGATCACGCGCAACCATACCTGTAATACTTCTATCACCAATAGTGATTAAAAAAGATTTAGAAGCTACAGCTGGTACTTTTAGCACACGCTCAATTGCCTCACCAAGCTTGATAGTACTTGTATCAAAAGCATCTTGCTCAATTTTAACAGTCTTAACATTAATATGCATTTGTGGCGTATTACCGAATAACAACCTCATTGGTAAATCAACTGGTTTATTATCAAAATACTCATCGTTTAGGGTGATATGTTTCTCTGAAATAGCTTCACCAACCACAGCAAATGGGCATCTTTCTCTTTGACACAACTGTTCAAAAATCTCTAGTGACTCAGGATCTACTGATAGCACATATCTCTCTTGCGATTCATTTGACCATATTTCTAGTGGTGAAAGCTCTTCTTCACCAACATTTATTTTTCTAAGCTCAAAGTGACCACCAACACCACCGTCTTTGACAAGCTCAGGGAACGCGTTTGATATACCACCAGCGCCAACATCATGGATAAATGTAATCGGATTATTTTCACCCATTTGCCAACATCTATCAATAACCTCTTGGCAACGGCGCTCCATCTCAGCATTATCACGCTGAACTGAGGCAAAATCTAAATCTGAATTTGCCTCGGATGAAACTACTGATGATGCTGCACCACCACCTAAACCAATACGCATCGTTGGACCACCAAGACAGATTAGCTTAGCACCAACTTTGATATCACCTTTCTCAACATGCATTCTTTTGATATTACCCATACCACCAGCGATCATAATTGGCTTATGATAACCAAATATTTCTTTACCTCTAGAGGTATTTGCAGCTTGCTCAAAAGTACGGAAATAGCCATTTAGGTTTGGACGACCAAATTCATTTGAATAATGTGCTCCACCAATAGGCGCTTCTAGCATTATCTGTAACGGTGTCGCATGATTAGACTTACCATACTTACTAGTCTCCCAAGCCTGTTCAAAACCTGGAATATTTAGGTTTGAAACTGTAAAGCCAGTTAAACCAGCTTTTGGTTTTGCACCAAGACCTGTTGCACCTTCATCACGAATCTCACCACCAACACCAGTTGCTGAACCACTAAATGGTGTAATAGCTGTAGGATGGTTATGTGTCTCAACTTTCATCATGATATCAACTTCTTCTTGGTGGAAGTTATAAATACCTGTTTGCGTATTTGAGTAGAACCTTTGCGCTGTCGTACCCTCTATCACAGCAGCATTATCCTTGTATGCAGAGAGTACTCCTTGTGGAGATTTCTCTGTTGTATTTCGAATCATCTTGAACAATGATTTATCTTGCTCTTGACCATCTATTGTCCACTTAGCATTGAATATTTTATGCCTACAATGCTCTGAGTTAGCTTGTGCAAACATATACAACTCTGTATCTGTTGCGTTCCTACCTAGCTTAGCATATTCAGCTGATAGATATGCTATTTCTTGTTCACTGAGTGCTAGACCAAGCTTTTTATCAGCATCTTTGATGGCCTGCTGACCATTTTCTAAAACATTGATAAATTCTAAAGCTTTAGGAGTTCTAGCTTCAAATAGGCATTGTAAATCATCTTTTGATGAGAAAATCTCTTCAACCATACGATCATGAACTAAGTTTTCAATCTCCTTTAGCTCAGTAGCAGAAACTTGACCCTCTACACCAAATAAAACTACTCTTTCTACTCGCTTAACCTCATTAATCCCCGTATTACGGATAATATCAGTAGCTTTAGAAGACCACGGCGATATTGTGCCAACTCTTGGCACCGTAATAAAAGTATGACCTTTTGGTTGAGCTAAACCATACTCTCTATTGTAGTTAAGTAGAGATTTAATAATCTGCTCTTGCTTACTGTTAAGCTCTTGATCAATTTCAACAACGTGAATATATTGCGCTGATATTGACTCAACTTTAATAGATATTTTTTTAGCATCTGCTAAAATTTTTTCTCTTCTAAAAGAAGATAATGCACTTAAACCTTTAAAAATCCTAATCATTAGTTATCAAACCCTTTGTATTTTTTTCTAATTCTTTTAACTCTTTACGATGTTTCTCTAGCACATCTAGATAAGCATCATCAACATCACCTGTAATATAATTACCAGAGAAAACACTATCCTCAAACTCTCTAATCTTAGGATTTTGCTGTTGAATAATCTCTTTTAGATCCTCTAGTGGTAAATATATCAGCCCATCTACGCCGATCCACTGGCGAATCTCCTCTAGGGTCTTACCATGAGCAATTAAATCTGACTTAATCGGCATATCAATACCATACACATTTGGATAACGAACTGCTGGAGATACCGAAGCAAGATAAACAGATTTAGCACCTAAATCTCTAATCATTTCTATAATGCGTTTTGATGTTGTACCCCTTACAATAGAGTCATCGACAAGTACAACATTTTTATCCTTAAATTCTGCTGGAATAGGATTTAGTTTTCTTCTGACAAAATTCTTTCTATCAACTGATTCCGGCATTATAAATGTTCTACCAACATAGCGGTTCTTAACAAAGCCTTCACGGTATTCTACACCTAGTGCTGTTGCAATCTCTTGAGCAGAAGCTCTACCTGTCTCCGGTACAGGGATAACAATATCGATATCCTTATCTTTCCATTCATCTTTAATTCTCTTGCTTAAAATTTTGCCGGCATCAACACGTGCTTGATAAACACTCACACCATTCATAATACTATCTGGTCGAGCAAAATAGACATATTCAAATAGACATGGTGCTAATACTGGATTTTTTGCACAGATTTTAGAATAAACCTTTCTATCCTCAGTGATTATTATCACCTCACCAGGCTTGACATCACGCAATACCTTAAATCCCGAAATATCTAAAGCAACACTCTCACTAGCAATCATATAGGCTTTATCACCACTATCGTACTCTTTAAAACCAAATACAAGTGAGCGAATACCATAAGGATCTCTAAAAGCAATTAAACCAAAATCTGCTATCATTGCTGTGCAAGCATAGCCACCTTTGACATGTTCAAAGACAAACTCACATGCTTTATAAACAGCCTCTGGAATTGGACAACCTTTTGATTTATTCATACCACAAGCAAAAAAGTTTAGTAATAATTCGGAATCTGAATTTGTATTAAGATGGCGTCTTTCAATATCATGAAGCATTTGTGCAAGCTCTGGAACATTAGTTAAGTTACCATTATGAGCAAAAACTATACCATGAGGATTATTTACATAAAAAGGCTGACTATCTGCAGCACCCAAGCTTCCTGCTGTTGGGTACCTTACATGACCTATACCCATTTTACCTTTTGACTTCTCTAATTTCTCATCTGTAAATACATCACTTACTAGCCCTGTATTTTTACGGATAAAAAAGTGTCCTTGATCCATAGTTGCAATACCTGCAGCATCTTGACCTCTATGTTGCAAAAGACTTAAACCATAAAATAACTCATAGCTAACCTGATCTGGTCCAGCAACTCCAATTACTCCACACATAAACTACCGACTACTCTTAGTATAAATTAATTATTAACAACAATATTATAACAATATTTAACACTATAAATTAATCAAAATTATCTGAAATGCTAATGCGCAAAATTACTCCTTTTCAATGTTTTTGATTTTACCTCTAATGAATCAATCACCACGACTAAATCTCTAATTATCAACTGTGCCAAGTCATAGCTAAAGCCTCTTCTAACTAGCATGCGTAGAATCACTAGATCTTCGTGATTCCTTGACATTGTGTAAACCTCTATTTGCCAACCTTTAGTGTGGATTTCAGATATATCAAACAAACTATACTCTTTAGTTGTTTTAAGTGACCAGCTAACAGCAGGAATACCTACCTCCCTCACCAGCATAAATAATTTCAAAAATATCCATTCTCTTCTAATTTATTAGCTATATAATTTTGCAACATCATAGCAAATCTGATAAACTCTCTTATAACCTTCAAAACCTATCCTAACAAAATTGTAATACTGCGCTACTATCTGGCCAACCAGGCCGTGAGAAATTCAGTGCAAATGTTAGCATATTACCACCTAAGTAATTAACATTAAAAGTCTAATCCTCTGATAAGTACTTTTCATCATCCCAGACAACCCAACCAACACCAAGTGTAGATAGGCCAAACTTATGTCCTGATGCATTTTGATTGATTTGACACGAGATAATCTAAAATCTCACTTTAAATCTGGATCTATAAACGGAGCCAAGAAACCTCCTGATACTGCATCAACATGAACCAGAATATCTAAACCTATTTATTTTCAAAATCATCAAGAACTTTACATAACTCTTCGACTAGTTCATATTGTCCTGTAAAAGTTAATCCAAGAGTTGGCACAAACCCCTATAGTATTTTTATCACACCTTTCTAATACAGCTTGTGGTGTTATTATCAAGCTATTTCGAGACATAGTTATCTCTCTAAGCTCTATATCCCAATATCTAGCAAACTTATGCCAGCATACTTGCACAGGTCCGGTAACTAAGTCTGGCTTTGAATAATCTTTACTTTGGGCTTTCATCTTGTCGCGCCAGCGCCACTTAATCGCCATACCGCCAAAGCACAGCTGCCTCTGATTAACCAGTAGTTGAGCAGCACTATAGCATTTTTAATAGCTGCATTCCACAAATTTACCAAGATATTTACACAGAGCTCGATTCTATTTTGGCAGTCTGCTGGTATTCATCTTTATCAATCATATTTTTATTAATACAATCATTCATAAAGCCTATGGATAAAATCATCGACTTGTGTTTGACAAAAGGTAGCTAAATTCTGCTTTAAGTTACCATCTAGCATTAGTTCATCTTTGATTTCTTGATAAACTTGTAGTGGATCTTGTGAATTTAGTGGAAGTTTAAAATTAGGCAAAGATAGTTCAAAAAATCTAGATTATCAAAAATATCATTTTTGCCATGTAGCGCGCCATAATCTTCTCCCTAGAGTTGTATCTGTTTAAATTTAAAATCTACTATCTCGAATAAATTAATTTTCTCCGTGGCGATATTTTTATAACATATTGAGATTATTAATTTGTCATAAAAAAATGTCACAAAATCATCTGGATAAGTATTACTAAGCCAGAAGTTATTAACTTTGCTAAAATTAGCACTTTTAAAGCCTTTTGCTATTCCGAGTAAATTTCTTTTTACTTGAGCTTCTTTGAGTGTCCATAAAGTATAAAAATCCTTATTAGGATTATCGCTAATAGTTAGCTCGTAGCATTCTAATTCACTAAAGTAACGCTGTGCGATCCTAAGAATATTTTGTCTAGCTGATAGCTTTTCAATATCTACACCAATCTCTTGATCAGCAACGACAATTATAAGCTTTGTCAGTGTATGACTAATATTAAAAAAAATACTATTATCCTCTAAGTAAGGTTTACCATGCTGATTTAAAAAAACTGGTGAAGAAATATGATAAAACTCTTCTAAAACAAAATAACGAATAAACTGCGAAAATATTTTTTGCTTGTTTGTAAGCTGAGATAAATCTATATTTCTACTAAAAAACCATGATTTAAGGTGCTTAGCTTTATATTTCTCAAAATCTAAAATAAAAGCTGAGACTTGCGACATCAAACTAATTACTCCGTTACAATCTGCGATATTATATCTGTGGTTCCTAAAATACTATTGGTGTATTCAATATCTTTGTATGTCAAGCTTCCCTGCAATTGTTTTAAGCGCACATAATCCTCAACATAGTTGAATATAGCATCTGTAAATGATAGCTGTGCTTGGACAAGTATTGCCTGACGGTTAAGCAAGTCAACGATTGTTTATGTCCCTGCTTCAAAACCTTCTAATATTGCTTTTACAGAAGCTATACCTGAATATACGGACTTTCTAAAGGCCTCAATTCTATGCATCAAGGACGATTGTTTGATATGCCTCTTACTGTACTAGCATAAACTTCTCTTTTAGTCTGTAGTAACACATAGTCAGCTGCTTGATTATCATAACTAGCCTGTGTAAGTTGCGCATAATCAGAACCTCCTCTTAATAAATTCCAGTTAACTTCGCCACCGATATTAGCAACATCATATTTAGTTGGCATTTCAGCTATTCGTGCTGGTGAAGCAGAAAGAACATTACGAGACATCATTATGCCACCAGTTAAATTAGCTTTAGGAAAAAAATTACTCCATTGAATGCCAACCCTCTCTTGTGCTGCTTCGTATTCAAATTTTTTCTGCGCAATATCGAGATTATACTTCTCAGTAGTATTTAACCGATAGTTAATGTCATCAGGAACTGGATTACCAAACTCAGTATCTTTTGATATATATAAAATCGAACTTATACGCTTACCGATAAGTTTAGCTATCACAGCTTTGGCATTAATGAAATTTCTTTGCGCATTAACTCTATCAGCGATTGCTTGACGATATTGTGCATCCGTAGTTTTAAAATAAGCATACGAAACCATACCTGAATTATACTGATACTTTTGAGTCAAATATAACTTTTTGTTCCAAGCTTCGTTAGCAAACTGAAACTGTAGCGCCTGCTCTGCTCTTAACAGCTCAAAATATGCAGTAACCGTATCAGTTATAAGTATCTGTTCAGCTTTAGCATAAATCATCGCATACGATTTTTGCAAATATGTTGCTTGGGTATATGTCTTCCATTTACTCCAATCAAAGAGAACCTGAGAACCACTAAAATTTACCACATTTGCAGTGTCATTGACTCTACCGCCAAACTGATTATACAAATCTCTTCTAAGGTTATAATTAAAATCAACCTGTGGTAATAATGCACCTAACGCTGTCGGCACAGTTTCAACATTTGCCGCAAAAGTTGATCTTGCTGTTTGATAATCAGCATTATGTTCAGCAGCTAGTTTATATATATCAACTAAACTATAGTACTTATCCTCAGTATCACCAACCATCTCAACTTCATCAGCTTTTTTAAGGTTATAGAATCTATTGCCCCGTTTAATCTGATCAGCTTTGGCATATTGTTTTTCGACACTATACGGGTTTTCAGCAACATCAGTACCTATAGGTCTTCCTGCATAGTTATAGTTAGGAACAGTTGTATCCTCATTAGCTAACGCTAGACAGAACCCAAAAAAACCTAAGAGGTATAATGTCAACTTTTTCATAGTATCATTTACTTATTGTATGTGTTAAAGAGAAAACTCTTTTCGTATGTTTGTTTTGGTATTTTAGTTATCAAGTAAGCTTTATCACAAATAGCTGTTCTAACGACAAATATTAGTCTACCATTAGTCTCAAGAAGTCCTAATAGTGATTCATCAATCTCATCTTCTTTGACCACATTTGATATATATATACAATTATATTTTTTACCATTTTTGATAATATTGGTTATATGCTCAGCATTATTAAATTCAACATTATATATATCAATATTTGCTAGCTGACGCCTTACTAAAGCTAAACTTTGCTCATCATAATCAACAAGTTCGACACTTTTACATAATTTAGCTATTAAGGCTATTGGATAACCACTTTCTAACCCGAGTTTTAAGATATTATCGTTAGATTTGATAGCTAATGCCTCTACAAGCTTAGCTGTAAACATCGGACTTCTTAATTCTTTTTCGCCTACAATTAAATTTGTATCACAATAAGCTAAACCTTGAAGTTCTCTCGGTAAAAAAATTTCTCTAGGAATATCTGCCATAATTTTAGCAACACCATCTAAAGAAAGCCCTTCAGTAAAAACTTGTTGCTTTACCATATTTTCTCTAGCAAGCTCAAAATTCATATTAGATCCTATTAAATTTAAGAAGTAAATTTCATCCGCTATATCAGACAAAAGATAATATCATAATACCACAGCAAAAGGAACCTTACTACTTTTTGCTTTGAGTTATTATTTTATATCAACATTCTAATACAAGATAAATGACAGCTGCAATTCAACTAACACGAAATTTCAGACATTTACCTTTACTGATTTACTGATATAGGTGTTCATTTAATTAAATATAGTTATAATATTGCCTAATTTCTGCATGTTTGTTTATTCTGGATTTAAAAATAAATCTTTATAGACAAAAAATAAAAAGTTAAAATACTTAGAGTAAATTATTCACTTTCTAAAAATTAAATTAATAAATACTAAATCAAAGGATATAAGCATAAATGAAAAGACCTGAATTACTATCCCCTGCAGGCACGCTACAGGCGATGCGCTATGCTTTTGCATATGGAGCAGATGCTGTATACATCGGCCAGCCCAGATATAGCCTAAGAGCAAGAAATAATGAGTTTTCAAAGTTAGAAATCCTTGAGACAGCGATTACTGAGGCTCATGCTCAAGGCAAAAAAATAATGCTTGCTAATAATATCGCATCGCATAATGCAAAAATAAAAACTTACATAAAAGATATAACTCCAGTAATAGCTCTTAAGCCTGATGCGATGATTATGTCTGATCCAGGAATGATAATGCTTGTTAGAGAGCACTTTCCAGATCAAGAAATACATCTATCAGTACAAGCAAATGCAGTAAATTATCAAACTGTTAAATTCTGGCAAAAACTTGGGATAAAGCGTGTTGTGCTATCAAGAGAGTTATCGCTAAAAGAGATTGCTGAGATTAAAGAACATTGTCTAGATATGGAAATTGAAACATTTGTTCACGGTTCTCTTTGTATGGCTTACTCTGGTAGATGTTTACTATCAGGATATTATAGCCATAGAGATCCTAATCAAGGTGTTTGTAACAACGCGTGTCGTAATAGCTATAAAGTTGCCGAAGCAAAACAAAACGAATGTGGCAATTTTGAGCCAGTACAGCAATCTACTTTAGGTATTGGTATACCATCTGATAAAGTTGTCTTGATAGAAAATGAGAAAGAGCCTGGCCAATATAATCCGATGTTTGAGGATGAGCATGGCACTTATATTATGAACTCAAAGGACCTGCGTGCAATACAACATGTAGAAACTATGATGAAAATAGGAATTGACTGCTTTAAAATTGAGGGGCGAACTAAATCATTCTTTTATGCCGCAAGAACAGCTCAACTTTATGACCAAGCAATCAAAGATGCTCTAGCCGGTAAACCTTTTGATATGACGCTGATGGATAAGCTTGAAGGTCTTGCACACAGAGGTTATACAGAAGGCTTCTATCGTCGCCATGTCCACGATGAGTATCAAAAATATGATAATTCTGATTCACGCAGTTCTACACAACAATTTGTTGGTGAAATCACAAACTTTGATGAACATACTGGTTATGCTGATATCAATGTCCGCAACAAAATAAAGATTGGTGATAGTATCGAACTAATGTTACCATCTGGTAGCCGTGAAATTATCTTAGATAATATGCAAGATAAGGATGGTAAACATATGGAAGAAGCAAAAGGTAGCGGCTATCAAGTTAAGATAAAGTTTGATAATGTTACAGCTGAAGATATGAAGTTTGCTTTGATGATTAAAAATCTATAGTGCGGATAAATACAAATGTCTAAGAAACACTGGTTAAAAGTACAACTTCTACATGAGAATGTTAAAAACACTAATATTATAACTAAAGGGAGAAAATAGCTAATATAGTGACTGTTGGGATTCTGGTTTTGAAGAATCTGTTGTTTGCTATCTTTATAGTGATGAGATAAGCAAACAATGGGAAGCAAGGTGGCCCATAACAAGTTATATATTGGAAATTACGTTTGCATCACTCTAGAAGTTATTATTATGATGGGCGGTAACCATACTCACAGATCGGACTGGTTTTGCTTGTACCATTTATGAAGTTTATTGAAGAAGCTTATATTGGCAAGAGAGATACTCATATTAATGACGGGCTTGGCTGGGGACGAAAATTATAATCATACTAAGAATTACTATTGGTGAAGGTGCTATTCTGGCATCTAATACAGTTGTCACCAAAAATGTTGAACCATATGTATTGTTGCTGGATCTCCAGCTAAACTATTAAAATATCGATTTAGTAAAGAAATTATAAATGACTTGCTAAGCTTACATATTTATAATTGGGATCCAAAAAAGTTTAAATATCTAAAAAGGTATTTATGTGCATTAGATATTATTAAACTTAAGCAAGCATCTGCTGACTATGATCGTTTCTTGTTATAAAAAACTATTAGTAATGATAGTCTAAAAATTGAAAATTTAACAAAAGGTCATATTTTAATTTGTTTTAACTTTTATTAAGAGTAAAAGTATAAAGCAAACTATTGACATAATAATAATTGTAATGGCAATAGGTAGAGAACTAGTAGCAGGAAATAACATTGCTATACTTCCTATAACTCCACTAATAGCAAACTCCATAGTTCCAAATAATGCTGCAGCAACACCTGCTATTTCATAAAAAAGCTCCATACTACCACTTGCTCCAGTACCTGCAGTAAGTGCACAACCAAATGTTGCTAAAAAACATGGAGCAAAAAATCCCCACAAGCTTAATCCCCATATTTCATAAATACTTAATGATAAAATACCTGCAGCAAAAACACATGCAACTCCTAACAAAGCTGTTTTGTAAACACCTAACGCATTAACTATAATGCCTGCGAATAAAGAGCCTATCAAAATGCTAATCCTGCTAAACCAAATGTCACATATATTTCAGATATTGGATACCTTAGATAATTGATAATATAAGGTGTCATCGAAAATAATATAAAAAATGAAGCCATTCCAGATACAGCTGCTAATGAATATGCCCAAAACTGCAAAGACTTAGCTACATATAAATATCTTGCAAATACATTCCAAGACATTTTTTTACGCCTTTCTACAAGTAAACTTCTCTTTGACAAATATCACCACTATCAAAAATGCTGCAAATGCTAATCCAGTAAGGAATACAAATGCTGATTGCCAACGAAAATTAATAGTTAATTGTACGCCTATTAAAGGTCCTATAATAGGAGAGACTGATATAATCACATTTATAAAACTATAAACCATCGAGCTTGTTTTACCTGAAAAGGTATCGCGAATAATTGCAAAAGCACAAACAGATAAACCACAGCAGCCTAACCCCTGCACTACTCTAGAAGCTATCAAAAGCTCTATATTACTCGATAAAGCACAAAGGACAGAGCCTATAACAAACAATATTGCCGATAATAGAATAACTCTAAATCTACCAAACTGGTCAGATAAAAGCCCCAAGAAAAGCTGTCCGACACCTGTCACGACCAAAAATAAAGATAACGTCACTTGCACCATCTGCTGAGTCGTATGTAGAGCTTCACGCATATAAGGTAGAACAGGCATATATACATCCATAGCTAATGCAAAAGCAAAAACCATAGGTCCTAAGATAAGAATAGTCTTTAATGGAGAATATTTCTACATAAGAAACACTCTTGTATTTATTATTGAATAGTTAGTCATTATAACATTAATAATAAAAATATGTTACTCATTTAGTATATTAAGACTTATAAGATCAGCTTGTTTAGTTTAGTTTAGTTTTAATTATATGATTGTCGATGTTATAATAGCTGTTATTCAAAGAGTTTTATCAAATAAAATGTACAAAAAGATTATACTAATTTTGTCAATTATACTACCAATACTGTCATTTGCAAAAGATGAAAAAACACTAAGTGCTGTTAGTTTCCATGCAGTTAATCACCCTTTAGCAATAGCAGCTATAGTAGTATTTATTTTAGCTTATCTACTAGTAATGACAGAGGATTTTACTAAATTAAACAAATCAAAGCCTGTAATTGTTGCTGCTGGGGTAATCTGGATCCTAGTAGCTATTGTTGGCGAATCTTTGGATGCTAATAATATTGTTCATAGTAATTTCAACCATATTATGACAGAGTATGGAGAGCTTCTACTTTTCTTATTGGTTGCTATGGCATATATAAATTTAATGGAAGATAGAAATGTTTTTGCCAAACTAAAAAGTTCTTTTTTACGCGCTGGTTTTGGTTATTTAACAACTTTTTGGCTTACCGGTATAATTGCTTTTTTCTTATCAGCTGTTACTGATAACTTAACTACGGCTTTAGTTATGAGTACTGTTGTAATATCTATCGGTAAAGATAATAAAAAATTTATAACCATGGCTTGTGTGAATGTCGTAGTTGCCGCAAATGCTGGTGGAGCGTTTTCGCCATTTGGCGATATTACTACGCTTATGGTTTGGCAAACAGGAGTTATCAAGTTTACTGAATTTTTTGCTGTATTTTTACCATCACTTGTCAACTTCTTAGTTCCTGCTATTATTATGAGTTTTTTTATACCTAAAATGGAAACTCAGTCAATAATTGAAGAAAAAGTTGAACTTAAACGTGGTGCTATTCCAGTAATAATGTTATTTATCCTGACAATAGCTACAGCTGTATCATTTGAACATATGCTTCACCTTCCACCATCACTAGGGATGATGACAGGTTTTAGCTAT
Organism: Francisella-like endosymbiont; assembly: GCF_003069505.1. Taxonomy (NCBI): domain Bacteria; kingdom Pseudomonadati; phylum Pseudomonadota; class Gammaproteobacteria; order Thiotrichales; family Francisellaceae; species Francisella-like endosymbiont. The sequence continues at coordinate 10,634 of NZ_QAPC01000003.1, read as the reverse complement.
GTAATGATTTATAACTACTTCTATGGTCTAAAAATAGCTTATGAAAATAAAAATCCTAAAGGTCATAAAATGCCTCCACATGCTTTTGATATTTTCGATAAAGTTAAAGAAGCAGAGTGGGATACTCTACTGTTCTTCTATGGCATCTTAGTCTCAGTGCAAGGACTTGCTGCTCTTGGTTACTTAGGTATTGCTTCTCAATATATCTACTCGGATATGCAGTCGATAGCTCCAACTTTATTTTCGGCACATACTCAAGCAAACACTATAATTGGTATACTCTCAGCTATTATTGATAACACCCCTGTTATGTTTGCTGTATTAAGCATGAACCCAGCTATGGAGCATGCTCAATGGCTCTTAATCACACTTACCACTGGTGCTGGTGGTAGTTTATTGGCCATTGGATCCGCTGCTGGTGTTGCTGTAATGGGTAAATCTAAAGGCAAATACACTTTTGTCCAACATCTAAAGTGGACTTGGGCTATTGCTCTAGGCTATTTTGCTAGTATTATTGTCCATCTTCTAATCAATCACTAGTAAGTTCGATAACTTTATCATGATACGCTTTGACTCTGTCATTATGACTAACTGAAATATATGCTAGGCCTTTATTTTTGAGTAACTGATAGATTTTTTCTCTAAGTTAGCATCTATATTCGAAGTTGCCTCATCAAGCAAAATCAAATCATAATCTTTAGTAAATATTTTACATAATCGCAGCTTTTGCTGTTCTCCGGAAGATAGGATATTCCTCCACTCATGAATAGTATTTATAAATTTAGCCAAATAGTCTATTCCTAAGAAATCAAGTATCATCTGCTGGAATATTAGCAAAATATGGATAAAACACTGCTCTTTTAAAATCATCCTTAGGGAAATATGGGCGCTGTGATAAAAAAATATTTTAGGTATTTTGTTGAGAACTATTTTACCGATAAAATTATCACTATGACCATTTATAACTCTTAGTAAGTTCGTTTTACCTATCCCAATTTGCCTATATATAAAAAGTTCTTCTACTTTAACTAATGAAAAGTTATATTTTTAAGCAAAACGTCATCTTGTTTAGTTATATTTTCTAGCGTTATTAAAGCTTGTTACTGACAATTTATTATTCTAGTATTGTTCTGCTATTGTGAAGTCTGCATCGATTTTTTAAGCTCAGAAAGCCTACTAACATTAGTTCTTAACTCAGCTAAATTCTCATACCCAAAAACTAGAAATAACATTGGAGAAATGACATTGTAAAATACTGACTGTACCTGTATAATCTGTCCAAAACTAATACTTTTAGCAAGATAGCGTGGTAATGCTAAAATTGTTCCAGTCAAGCAATATATTTGTACAAAAAAACTTCTGATAATATCTATTTTTGCCTTATAGAATGTAACTTTATAAAAATTATCAACAACCTTATTAAAATTCTTCCTTGATAAAACATATTCTCTTTTTTCAAACTGATTATCATAAATGGAGTTTTTATTATTTCTAACTATAGATAGGCCATATCTAAAGTCTGCTTCATATTTCTGCTGACTATATAAAAGCTCTTTTAAAGGCTTACCAATCATAAAAACAGCCCAAACATTTATTATTCCTAAAACTATCACAACCCAAAAAAAATAACCATAGATATTAAATTCATAACCATATAATGATAAGGATAATACCCTAGATAACCCACACAAAATAATAGAGAAAGAAACATGTTGAGACACTATGAATGATTGTCAAAAACATATTCTTTGAAAGAATAATAAGCTGCTGTATATCATAACTAATGTGTTCTTCAGGATTGTCATAAATTGGGGCACAACTTAGATAACTTTTAGAATTAAGCCAATTACTGACATAATTCTCTGCGATTGATTTATGCATAAAGATTATCAGATACTAACCATAAAAATATGCCAAAAAACTATTTAACAACATCACTGAAGTAATCGCAGCAAATATTACTAGTTGGCGCAATAATGTTTGCTTGTCATATTGCTCTACAGCATTGTAGAAGGCAACATACCAATAGTTTAAATAAACACTTAAACCAACACTAGTAAACTCAAACACTACACATACAGCCAAGATCAACAAAGCTACTAAACCTGCTTTAGAGCTCCAAAAATCTCTAGATACCAGCCAGTAATTTCTAAAAAAATCTCTCATCTATTCTGCTTTATATGGAACTGAAATTACTACTCTAGTAGCAGTTTTGTCATCTTTTTATCCATTGCTGCTATAGCTAATTTAATCATGCGCGAATTTTGATTATGTAGTAAGAAGTACCACCATTTTGTATTTACAACTTCTGGGATTATTACTACAGAATAGCCTCGTTCTGGGTCTCTTAGGTCATTTTTATGCAAAATTTGCAATACTGGGGTTATAAACGAGTTATATACAGGTCGCATTATCAAGAGCTTTTCTTTGAAAGCTAAATTTTTCCATTCGGTTTTAATTTTTTCGATTTTCTTTTGATTTGCCGAAACAAAAACTGGAGTAATATCATCAGATAGATTTCTTGCTAATCTTAGCGCCTCTATTGTGCCACGGTGAATACGTGAAACTAATACAACTATTTTTGGTTTCAGGTTTTCATGTATACAAGCATTTACAATTGCCTCATCAACACTTAGTGCTAGATTATGCTCTCTCCTTATATAATGAGTTTTTATCGCATATAAACCATACATGATAATCGAGATCGCAATTATCACAATCCAAACGCCTTTAAAAAATTTACTCTCAACGATTATAATTAATACTACAAATGTAGCAACACAGCCAAAGGCATTTATAAATGTTCTAATTCCCCAACTTCTATATGAACGCTTATTCCCATACCAGTACTTAACCAATCCAGCTTGACAAAGTGTAAATGCAATAAAAACACCAAAAGCATATAATGGTATCAAGCGGCTAACTTTAGCATCAAATATTATAACCAAGATTGCCGATAATGCAGTTAGCATCATAATCCCATTTCTAAATGCAAATCTATCACCGACACGCTGTAGCTGTTCAGGAAGGTAGTTATCCTTACTCATAATTGAAGCTAAAATAGGAAATCCAGTAAAACAAGTGTTAGCTGCTATAAGTAGAATCAAACAGGTAGATGCTTGTAAAAAATAATATAAAAAACCATTACCTAAAACTTGGTGAGCAACTTGTGATAGCACACTTTCTGAAAAATCTGGCAATATTCTTGTTTTTGCAGAGATAAAAGTTACTCCAGCAAACATCACTACCGATAAGAACGTCATAAGTAACAAACCAATTATTGATTTGGCTAAGTTTGGAGACTTGTAAGCTGAAACTCCATTTGCATATGATTCAATACCTGTTAACGCAGCACTACCTGATGAAAAAGCGCGCAGTACAAGAGTTATAGTTAAAACACCCATTGAAGACTGCATCTGATCAAGTTGATTTTTTGTATGTGTAAATGTCTGTAAAGAGTTATGATTATACTGATATATCCCTACAATTATCATGATAATAATTGAGACAATAAACATATAGGTTGGCCAGATAAAAATCTTTGCTGTGGATTTAACGCCGCGAAGATTTATAATCATCAAAAGTGCCAAAAGACCCAAAGCTAACCTAACACTATAATCATCTAAAACAGGAAAAGCCGAACTAATCGCCACCGCTGCTGTAGAAACAGAAACTGCCACTGTAAGAATATAATCAATAATAAGAGATGCCGAAGTTAACAGCAAAAGTTTTTCATTAAAGTGTGTTTTAATTATAGAATATGAACCACCACCCTCTGGATGAGCGCGTATAATTTGTGCATATGAAAAACTCATCAACAATATCAGCAATATCACCATTAGCGCTACTTCAATCGAGTATTGCATAACAGCTGCTGCTCCAGCAGTTGCCAAAACTATAAACACCTCTCCAATAGCATACGACACAGAAGATAGTGCATTTGAAGAAAGTATTGCAAAACCAGCAAACAAGCCTATTTTTTGCTCTTGTTGTTTTGCATTAGGAATTGGTGAACCAAATATAAGATTTTTTATTTTCATCTATATTTACTCTTGCTTTTGTAAAAACTCATTAAGTTTTTTAGCCAACTCATCTGTTCCTTTTTTCGTAGCTGCTGATATTGTATAGTAATTACCTTTATAACCTATGTGCTCAACGAACTCTTGGCACTTGTGTTCGATTTTATCAGCAAGTAAATCAATTTTGTTGATAACTAAAAATCTTGGTTTATCAAATAGCTCTTGACTATACTTCTCCAGTTCTTTCTCAACAACAAAATAGTTTTCAACAGGATCCGACTCATTAAACGGACAAATATCAACAACATGCAATACACATCTAGCTCTAGTTAGATGCTTTAAGAATCTAGGTCCAAGTCCAGCACCTTCAGCAGCTCCATCAATTACTCCTGGGATATCTGCCATCACAAAACTATCTACACCAACTTTGACAACTCCTAAATGAGGATACATTGTTGTAAATGGGTAATCAGCAACTTTTGGCGTTGCTTCAGATACTGAGCGAATAAGCGTTGACTTACCGGCATTTGGTAAACCTAACAAAGCAACATCTGCTAATAGATTAAGCTCTAGCCGGACCTCTTTGTACTCACCTTCTTCACCCAAGGTAAACTTTCTCGGCGCCTGGTTTGTACTACTTTTAAAGTGTGTATTACCAATACCTCTTTTACCTCCTGAGACTAGCTTAAAAGTTTGTCCATGTTGTAGCACTTCACCGATTTTTTTATTTGTATCTATATCAAAAACACTAGTACCAACCGGTACAACTAGATATAAATCTTCGCCAGTTTTACCATAGCAATTACGCCCCTCACCATGATGACCATTCTCAGCGTAATATTCTCTTTTATAACGGTAATCAATCAAGGTGTTTACATTTTCATCAGCTTTTAGATAAATACTGCCACCATTACCACCATCGCCGCCATCAGGACCACCATGTGGAACATATTTTTCACGACGAAAACTTACACAACCATTACCACCTTTACCAGCTTGAAGCTTAATAACTACTTCATCTAAAAATCTCATAACGCCAAAACCTTATATTTATAAAAATGCTAATCATATATTATATATGTTCTAACTCAAATTATCATCGACTATTTAAAAGCCACCAAAAGGATTAATATCAAAACATAAGTTAAAAATCTCGAAAAATATAACTACGCTACCCATAGATATCACATAAAGATTTGAACAGTAGACTTTAAGATCGGATTTTCTACTTAGGAAAGATGGTGTATAAACAAATATTATCACTGCAAATATTGCTGCATATTGTAAAGCTAATATAAAACCACGCGGATAAAAAATAGTGAAAATCAATGGTGGGATAAAACATATCAACCCCAGAGCTAGATTACCTATTTGTCTATTATAACGCGTAAACAAATCGTAAATATAATGCATTAATGAAATACCAACCCCAATAAAAGATGTAATAATTGCAATATGAATAAATGTATTTAACCATGCTTCTAAAAGCCCTGAACCTGATACCTCTCTAATCTCTGCTACCAACCCTGCTAGGGTGTTATTACCAGAACTAAATAATGTTTGATAGCTATGTAATCCTTGCTGTGGAATAAGTGCTAAAGCCAAAAATATCCAGATAATATAAATCATTAGAACACTTAGACTACCAATAAGAATACTTTTTTTAATCTTACTAATATCACCTTTTTGATATTCATAAATAACAGGAATTATATTATGAAACCCAAATGATGGTAATAAAGTCGGCCAAGCAAAGATAAACGCTGATAGGCTAAGAGGCGCTCTGCTTAAATAACTTAGATTTATATAAAATAACATAATAAATACAGCAACTGCAAAAAATAAAAATTTAACTATCACAAAAAATCTATTTGTATAGTCACTGACTCTATAACTAAACATTAGTGCACCAAAAGTTAGTGTGAAGATAACAGCAGATAACCCTACTTGAGTTTTATTAGAATTATCTAGGCTAGTTATACCACTTACAAGAGATGAGCCTTGTGTGGTATATGCAGACATTAAAGAATACAACAATAACAAATAAATAAAACTAAAAAATATCAAATATTCTTTTGACACTTGTGATTGCATCATCGATGTAAAATTGACACCCAATGGATACTTAGCACAAACTCTTAGTAGTTTAAGTGCAGTTATATACATCACACTCCAAGATAAAATTAAAAGGATTATTGCCATAGTAAAGCCACACGATGCAACTATCAAAGGTAGCGATAGCATACCTGCACCAATTATAGTACCTATTATCAAAAAAACTGAACCAATAGATCTAGAATTCATATATCAATTATATTTTTTGTTAAACGCTATGAATAATAACTCTATTTTAATAACTAAGCAAATAATGCTGACTTCTATAACGAAATTTTCCTATAATAGCCTTAATTAGAATCACTATTAATTGCTGTGGATTTATTTTCAAAATTACTCCAAGTAAAATACTTTGAATTTAGTTCTAAATGTGGCAAAAAATCTCTAACTGGCTGGAATGTCTATGGTCACGGAACTATTACAGTACAACAGAATAATAATAGTATCTATTTCAAAAAAGACAGCTCTTTAAAATTAATATCTCTGGCAAAGTATTGATAGTAATCGCATAAGCCTATCTCATGCGCGCTTTTGTTAAAATAACCTTGTCAAACTTTTTTATCTAATACACATAAAGCATAATTTATGACAAAACGAGCAAGATCATGTTTGTATTGATGATCTATATTCTGCTGTTATTGAAGTTTTTACAGATCAAATTAAACTCAACTGGCAAATATCGAAACCTAATAAAAAAGATGAAAGAATAATTTATATTACATTAGAAACAACAAGCCTCATATTTTTATGAGGCATTGTATTTGAGCTTATCACGATAAGTCTTTGGATAAATTAATAAGATGGCGACTACCTACTTTCACCTGGGCAATGCCAGACTATCATCGGCGTTTTGTAGTTTCACTTCTGAGTTCGGAATGGGATCAGGTGGTTCCTACAAGCTATCATCGTCAAAACTGTGTTTTGGGGTTACAAAGATATTTAACAATTCAGCATAGAAATAGACTTAAGTCTCTCGGATCATTAGTACTGGTAAGCTTCATACATTGCTGTACTTCCACACCCAGCCTATCAACGTCGTAGTCTCCAACGTTCCTTACTGATTTACATCAGAGAGATCTAATCTTGAAGGGAGGCTTCACACTTAGATGCTTTCAGCGTTTATCCCGTCCGAACGTAGCTACCCGGCAATGCTTCTGGCGAAACAACCGGAACACCAGTGGTTCGTTCACTCCGGTCCTCTCGTACTAGGAGCAACTCTTCTCAAATCTCTAACGCCCACGGCAGATAGGGACCGAACTGTCTCACGACGTTCTGAACCCAGCTCGCGTACCACTTTAAATGGCGAACAGCCATACCCTTGGGACCTGCTTCAGCCCCAGGATGTGATGAGCCGACATCGAGGTGCCAAACTCCTCCGTCGATATGAACTCTTGGGAGGAATCAGCCTGTTATCCCCGGAGTACCTTTTATCCGTTGAGCGATGGCCCTTCCATTCGGGACCACCGGATCACTAAGACCTACTTTCGTACCTGCTCGAGCCGTCACTCTCGCAGTCAAGCGCACTTTTGCCTTTATACTCTTGGCACGATTTCCGACCGTACCGAGTGCACCTTCGTACTCCTCCGTTACTCTTTAGGAGGAGACCGTCCCAGTCAAACTACCAACCATACACTGTCCTCGAATTTCTCCTGAGTTAGAACTTCAAATATTCAAGGGTGGTATTTCAAGGACGACTCCACAACTACTGGCGTAGCTGCTTCATAGTCTCCCACCTATCCTACACATAAATATTCAAAGTCCAGTGCAAAGCTGTAGTAAAGGTTCACGGGGTCTTTCCGTCTAACCGCGGGTACGCTGCATCTTCACAGCGATTTCAATTTCACTGAGTCTCTGGTGGAGACAGTGTGGCCATCGTTACGCCATTCGTGCAGGTCGGAACTTACCCGACAAGGAATTTCGCTACCTTAGGACCGTTATAGTTACGGCCGCCGTTTACTGGGGCTTCGATCCAGAGCTTCGCTTGCGCTAACCCCTTCAATTAACCTTCCAGCACCGGGCAGGCGTCACACCCTATACTTCATCTTACGATTTCGCAGAGTGCTGTGTTTTTGATAAACAGTCGCAGCCACCTGGTATCTGCAACCCTCAACAGCTCAAAGAGCAAGTCTTATCACCATCAAGGGCACACCTTTTTCCAAAGTTACGGTGTCATTTTGCCTAGTTCCTTCACCAGAGTTATCTCATAGCCTTAGTATTCTCTACCTACCCACCAGTGTCGGTTTACAGTACGGTCGCTTATACAATATACTTAGAAGCTTTTCCTGGAAGCATGGTATCAATAGCTTCGTCAAACAAGTTTGACTTCGTCTCGTATCTCAGATTAACAAGATGCCGGATTTGCCTAACACCTCTACCTATATACTTTCACCTGGACAACCATTCGCCAGGCCTACCTAACCTTCTCCGTCCCTCCTTCGTTCATATAAGCGGCACAGGAATATTAACCTGTTTCCCATCGACTTCACTCTTCAGTTACGCCTTAGGGGCCGGCTTACCCTACGTTGATTAACATTGCGTAGGAATCCTTGGGTTTTCGGCCAATAAGAATCTCACTTATTTTACGTTACTCATGTCAGCATTCGCACTTCTGATACCTCCAGCAAACTTCTCAATTCACCTTCATCGGCTTACAGAACGCTCCCCTACCAATATACTAAATATATTCCGCAACTTCGGTGCATAGCTTAGCCCCGTTAAATCTTACGTGCAGGCCGACTCGACCAGTGAGCTATTACGCTTTCTTTAAAGGGTGGCTGCTTCTAAGCCAACCTCCTGGCTGTCTGGGCCTTCCCACTTCGTTTCCCACTTAGCTATGACTTAGGGACCTTAGTTGGCGGTCTGGGCTGTTTCCCTTTCCACTACGAATCTTAGCACCCGCAGTGTGTCTCCCGTGATTGAACTTCATCGTATTCTGAGTTTGCATCGAGTCAGTAAGGTCGTAAAACCCCCATTGTCGAAACAGTGCTTTACCCCAATGAGTTATACACAAGGCACTACCTAAATAGTTTTCGGGGAGAACCAGCTATCTCCGTGCTTGATTAGCCTTTCACTCCAATCCACAGCTCATCCCATACTTTTGCAACAGTATTGGGTTCGGTCCTCCAGTTAGTACTACCTAACCTTCAACCTGGCCATGGATAGATCGCGTCGGTTTCGGGTCTACTCCTAGCGACTAGTCGCCCTATTAAAACTCGCTTTCGCTACGGATCCCTTATTCAGTTATCCTCGCCACTAAAAGTAACTCGCTGACCCATTATACAAAAGGTACGCAGTCACATGACTAAATCATGCTCCTACTGCTTGTATGCAAGCGGTTTCAGATTCTATTTCACTCCCTTTATAAGGGTTCTTTTCACCTTTCCCTCACGGTACTAGTTCACTATCGGTCATTCAGGAGTATTTAGCCTTGGAGGATGGTCCCCCCATATTCAGACAAGGTTCCACGTGCCCCGTCCTACTTGTTCGTATGCTTAGTTCCACTGTGATTATTTCGTATACGGGACTATCACCCTCTATCGTCAAGCTTCCCAACTTGTTCTACTATAATTACAGCTAAATTATACCAGGCTCTTCCCACTTCGCTCGCCACTACTACGGGAATCTCAATTTATTTCTCTTCCTAAGGGTACTTAGATGTTTCAGTTCCCCTCGTTCGCTCTACACCCTATATCGAGTGAGTGACTAGGTTATCCTAGCCGGGTTCCCCCATTCGGAAATCTCCTGGTCATAGCTTATTTACCAGCTAACCGAAGCTTATCGCAGATTATCACGTCCTTCATCGCCTCTAAATGCCAAGGCATCCACCGCTTGCACTTATTTTCTTAAGTCTATTTCTATGCTGAATTGTTAAATATCTCTATCTTCATGTAAATAAAATATTGGTGGAGCCAAGCGGGATCGAACCGCTGACCCCCTGCGTGCAAAGCAGGTGCTCTCCCAGCTGAGCTATGGCCCCAACTAAACCTAAACTGGTGGGTCTGAGTAGACTTGAACTACCGACCTCACCCTTATCAGGGGTGCGCTCTAACCAACTGAGCCACAGACCCGTATCTTATTCACATTAAAATACATTACCTACAAACACTATGCTAAATCACTTGGTCAACAATTAAAGATTATTTCTTATTCTTTCGTATTTCCGTTAAGGAGGTGATCCAGCCGCAGGTTCCCCTACGGCTACCTTGTTACGACTTCACCCCAGTCATGAATCACTCCGTGGTAAACGCCCATTCGTTAAGCTATCTACTTCTGGAGCAACCCACTCCCATGGTGTGACGGGCGGTGTGTACAAGACCCGGGAACGTATTCACCGCAGTATTCTGACCTGCGATTACTAGCGATTCCGACTTCATGCAGTCGAGTTGCAGACTGCAATCCGGACTAAGAGTACCTTTTTGAGTTTCGCTCCAGATCGCTCCTTCGCAGCCCTCTGTAATACCCATTGTAGCACGTGTGTAGCCCTGGTCGTAAGGGCCATGA
>NZ_QAPC01000011.1:0-327 GCF_003069505.1 Francisella-like endosymbiont | reverse complement strand
AATCCTCTTCTGCTATCTCATCACCTACTTTTACAGATACTTCAATCACATCAACACTGTCATAATCGCCAATATTTGGAACTTTAACATCGACAATTTGACTCGCTGCAGTTGCTGCATGAGCTTGGCTAGTTTGTTGTGGTTGTGATTTTGTAACAGCAGCTTGATCAATACTGTCCTCAACCTCAACTTCCATTATCGCAGTTCCTTGTGAAACTTTATCACCTACTTTTACAGTTAATTTAGTGATTTTACCAGCAACTGGAGAAGGAACTTCCATACTCGCTTTATCTGTTTCTAGTGTGATTAACGAATCCTCTTCTGCTA
>NZ_QAPC01000010.1:0-954 GCF_003069505.1 Francisella-like endosymbiont | reverse complement strand
GATCAGCCACATTGGGACTGAGACACGGCCCAAACTCCTACGGGAGGCAGCAGTGAGGAATATTGGACAATGGGGGCAACCCTGATCCAGCAATGCCATGTGTGTGAAGAAGGCCTTAGGGTTGTAAAGCACTTTAGTTGGGGAAGAAAGCTTTGAGGTTAATAGCCTTGAGGAAGGACGTTACCCAAAGAATAAGCACCGGCTAACTCCGTGCCAGCAGCCGCGGTAATACGGGGGATGCAAGCGTTAATCGGAATTACTGGGCGTAAAGGGTCTGTAGGTGGTTTGTTAAGTCAGATGTGAAAGCCCAGGGCTCAACCTTGGAACTGCATTTGATACTGGCAAACTAGAGTACGGTAGAGGAATGGGGAATTTCTGGTGTAGCGGTGAAATGCGTAGAGATCAGAAGGAACACCAATGGCGAAGGCAACATTCTGGACCGATACTGACACTGAGGGACGAAAGCGTGGGGATCAAACAGGATTAGATACCCTGGTAGTCCACGCTGTAAACGATGAGTACTAGCTGTTGGAGTCGGTGTAAAGGCTCTAGTGGCGCAGCTAACGCGATAAGTACTCCGCCTGGGGACTACGGCCGCAAGGCTAAAACTCAAAGGAATTGACGGGGACCCGCACAAGCGGTGGAGCATGTGGTTTAATTCGATGCAACGCGAAGAACCTTACCTGGTCTTGACATCCTGCGAGCTTTCTAGAGATAGATTGGTGCCTTCGGGAACGCAGTGACAGGTGCTGCACGGCTGTCGTCAGCTCGTGTTGTGAAATGTTGGGTTAAGTCCCGCAACGAGCGCAACCCCTATTGATAGTTACCATCATTAAGTTGGGTACTCTATTGAGACTGCCGCTGACAAGGCGGAGGAAGGTGGGGACGACGTCAAGTCATCATGGCCCTTACGACCAGGGCTACACACGTGCTACAATGGGTATTACAGAGGGC